>JBMFWZ010000031.1:0-29504 GCA_049964755.1 Steroidobacteraceae bacterium | reverse complement strand
CGACCCACTCCACCGACTCGGTGCCAGATGCCATGATAGACAAAACTTCAGGATCTTCGCATCGCGATCTCTTCGCCACGTTCTCGAGCTTCCTCCCTCGTACTACGCCGTGGGAGAAAGGCTATCAGAGCCGCGCAGTTGTGTCCAGCCCCTCGTTATCGGGGCATCGGCGGGGTCGAAAACCGACCAGAAATGTGTGTAACAGACAGGACCGACTCAGGTGCCAATGCCGGTCAAGATTCGACTCCCGATGAATGGCTGCCGAATTGGTCATTCGCGGACACTAGGCAGGAAACTGACATGAGTGGAGCATTGAAGATGAGTCGCGAGCGGACCTTGAGCGGGGCAGTTGTACTCGTAGGTGTGCTGACGCTCGGGGCGTGCGCCTCGATGCCGCCGCCGACCTCGAATTTGCAGGCCGCGCACCGAGCCATTGTGCAGGCTCAAGAAGCCAAGGCGGGGCGCTACGCCCCAAAGCAAATGATCGAAGCGCGCGCAAAATTGGCCTCGGCCAACGACGCCGTGTCCGCTCAGCGGATGACGAAGGCGGCGCGGTTGGCGAACGAATCCAGAGCCGACGCCGAACTTGCCGCCTCAATGACCGCGGAGGCCAGAGCACGAGCGGTGAATGAGGAGATGGTGCGCAGTACGAAGATTCTGATCGAGGAGATGCAGCGCAGCTCCTCGGGAGACACACCATGAATGCGGGTGATAAAATTCTTGTCAATCCAGTCACGACGTTGGTTGCGGCGGCGGTGGCCTCAGTGTTGCTTGCCGCCTGCGCGTCGGCGCCTGTTGAGTCAAATGGTGCGGCCGACGCGCGTGCGAACCTGACGCGGCTGCAGTCGAACCCGGATCTTGCGAACCGCGCGCCGCTCGCGCTCGACGCTGCGGTGCAAGCAGTACGCCTCGCAGAGCAACCGCAGGACGATAGGCGGCTCGAAGCGTACAGAGTCTTCCTGGCCGATCGGAAAGTCGAGACCGCGAGGGCGCAGGCTGAGACGGCGTTTTTGGAAGCGCAGCGTCCAGCCCTGATGGCACAGCGCGAGAGAGCCCGTCTTCATGCACGTACTCGCGAAGCGGACGTCGCGCAGAGTGAGGTTGCGGCGGCGCGCGCTGACACGGCGGATGCGAAGGTTGCTGCTGCGCAGGCGCGCGGTGAGGTCAGTGCGGCCCGCGTGGCCGCCGCAGGATCGCAGCAGTACACCGCGTCGCTGCAGCAGCAGATCGAGCGGTTGCAGGCCAAATCGACGGATCGTGGCTTGGTGCTGACGCTCGGCGATGTACTCTTCAGGAATGGAGGCGCTGCGCTGAGAGCAGGTGCTTCGCGTCAATTGAACAGGTTGGTGGCCTTCCTCGACCAGTACCCGAACCGCACCATTGCGATACGGGGTTATACGGACAATGTGGGAACGGAAGATTACAATTTGGGGCTTTCGGAGCGGCGTGCGGATTCCGTGAAGTCCTATTTGATCGGGCAGGGCATTCAGTCCAGGCGCATTTCCGCATCAGGCGAGGGCGAGAGTGATCCGGTGGCCGGCAATGACTCAGCATTCGGACGTCAGCAAAACCGACGGGTCGAGGTGATCATTAGCGATTCATCGGCGACTATGCGCTAGGTGTGCGTCCCTGGGGTATGCGCCGCAGCCCGCTGCCGTGACCGCTGCGCGGGACGCGTCAGATCCCCCCGTGTGAAGGAGGGTTCATCATCCGGTCGTGGCAGGTGACCCGCGTGTCGCGCCCTGGACGAGCGGTCCGGACATCTGATCGGGACAGAACGTGACCGATGGAGTGTTGATGTGACTGGGTGCGATTCAATGGCCACGCGGTCGGCATCCTGGGCGCTGCGCTACGGTGGGCCTAGAGTACGAATGGATGAACGCAGATGGTTTTCCGCATTCGCATTGCGCGCAGACGCCCACCGACATCCCACGTTGATGCCAGTGGTGGAGGCGGTAACCCGCCGCATCGCTCGACGGTGCGCCCCCGGGGTCCGGGGTCTGACGCCGTCAATCGATTAGAGTCTTCCGGCCGCGAGTGCGACCAAAGCCTGTATCGCTGCCGAGGCAGGCGTGACCCCTGCCGCGGTGATCAGCAATGAGCGACGTCTGCGGGCGCCGATCCTGCGCGAGCTATCCGGAGTGAACGGCCGGGTTCCCCAGAGCGCACCTCGTGAGTTCAGTCGCTCAACAGATCGAGATTGCGCACGGCGCCCCGATCGGCGCTGGTCACGAGTTTTGCGTACGCTTTCAGTGCGGCGCTCACTTTGCGCGGCCGAGGGTGCTGGGGTTTCCAGCCGCGGGCGGACTGGGCCACGCGCCGCCGGGCAAGCTCCTCCTCGCTCAACTCGACGCGCACCGTGCGCCCTGGGATGTCGATGACGATGCGGTCCCCGCTTTGCACCAGACCGATGGTGCCGCCTTCGGCAGCCTCGGGGGACACGTGACCGATGGAGAGGCCCGCGGTGCCGCCGGAGAAGCGCCCGTCGGTGATCAGCGCGCAGGCCTTCCCCAAGCCCTTGGATTTGAGGTAACTCGTGGGGTAGAGCATCTCCTGCATTCCGGGACCGCCTCGAGGCCCTTCGTAGCGGATCAGCACGACATCCCCGGCCTTCACGCGGCCGCTGAGGATGCTCTCGACCGCTTCCTCCTGGCTTTCGACCACGACCGCGGGCCCCTGAAAGCGCAGGATGCTCGCATCCACGCCCGCGGTCTTCACGATGCAGCCGCGCTCGGCGAGATTGCCGTAGAGCACCGCGAGACCGCCGTCCTGGCTGTATGCCGCATCGCGGCTGCGAATGCAGCCGGCGGAGCGGTCGGTGTCGAGCTCCCGGTAGCGTCGGTTTTGCGAGAAGGCCACCTGGGTGCGCACTCCGCCAGGGGCAGCGCGGAAGAGTTCGTGCACTTGCGGCGCAGACGAACGGGCGATGTCCCACCGTTCGAGTGCTGCGGCGAGCGACTCGGCGTGCACCATCGGGACGGCCGTGTCGAGCAGTTCGGCGCGGGCGAGTTCCCCGAGGATGGCCATGACGCCGCCGGCTCGGTGTACGTCCTCGAGATGGAAGTGACTCGAGGGCGCCACTTTGCACAGATTCGGTACTCGGCGCGAGAGCCGGTCGATGTCGCTGATGCGAAAGTCGACCTCGGCTTCCTCCGCGGCCGCGAGCAGGTGCAGCACGGTATTGGTCGAGCCGCCCATGGCGATGTCGAGCGACATCGCATTCTCGAACGCCGCCTTGCAGGCGATGTTGCGCGGCAGCGCGCGGGGATCGTCCTGCTCATAGTAGCGCCGGGTCAGCTCGACGATCAGACGGCCCGCGGTGCGAAACAGCTGTTCTCGGTCCGCGTGTGTGGCCACCAGCGTGCCATTGCCGGGCAGGGACAAGCCGAGCGCTTCGGTGAGGCAGTTCATCGAGTTGGCCGTGAACATCCCCGAGCACGAGCCGCAGGTCGGACACGCCGAGCGCTCGATGGTCTGCACGTCGGCGTCGGAGACCCGCTCATCGGCGGCCGCGACGATCGCATCGATCAGATCGAGCGAGGCCGACTTGCCGGCGAGCTGCGCCTTACCGGCTTCCATCGGCCCGCCTGAGACGAAGACCGTTGGGATGTTCAACCGCAGCGCCGCCATGAGCATTCCCGGGGTGATCTTGTCGCAGTTCGAGATGCACACCAGCGCATCGGCGGTGTGCGCATTGCACATGTACTCGACGCTGTCGGCAATGATGTCGCGCGAGGGCAGGCTGTAGAGCATCCCGTCGTGGCCCATGGCGATGCCATCGTCCACCGCGATGGTGTTGAATTCCTTGCCGACGCCGCCGGCCCGCTCGATCTCACTGATCACCAGCTGACCGAGATCCTTCAGGTGCACGTGCCCGGGCACGAACTGTGTGAACGAGTTCGCCACCGCGATGATGGGCTTGTCGAAGTCGCCGTCCTTCATGCCGGTGGCGCGCCAGAGGGAACGGGCGCCGGCCATGTTGCGCCCAGCGGTACTGGTCCGGGAACGATAGACGGGCATGATCGAGACTCTCTTGGCAGCAGGCCGCACGGGATGAGGGCGACCGATAGTGTGAAACCGGACGCGCTATAGGGGATAATACGATATCAATGCATCCGCTATAGGATTTGCGAATAGTGGAACTGCGCCAGCTGCGCTATTTCATCGCGATCGCTGAGGAGGGCAGTTTCTCGCGCGCCGCGCAACGGCTGCACGTCTCGCAGCCGCCGCTGTCGATGCAGATCAAGAGCCTGGAGGCCGAACTCGGCGTGCGGCTGCTCGAGCGCTCCTCTCGGGGCGTCTCCCTGAGCGGCGCCGGTGCGGCCTTCCTGCAGGAGGCGCGCACGGTGCTCGCGCGGCTCGAGTTCGCCCGGCAGCAGGCGCAGCGCGCCGAGCGCGGGGAACTCGGCATGCTCTCGGTCGGGTTCGTCTCGATCGCCGACTACGGCGTGCTGCCGCCGGCACTGCAGAGCTTCCGAGCGCGCTTTCCGGCCGTCCAGGTCCAGCTGCACGAACTGACCAGTGATGCGCAGATTCCGCAGCTGCGCGCCGGGCGGCTCGATCTGGGCATAGCGCTCGCGCCGGTGGATGCGCCGGACCTCGAGTTCAAGCGGCTGCTGCGCGAGGAGCTCGTGCTCGCCGCGCCGGCGGGGCATCCGGCGGCTCGGGACGCGGGGGCCCTGGATCTGCGCATGCTCGCGAATGAGAGCTTCATCGTTCCGCCGCGCGACATCGCCCCCGGTCTGTACGATCTGACCATCAGCTACTGCCGCTCGTTCGGTTTTGCGCCACGCATCACCCAACAGGCGCGCCAGATGCAGACCGTGATCGGACTGGTGTCGAGCGGGATGGGTTTCGCGTTGGTTCCGGCCTCGGTGCGCAACTTGCGCCGCGCCGGGGTGCGCTACCGGCGGCTCGGGCGCAAGGCGGTGAGCATCGAGTTGGGCACGCTCACGTGCTCGAACACCCACAATGCCGCGCGTGAGCATTTCGTGGCGGCTCTGCAGTCCGCAGCACGCGCAGCGACGGCCGTCCCATAAGTGATTCGCCCGCGCGCAGCGGGTTGTTTCGTTCTGCCCAATCCCTGGGATGGCGGCAGCGCGATCCGTCTGGCGAAGCTCGGCTTTCAGGCGCTCACCTCCACCGGCACTGGGGCCGCCTGGGCGCACGACAAGGCCGACGGCCAGATGAGCCAAGAGGAAGTGCTTGAGCATCTGCGCATGCTGGTGGGGGTGCCCGACCTGCCGGTGAATGCGGATTTCTAGGCGGGATTTGCCGACAGTCCGGACGGCGTTGCGCTCAACGTGACCGGCTGCATCGCTACGGGCGTGGGGGGTGTCGATCGAAGAGCGTCTCGGCCGGGGACTGTGCGTGCTGGATGTAGCCGTGCAGCGCATTCGAGCCGCGCGCGCACCGCTCATCGCGGTGCGCTTCGCCGAAGTGTCGAGGGGCGCAGCGTGCCGGTCAGCCGGCAGGCTGCGCCGTCCGAGGTGCGCGAGGCCGGATTTAGAGCAGCGCCTGGACCGCGCGGGCGATCCCCGCAGGATCCAGACCCTGATGACCCATCTGCTGCCACAGTCCACCGCAGCCTTCGCGGTACGTACCGATGTGGTGGTAGCGTCCCTTGAAGCCCGCCTGCAGCAGCTGTGATCCGAAGCGGCTGCCAAGACCCGTGCGCACGTTCCACCCTTCGGTCACCAGCACGAACGGGGCGGCGGCGAGACGCTGCATCATCTGCGGGTCGATCACGTTCAGAGTCGGCTTGTTGATCAGGCCGACTTTCACGCCGCTTTCACCGAGCGTCATCACGGCATCGAGCGCGCGGTAGACGGTCTCGCCCATGGCGACGATGTAGCCGCCGCCAGCAGGGGCCGAGCGCACGAGGTAGTCCTTGCCGGGCTCAAACGGCTTGCCTTCGTACAGCGGCTTGCCGGATTCATCAAGCAAGTCCGGCACCGGTGAGCGGGTGCTGAAGACAAATCGCAGCCCCGGGTCGTTGAAGATGCGTTTGACGCAGGCGGCAAACTGGTGCTGGTCGGCGGGGAAGTACAGCCGGGTCGTGTCCTCGCCATGCGCGGGCAGCAGCCCACCGTCGGCCAGCATGCTGTTGATGCCGAAATGACAGGTATTGTCCGCCATGTCATCGACGCCGCTGTGACTGAAGTGCGCCAGCACGTTGGCGAAATTCAGCCGTGCCATCGTGATCTCGCTGAGACACATCTCGAGGAAGGCGCTGAAGGTGGCGAAGATGCCCTGGCGTCCGGGCTGTGAGCCGAAGCCTGCGGCCGCGGAATAGTTGCCGCGCTCCATGATGCCGCCGCGCACGAACACGTCTGGGTACTTCTTGCGTATGTGGTGCAACCCGCACGAGCCCTCGAGGTCGTTGTCGAACACCTTGACGCTCGCGAGGCGCTGCGCAGGGGTCATGCCGTCGAGGATCTCGTTGACGATCTTGCCGAAGTCATCGCGGTTCTTGCCGACGCCGGAGGAGCCGCGGTAGGTGAGCGGGCTCTTGTCCGTCTGCGCGGCCTTCAACATGGCGATCGCCTCGTCGTAGCCGCCACGTGTCTGCAAGTATTGGATCGCGGTTTCCGCCTTGAGCACCTCGTGCGCGTGCGGACTGCCCTCGGCACCGACGATGCCCGGGGCCATGGGGCGCTTGATCACGAGTGCCTGCGGGCGCGCATCGCTGAACGCACGGGCAAGATCCGTGTACAGCGCATCAAGATCCTCGCCCATCGTCGTGGCGGTCGTGAGGCCGTAACCGGAGAGCGTGCGCGTCAGATCATAGCCGGGCATGTACTGTTGGGGATGGCCGGCGATCGTGACGTTGTTATCATCGAGGAGCAGCTTGATGTTCAGCTGCTGCGCCACGGCGAGGCGCGCCGCCTCGGCATTGTCGCCTTCCATTTGGCTCCCATCGGAGCCGAGCAGGATGACCGCCTTGTCCGGGTTCGCCATCGCCACGCCGTTGCAGAACGCCCACAGGTGCCCGAGGCGTCCGGAGCTGAACTCCACGCCCGGGGTGAGTTTCTTCTCCGGGTGACCGGGCAGGCCGCTGTCGAACTCACGGTAGTGCAGCAGCCGCTCCGCGGGCATCGCTCCATTGAGCACCGAGAGCAGATACTGCGTCGCGACTCGGTGGCCGGCCTCGTCGTAGAAGACCGGGACGATGGGTGCGCCGTTGGCGATGAAAGCCCGCACGATCATCACTTCCGGCACCGTATCGTACGCACCTCCGGTGTGCCCCGAGAGGCCCCGCGCGCCGGCGAGGGCCGTGAAGAACACGATCGTGTCGCGGCACAGCTGGATGTTGTGGCGCAGATCGGCCTTTTGCGTATCGCTCAGGGTGCCGAGCTTCGGATCGAGCTTCAGGGGTCGCAGCTGACTGAGATCGATCGGGAAATGTTCATTCGCCATGGGACGTATCGCCTCCAGCTTCGATGGGTCCGGGCCGGAATAGTAGCGCATGAGCGCGTACGAACTCGCGTGTTGTGCGACTTGCGGGAGGCGGCGGACGCGCCGGTCCGCCGCCTCAGGTCGATGTCTCAGGCCGATGTCTCAGGTCGACTTCTCAGGCCGGCGGCAGTTCGAGCCGCTCGAGATCGGCGAGCAGTCCCGGTCCGTTCGGATGCCAGCCGAGCGTCTGTTGCGTCCAATCGCTAGAGGCGGGGATGTCCGCCGCCGCAAACGGCGCCATCCAGCCGAAGTAGCCCTGGGCGTCCTGCGCGGCCAGGGATTTCACCGGCAGGTCCAGCCGCGAGCCGAGGGTGGTCGCGACGTCCCGCGCCGCCACCCCGGGCTCCCCGACCGCGTGATAGACCGAGCCGCAGTGTCCGCGCTCGAGCGCGAGCCGGTACAGCCGTGCGACGTCGAGCACGTGGGCGGCAGGCCAGCGGTTCAGACCATCCCCGACGTAGGCGAGGTACCGCTGTTGCAGCGCGATCGCAATCCAGCGGCTCACCAAACCCTGGCGGTGCGTGTCGTGGACCTGCGGCAGGCGCACGATGGAGACGTTCACGCCCTGGGCGGCGATCGCCGCGCCGGCCGCTTCCGGGTTGCGCGGCAGCGCGAGGCCGCCCGGTTGCAGCGGCGTCTGCTCCGTCGCCAGGCGGCCCGGGGAGAGCATCCCGGTGCCCGAGGTGAGCACGAACGGACGCGCAGAGCCTGCCAGCGCAGCGCCGATCGCCTCGATGGCGCGCTGCTCCTGCTGGCCGCTCTCGGCGAAGCGCGAGATGTCGTTGAAGACCTCGTGGTCGAAGGCGAGGTGGATCGCGCCGTCGCACTGTGCGGCGCCCTCGCTGAGGCGCTGCGGGTCATCGAGCGAGCCGTGGTGAACCGCAGCACCGGCGGCCGCGAGCGCGGCCGCCTTCGTCTCGTTTCGGCACAGACCGAGGACCTGGTGGCCGGCCCCGATCAGTTCAGGAACCAGAGCGGATCCGATGAAGCCCGTGGCTCCGGTCACAAATACACGCATGATGCTGTCGTCCTTCCATCCTAAGGGGGCGCTCACTCTGCGGCGACGCGATATCCTGGTAAAGAAGGGACATTATCCTGGTATAAATAGTAACCGTGGACCGACCCGTTACCTCTGAAAATCGGCTGGGCACCTACCTGCGCCAGCGCCGGCTGAAGCTCGATCCCGGTGCGCTCGGCTTCGCGGCGGGCCGGCGACGTACGATGGGCCTGCGCCGCGAGGAAGTGGCGCAGCGCGCACACATCAGTCCCACCTGGTACACCTGGCTCGAGCAGGGCCGGGGCGGGGCGCCGTCCGCCGACGTGCTCGAGCGCATCGCGCACGCCTTGCTGCTCACCGATGCCGAGCGCGAGCACTTGTTCGTGCTCGCGCTCGGCCGCCCACCCGAAGTGCGCTACCGCCGCGACGCGGGGGTGACTCCTCGTCTGCAGCGCGTGCTCGATGCGCTCGATCCGCGTCCGGCCCTCATCCGCACAGCGCTTTGGGATGTTCTCGCCTGGAATCGTGCCGCGACGCTGATGCTGATGAATTACGCCGAACAGCCACCCGAGCAGCGCAACATCCTCAGATGGCTGTTTCTCGATCCGCGCGCACGTGCCGCGCAATACGATTGGAGCGGTGTGGCGCGCGCGGTGTTGGCGGCGTTTCGCTTCGAGACGACTCGGGCGGGGGCGGCCGAGGATGTCGAACCGCTGGTCGAGGAGCTACGGCGGCTCAGTCCGCAGTTCGCCGCGATGTGGCAGGACAACGAGGTTCACGGGGGTGCCTTTGGCGAGGTCGTGAAGAAAATCCGCCATCCGCTGCTCGGTGCGTTCACGTTCGAGTATTCTGCCTTCGCCGTCGACGGCCGCACCGACCTGATGCTGGTGATCTACAACCCGGCGAGCGCGCAGGATGCCGAGCGCATCGCCGAGCATTTGAAGCGGCTTGCGAGCCCATAGGGCGTCGCAAATCCCCCTCCGGCACCGCTCCCCGTGCGCTGCGCGTTGCGCCGGCGGCGCGCCTCGGGCGGTCCGACTGTTTACCATAGGGTCCATGGAATACCGATTCTTCGGCGGTCGCGGACGGGCGCGCGGGGGCGCAGGGGCCGCCGGCCGGCGCGCCGGCGCGCTCGCGCTATTGATCTGTGCGGTGCTGGCGACACCTCTGGCGCAGGCGGCGAACCCGCAGCCCTATCGAGTGCACTGGACCTCGAGCGGGCGCGACGCTGTCGACTCGACTCTGCAGGAGACTTCGCAGCTGCAGGCATTGCGCGGGACGGCCCCGGTGGGTCCGTACGGCCTGATCGCACGGGCGCGCGCCGACGTGACGCGACTGCGCACGGTGCTGCGCAGCTTCGGGTACTACCAGGGCGCAGTCACCATCACGATCGACGGCAGGCGCCTGAACAGTCTCGGGCTCGGCAAGACCCTCGCGGCGCTGCCGAAGGGCACCGATGCGACGGTGACGGTCGCCCCATCGCTCGGGCCGCTCTTTCACGTCGGGCGTATCGAGGTCGAGGGCACGATGCCCGCGGCGATCGAACGCACGCTGGGTCTGCCCCATGAGCTGCTCGGATTGCGCTCCGGGGCGCCGGCGCGCGCATCGGACGTTCTGGCGGCCGGCGAGCGCCTGCAGCGCACGTTGCAAAACGACGGCTATGCGCACGCCGAGGTCGATCCTCCGATCGCCTACGAAGACCCGCTGCGCCATGTGCTGAATCTCGAGATCCGCGTCAAGAGCGGCCGACGCGTGCGGATCGGCACGATCCGCATCGAGGGACTGCAGCACGTGCACACCTCGTTCCTGCGGCGCAGTCTGCCGATCCGCCCCGGGCAACGCTACGATGCGGCGCGCATCGAGCAGGCGCGTCAAGATCTGCTCGGACTTGGGCTGTTCTCGAGCGTCAGCGTGCGTCTCGGTGCCGCCGATGCGAAAGGGCGCGCGCCGTTGACGTTTCTGGTGCAGGAGAGCAAGCGCTACGCCTTTGCCATCAATGCCGCGTATTCGAGCGACCTTGGCGGCAGCGGCGGTCTGCGCTGGAGTGACCGCAACCTGTTCGGCAGCGGACAGCGCCTCAGCGCTTCGGCGAGCGCGATCGATCTGGGCGGCACAGCCAGCACCGGGGCCGGCTACGACGCACGCCTCGGGTATGACATTCCGGACTTTCGCCGCCATGGTCAGACCCTCGGCTTTTCCGTCGCCGCGCTGCGCCAGACGCTGCAGGCCTATACGCAACATGGCGAGACGGCCGGCGCGACGCTGACGCGGCGGTTCTCCTCGCAGTGGGTGGCGAGCGGCGGGGCGTCGTACGAACATGAGCTGATTACGCAGGAGGGGCTCAACAGCCGGTACAACCTGATCGCCCTGCCGCTGTCTGCGCAGTTCGATTCGACCGATCTGGCCTCCCCGCTGCTCGACCCGACGCACGGCTATCGAATCTCACTCACCGTCTCCCCCACGCTCTCCCTCGGCGCCTCGAGTGAGCAGCTCTTCGTCATCGTCCAGGGCAGCATCGCCACCTATTTCGACGTGCATAAGCTGTTCGCGGCCGATCCGGCCGGCCGCACGGTGCTCGCCGCGCGCCTGATCGCCGGTATGGCCGAGGGCGCGAGCCAGTTGGGCCTGCCGCCCGATCAGCGCTTCTACGCCGGTGGCAGCGGCACGGTGCGCGGCTACCGGTATCAGTCGATCGGACCGCAGTTTGCCGACGGCCTGCCCGAGGGCGGCACGAGCATGCAGGCGGTCAATCTCGAGCTGCGCCAGCGCGTGGGGGCTAAGTTCGGCGTCGTGCTGTTCGCCGACGCCGGCGGTGTCGCCAGCGGCTCGAGCAGCGTATACCGTGTCGGGGTGGGTACGGGCGTGCGCTATTACACGGCCATCGGTCCGATCCGCCTCGATGTTGCCGTGCCGACGCGCCAACTGCAAAACGGCGGCCGCTTCGAGGTGTACATCGGCCTCGGGCAGGCGTTCTGATGCGTCGGGCGCTGCGCTATGCAGGCTGGACGCTCGCCGCCGCGGTGCTGCTCGGGCTGCTCGTCCTCGGTGCAGTGATCCTTGCCGGTAACACTCGCGATGGCCGCCGTCTCATCGAGCGTGAGACCGCTGAGCTCACCGCCGGTCGCGTGCGTCTGAGCGGACTGGCCGGGCGCTTCCCGGCGCAGATCACGATCGCGCGGCTGCAGCTCGGCGATGCGCGCGGCGTCTGGATGAGTGCGCACGATCTCTCGCTGCACTGGTCGCCGCTGGCGCTGTTGCGGGGCGATTTGCACATCGAGGCGCTGAACGCGGCGCGCATCGAGGTGCTGCGCCGTCCGGTGAGCTCAGGTGCGAGCGGCGGTGGCGCCGCGCTGCGCCTGCCGGACATCGATGTCGATCGCGTGCAGATCGACACGCTCGTGCTCGAGCCGCCCGCCGCGGGCCAATGGACCCGCCTGACGATGCACGGCTCGGTTCATTACCGATCGCTGCAGGATGCGCAGGTGAGCCTGCACTTGCGGCGCACCAACGGGCAGGGACTCTACGGGCTCACCTGGCAGGCGACGCCTGCGGCCGTTACGGCCGCTCTGAGGCTTAAGGAGCCCGCCGGCGGCCCTCTGGAGCATTGGCTGAAAGTGCCTGGACTCGGTGCATTGCGGGTGCGTGCGCGCCTGACGGGGCCGCGTCAGGCCGAGACGCTCACCTTCACGGCCCGGGCCGGAAAGCTCAATGCCGAGATCGGCGGAACGATCGACCTCGCGCGCCGCGCTGCCGATCTGGTCTATACCGTCACGTCCCCGGCAATGGCGCCCCGTGCGGGGCTTTCCTGGCGGCATCTGGATCTCACGGGCCGCTGGCGCGGTCCGCTCTCCTCGGCGCAGGCGAGCGGCGTGCTGGAGCTCGCGGGACTGCGGCTGACCGACGGTGCCGCGCTGGGTGCGCTGAGTGCACATCTGAGCGCCGATGGTCGAGTGCTCAGCGTGCACGCCAGTGCCCGCGGGATTCGTCTGCCGGGACCGCACCCGCAGCTGTTGCAAGGCTCCCCGTTGCACCTCGATGCCTCGCTGCAGCTGCGCGCGGCGCACCGTCCGCTGCACGTCCGCCTCACCGATCGGCTGTTTGATCTCTCGGCGCAGGCGCTCACTGAGGGGCCGCGCAGCGCGACGTTTACGCTGCTCCTGCGGGACCTGACGGCACTGACGGCGCACGATCATCTGGACGTCGGGGGCGCGGTGCAGCTCTCCGGGACGCTCGCGCAGCGCGGCACGAAGACCCGCCTGGTGTTGCACGGCGCGGCACAGATGACCGGTGCGAGCGTCCTCGCGCGACTCCTCGGGGCGCATGCGCAGCTGGCGCTTAAGGCGAGCCTGACACCCGCACGCCTCGATCTCGAACGGCTGGTGCTCACCGGACACGGGGTGTCCGCTTCCGCGACGGGCCGTGCCCAACGCCATCGCCCCGGGAGCGCGGCCGGCGAGTGGCGCTCGCTGCACGCGCGCTGGCAGGTCTCATGTGCCGATCTGAAGCGCATCTGGCCCCTGGCGAGTGGGTCGGTGCAACTCCACGGTACTGTAGATGGCACACCGCAGGCACTGGTGTTCGACGTCTCGGCGCACTCCACACTGTCGGTGCACGGCTCGAAGCCCGGCCAGATCCAGGCGACGCTGCGAGCGCGCGGGGTACCCTCGGCGCTGCGCGCCGCGGTGCAGGCTCGCGGCACGTTCGACGGCGCGCCGCTGCGCTTCGCGGCAACTCTGGCGCGCACCGCCGGCCGCCGGCTGCATTTCGCGCTGCGCACGGCACACTGGCGCAGCGTCGAGCTCACCGGCACGCTGAGCTCGAGTGCTCGGTTCAAGGCCGCACGCGCCGAGGCGCAGCTGCGCATCGGGCACCTGAGCGATTTTAAGAGTCTGGCCGGGACGGCACTCGCCGGGCAGCTCGAGGCCAATCTCACGCTCTTGCCGCACGCGGGCCGGCAGACCCTGCAGCTGGCGCTGACGGGGCGCGCGCTGACCGTGGGTGCGGTGCACGGCGCTTTCGCGCTGTCCGCGTCGGGTCCGATCGATGCGCTGCAGACGGTGGTCACGGCCGAATCCCCCGCCGTGGGCGGCGCCGCGGCGAGTCTGACCGCCACGGCCCGCCTCGACGGCGCGGCGCGACGGCTGGATCTTCTGCGCCTGAGCGCGCAGTACCGGGGTCAGACGTTGCGGCTGCTGACACCGGCGCGTCTGACATTCGTCACGGGGTTGCGCGTGAGCGATCTTCGCCTCGGTCTGCAGCGGGCGGTGCTCGCCGTACACGGGGAACTCGCTCCGGCACTGGATGTTCGCGCCTCCCTCGAGCACCTGGATGCCGGTCTGGTCGATGCCTTCGTGCCGGATCTGCTCGCCCAGGGCACGTTCGGCGCAGCACTGCAGCTGACCGGCAGCCGCGCCGCGCCGATCGGCCGGGCGTCGTTCGAGATCTCCGGCCTGCGATTTGCGGGGCTGGCCGCGCAGGGACTGCCGGCACTGGATGCCCACGGCGAAGCGCGCCTGCACGGCGGCTTCGCCGAGCTCTCCGCGGCGCTCGCGGCGGGCCACGCATCGCGGCTCAGTTTGAGCGGCCGCGCACCGCTTGCGCCCACCGGAGCGCTCGAGCTGAAACTCACCGGTACTCTGGATGCCGCGTTGGCCAATGCGATGCTCGAGGCCAGAGGGGATCGTGCCCAGGGAACTCTCACGGTCGATGCGCACATTGACGGTACGGCGCGTGTGCCGCTGATCCATGGCGTCGTGCGCCTGACGAAAGGCGATCTGCGCGATTACGCCAACGGCATTCATTTCAGCGACGTCGAGGCTCGGCTGGTCGGGGATCACGGCGTGTTGCGAATCGCGAGCCTGACGGCGCGCGCCGGGCCGGGACAGCTGTCGGCCGCCGGCACCATCGGTGTGCTGCAGCACGGGATGCCGATCGATGTCGTTTTGCACGCGCACGACATCCGGCCGGTGACCAGCGACATTCTGACGGCCAACCTCGATACCGATCTGCGCGTGACCGGAACGCTGCGGCATCGGCTCGATCTCACCGGTACCATCCGGATCCTGCACGCCGCGATCAGCATCCCGAACGGATTTCCGCCGAACGTGGCGACGCTGAAGGTGATCCGTCCGGGCGAGAGCGTCCGGCCCGTGCGCAGGCGGCGCCATCTGGTGATCGGGCTCGGGCTGCAACTGCAAGCCCCGCAGTCCATTTTCGTGCACGGCCGGGGACTCGATGCCCAACTCGGTGGCGCGCTGGAGATTGCCGGGACCACGGCCCAGCCGCGCGTCAGCGGCGGCTTCACCATGACTCGAGGGTCGTTTTCTCTGGCGGGGACACGCCTGAACTTCACCCGCGGGCGAGTCGGGTTCAACGGCGAGGGGCTCCGGGGGCAGATCGATCCGACCCTGGATTTCGTTGCGCAGACGACGGTGCTCTACACGTCCACCACCACCGTGACGTTGCGCGTCTCGGGCTTTGCGGATGCCCCGAAGATCTCACTCTCCAGCAGTCCGCAGCTGCCGCAGGATGATCTGCTGGCGCTGCTGCTGTTCGGCAAACCGGCCTCGCAGCTCTCGCCGTACGAGCTGGCCGAGACCGGTGCGAGTCTGGCGAGCCTCAGCGGGATCGGCGGCGGGGGCGCCAGCCGCTACAATCCGCTGACCTGGATCCGGCACACCTTCGGACTGAACACCTTGTCGGTGGCCAGCACCACGAGCGGGACGGGCGCCGCTGGGGCGGGTACGACCTCCGGCGGGACGAGCGTCACGGCGGGCAAGTACCTCACGAACCGGGTGTACGTGGCGGCGACGCAGACGACTCAGGGCTCGAGCCAGGTGCGTGTCGATGTGATTCTCACGCCGCATCTGAAACTCGAGACGCGACTCGGCAACGGAACGGCCACGGCGCAGGGCACCACGCCCCAGAACGATCCGGGCAGCAGTATCGGGTTGACCTACCAGGTGCGGTACTGACGGCGCTTACGCCATCACGCGGGCCATGTGCCAGAGCTGCAGATCACGCTCCAGGTCTGCGACGTCCGCCTGACCTGCCGGGGTGAAGTACACGGTCCGGGACTTCCCCGGCAGCAGCTCGAAATGGTTGTCGCTGAAGTGTCCGTCGATCGTGTCCGTCTCGAGGCAGAGCGTCTTGACCAGCACCGGACATCGCACGGTGAGCGCGAGGCGGGTCGGCTGCGCCGCCACATTGACCTCCACGGCCGCCGCCGGCAGCGCGAGGTCCTTGACGGGACGGAAGTAGAGGATCTGTTCGGCGCACCTGCCGTCGCGGCATTGCACGGTGCACTGCAGCAGAACTGCATCCGCCGCGGTGCCGGCGAGCCAGGCGCTCGCCGGATACGAGCCGATACGGGTACTGCTGTTGGCCGCGAGGTGCACCGGCTGCATGTGCGTGCGCAGCACAGTCCCGCGGAAGTCGGTGAGTCGCAGCGTGAGCGTTCCCTCCGCGGCCGCGAGCGTGTCATTCACCGCGTGCATCATGATCAGATCATCCTCGAGCCACGCGCTGAGCAGCATCGGGGCGAATGCCCGGCGCGCGAAGTAGTGCAGCGCCTTCCAGCGACCGTAGACATCGATGCTGCTCCAGGACGCAGCCGGCCAGCAATCGTTGATCTGCCAGTACAGCGAGCCCATGCAATAGGGCCTACGTACCCGGTGAGCTTCCATCGCCACACGGACTCCCTCGGCCTGCAGAACCTGACTCACGTAGAGAAATGCCGGGAAGGATCTCGGCTGCGGATAGTCCCGAGCCATGTATTCGAGGATCGTCTCATTGCCGATGGCCGAGCGCTGATGCGCCCGCATGACTTCGGAGAACACTGAGAGGTCCTCCGGCGCCGTGAAGGCACGCACCGAGGGCAGCGAGGGGAAGGACTGGAAGCCGTACTCGCTCATGAACCGTCCGATCGCACGGCGATAAGTCGAGAACGGCTGCTTGCCCCACCACACCCCCCAATAATGGATGTCGCCGGACTGGCGAGGCGCACTCAGATCGGCATGCGTGAGGCCATCGGCGCCATCCCAGGCCGCCAGGGGCGAGGAGGGCCAGTAGAAGCGCCCCGGATCGTGCTCGGCGATCACGGTGGGAAGAATGTCATGGAAGATCGTGCGGTAGGCGCGCCACAGCGTCTCGCGTTGCTCGGCATCGTAGCGCTCCTTCCACCCCCATCCGCCGCCCGGCACGGCGTGCCGCCAGGCGACGTCGATCTCGTTGTTGCCCGCCCAGAGTGCGAGGCAGGGGTGATTGCGCAGTCGCTTGACGTTGTCGATCGCCTCGGCGCGCACGTTCCGGAGAAACGCATCATCTCCTGGGTACATGGCGCAGGCGAACATGAAATCCTGCCACACGAGTATCCCCTGTGCATCGCAGAGGTCGTAGAAATCGTCTTGCTCGTAGATCCCGCCCCCCCAGATGCGCAACATGTTCATATGGGCCGCCGCGGCCGATTGCACGATGTGTGCGCGAGTGGCGTGCGAGACGCGAGACGCAAAGCTGTCGCAAGGGATGTAGTTGGCGCCCTTGATGAAGATCGGCACGCCGTTGAGCTCGACCTGAAAGCCCGTGCCCTCGGCATCGGGCGGCTGCAGGATGCGCAGGCTTCGCAGGCCGGCTCTCACGCTGCGCAGGTCCCGCCACGACCCGAATCTGACCTCTGCGTTGAATTCATACATAAACGGCTCGCCGAGGCCGTTGCTCCACCACAGACGCGGCTGGCGGATGTGGCAGCGCACCGTGCAGAGCTGCTCCCCGGCGCGCAGTTCGACTCGTACGCTCGCGTTGATGTGCGCGTCCGTTGGACTGGTGAGTGTCAGCTCAGCGGCGCCGGCAATGCTCGTCACGAGCTCGAGTTCGATTGCGACCGTTGCCTCCTCGCTCTTGAGACTTTCCACCATCACGCGTAGCGCCTCGATCCGTATGCCGCTCCACGCCTGCACGCGCACGGGCCGCCAGATGCCGCTCGTGACCAGACGCGGCCCCCAGTCCCAGCCGTAGTGGTAGGGGGCCTTGCGCGTGAACATGCTGATCTTGCGCTCCCCGAGCCCGCCGACCTCGCTCCAGTCGACCACTGCCGGGGGGTTGAAGCCGAGCGCCGCGAGGCGCGCGAGGCCCGCCTGCACCGGTGATTTGAGCAATACCCGCAGCGTGTTGTGGCCGGTTCGCAGATGCGTTTTGATCGGGACCGGCCAGCGGCGGAACATGTTGTCCGCGGCGAGCAGCAGTACACCGTTCAGCGAGACCTCGGCGTAGGTGTCGAGCCCCTCGAAGAGCAGATCGATCCGCTCATGGGCGAGCACGTGCGCATCGAGCTGCAAATCGGTGCAGTATTCCCAGTCGAGCTTGTCGACCCACTGAACCGCGCGCTCATTCGTGCGCCAGAACGGATCGGGAATGCGACCGGCGGCGAGCAGATCGGTGTGCACCGTGCCGGGCACCGTGGCCGCCAGCCAGTGCCGCGCGCCGGTCGCGCGCATCCGCCAAGGTCCCGGCCACTCGAAATCCATCGGACCGGGGGCGGTGGCAGCATCCCATGCGTTCATGCGCTGCGTCGAGGGTGTGGCGTTGAGGCGGCTCGCTCGCCGGCCGCTCAGAACAGCGCCGGCGGCACAGAGAAGCTCGCCAAGTGATCCAGTGCCACCGAGCCGATGTACGCGGTGCGCCCATCAGGACCGCCAAACCCAATGCTGGTCGGCAGGCGCAGAGGTCCGTCGACCTGTGCGCACGCCGCCAGGTGCTCGAGCGTGCCGCGGCGCGTCTCGACGGCGCGCGCGATCGCCTCGAGGGCCGCGGGGTTCGCATCTTGGTAGATCGTGTGCACCGCGCCGTCCCGGTCGATGACCAGCAGAGCATTGCTACTGATGATCGTCACCCAAAGGTTGCCGTGCGCATCGAAGGTGATGCCGTCCGGAAGGGCGCCGCGACCCAGTGTTTCAGGACCCACACGCTCCTTCTGACCGAGCGAGCCGTTCGGCCGGATCTCGAAGCGGCTGATGCGCCCGCCCAATGTTTCGACGGCGTAGAGGTATCGGCCGTCCGGGGACACCTTGACCTCGTTGGTGAGATCGAGTCCGTCGGCGACGATTTCAGCAGACCCCTCCTGCTCGAGCCGGACGATGTAGCCGTCGCGGATCTCTGTGGCAAACGCGGCGAGCCAGGGCAAGTGCCGCGTCATCACCGAGAGCCAGATGCGCTGTGCACCATCGGCACAGGCGTAGTTGACCGTACCGAGTGCGATCCCATCGAGGCTCGCCAGCAGCGTGCGCGTCTGCCCGTCCGAAGCGATGGCATGCAGCCGCCCGTCGGCGAGCCCGGCGACCACGAACGTGCCGTCGGGTCTGCGGCTGAAGCCGTTCGGCTCGGCAATGCCGCTGCCGAGCAGCTGCGGGGCGAGGTCCGGGCGAACCAAGCAGACTCCGCCGCGTGCATCGCTGGCCCACACCCCGTCGTGATCGACCCACACACACTCCGGGCGGTGCAGTCCGCGCCCAAAGGTTGCGAACGATCGGGCACTCAGGGTGAAGTCCGCGAGCCTCACTGCCGCCGCTCGGCCAGGGCTTTCTGGATGACCTGGTACTTTTCGCTGTTCAATTTGTAGCCGAAGAGTGCAAGAGCGGAAAAGACCGTGAAGGCGGCCGGCAGAGGACCGGCAACCCAGCCGAGACCGTCGATGACTGAGAGCGGCAGATGCGGATGCAGCCCGCGGCTGGCGATGTCCCGCGGAAAATGAATGGCATCGAGGGCCATGCCGCCGATCAGGGAGCCTAAGCCCGTTGCGGATTTCACCGACAGCGTCAGCCCGGAGAGAAAGGTTGCCTCCCGCCGCGCGCCAAAGAGGTATTCGTGCTGATCGGCCGCGTCGGCCATCATGGACTGAAAGCCGATGCCCGAGAACACCAGGCCGATGCCGATGACCGCGGAGTTCAGGATCAGCAGCGTGCGCAGGTCATCGAGATCGGTCGGCAGCACCCCGACGATGCGCAGCACCGGCGGATAGAACTGGCAGACGCAAAAGAGCAGCAGCCCGCCGATGCCGAGCGTGCGCTTCTCGATCCGGGTGCTGAGGGCCCGCGCGATCGGTAGACCGAGGAGCGGGGAGAGCACCAGGACCAGCAGCACCTCCTGGTTGATCGAGGCGGGCAAATCCCAGAAATAGCTGTTCGTATCGATGGCGAGCGTCGCCGCCACCCCTTGTGCGACGAAGAAGATCAGGGCGGTGATGAACAGAGCGACGAACGAGCCGTTGTGAAAGACCTCGCGTACTTCGCGGGCCAGTTGCGCCAACGCCGGGCCTGTGCGGGGGTGTGCGCGGTGCAGGCGAGGGATTTGGCGCATCGTGCCGATGCTCATCAGCAGGCCGGCGCCGAGCATCAGTGCGCCGCAGATCCACCCGAACGGCGCGTAATGGGCTCGGTGCAGCAGCGCCTGAGCGTGTGAGCTGAAGCCCCCGAGCGCGATGCCGAGACAGGCGAATGCCGCGATGGAGCCGAAGATCATCCGAAATCCGACGATGCTCGAACGCTCGAGATAGTCGTCGGAGATTTCCGCGCCAATCGCGAGGTAGGGCAGATCGTACAGCGAGAGGCTGATGCGCAGCACCAGCATCAGGGCGGTGACGTAGAAGAACAGACCCATCGGGCCGAGCGAGGCCGGCAGCGAAAACAGCAGTGCGAAACTGATCGCGAGCGGCAAAAGACTCGCGAACAGATACGGGTGCCGCCGCCCGAGGCGCGATTGAGTGTTGTCCGATAGCAGTCCGATCAGCGGGTCGGCGCAGGAGTCGATCAGCAGAGCGAGGAAAGTCGTCATGCCGGCGAGCGTTCCGGACATCCCGCAAATCGCGGTCAGGTAGAAGAACGCGATGTACGTCAGACCGGTGTTGGCGATGCCGTCGACCAGACTGCCGGCGCCGTAGAGGGATTTGACCGCGATCGACAGCTTGCCCTGGCGGGCAATCGCCGCGGCGCGCTCGTTCACAGGGGCCGCGAGCGGCGCGGGGAGAGACTCTTCGAGGCTTGCCATGGTGGTGGATACCCTGATGGTTCGGCGCGCCGGAGGCAGCAGGTACGGGTGCACGGCCGGCGGCGCGGGATGAGTGCGTGCATCGGGTGGGAGGGCATGGGATGGCAGGTGCGACGAGTGCTCGGGGTGCGCAGCAGTACGGGCGCGTGCGTCACAGCCGCTCGAAGATGGCCGCGATTCCCTGGCCGCCTCCGATGCACATCGTGACCAATCCGTAGCGCCCGCCACAGCGGGACAGTTCGTGCAGGAGTTTCGTCACGAGAATCGCGCCGGTTGCGCCGACCGGGTGGCCGAGCGCGATCGCCCCGCCGTTCGGATTGGTCTTGCGGGCATCGAAGCCCAGTTCCGTGGCCACGGCGCAGGCCTGGGCGGCGAAGGCCTCGTTCGATTCGATCACATCGAGCGCCTCGAGGCGAATTCCGCCGCGCTTCAGCGCCAAGGCGCTCGCGGGAATCGGACCGATGCCCATCAGCGCCGGTTCGACACCGGCGTGGGCATACGCAACGAGTCGTGCCATGGGGGTGAGATGGTGGCGGCGCAGCGCCGCCGGCCCGACGAGTGCCACGGCGGCCGCGCCGTCGTTGATGCCCGAGGCGTTGCCCGCCGTGACCGTCCCGTCCGGGGTGCGGAATATCGGCCGCAGCTTCGCGAGGTCCGCGCCACTCAGTTGCGCTCGGACGTGTTCATCGACCGTGAACTCGCTGGCGCCGTGCCGGGTGGACAGTGGCACGGGAACGATCTGGCTCTGGAATCGACCGAGGGCGATGGCCTGTGCGGCGCGCTGGTGACTCTCGAGCGCCAACGCATCTTGTTGCTCGCGGGTGATGCCGAAGCGGGCGGCGACATTCTCCGCCGTGACGCCCATCAAGACCTTCTCGAACGGATCGGTGAGCGCGCCATTGAGGCCGTCGACGAGTGCGGCATCCCCGAGACGCATGCCCCAGCGTAGCGCGGGAGCGAGAAAGGGTGCTCGGCTCATCACCTCCGCGCCCCCGGCGATGGCCGCTTCGCAGTCGCCCAGGGCGATCGACTGGGCCGCCGATACGATGGCCTGCAGACCCGAGCCGCACAGCCGGTTGACGGTGAGAGCGGGGACTTCGACCGGTAAGCGGCCGCCTAGCGCCGCAAGACGTGCCAGGTAGGCATCGCGCGGCGCAGTGGGAATGACCTGTCCGAACACGACGTGCCCGATCGAGGTGACCGGCAGGCTGCTGCGCCGCAGCGCCTCCCCGGCCACCAGCGCCGCCAGATCTCCAGGCTCGCTGTGCCGCAGAGCACCGCCGAATGAACCGATGGCGGTGCGGACCGCAGAAACCACGAACACGTCCATGATCATCCCCCTCGGTCTGCTGAGGCCCGCGCCTGTTCGACCTCGAACTGATATTGCTCGAACCCGGTGGCCGGCACACGCTCCTCGGTGCGTGCACTGAGGGCCTCCCACTGGCGCAAAAGCGCCTCGGCCGACGCTTGCGCATCCGGTAGGTGAACCCCGTGCGTCATGGTCACGTGAGCGCACTTGAAACTACCCGCGCCGGCCAGCACGATGCACTTGTTGGGCGCCGCCTCGCTGGCGAGTGCCACGACGGCCGGGCTGACCCGCTCGGGTGTGAGGGCCGCCAAATCTTCCTCCGACCACAGTCCCGCGGTCATCTGAGTCGCAGCGCTCGGGGCAACGCAATTGACGCGGATGCCATCGCGCGCACCTTCCAGCGCCAACGTCTGCATGAGCCCCACGAGAGCCATCTTGGCAGCCGAGTAGGCCGCTTGACCGAAGTTGCCGTACAGACCCGAGGAGGACGTCGTGAATATGATGCGGCCGTAACCGCGTGATTTCATGTGCGGCCAGACGGCTTTGGCGCAGTGCACCGAGCCCATCACGTGTACCTCGAGCACGAGGCGAAAGTCCGCCAGGTCCTGCTTGGCGAACGTCCGGTCACGCAGGATCCCGGCGTTGTTGACCAGAATATCGACCCGTCCCCAGCGCTCGAGCGTCGCGGCCACCATCGCCTCGACGGAGCTCGGTTGCTGAATATTGGCGTCGCTGGCGAGCGCCTCGGCGCCAAGTCGCGCGATCTCGTCACAGACCTGCGCGGCCTTCGCAGCATCAACGTCATTGACCACGACGCGCGCGCCGCTGCGGGCGAGGGCGAGGGCGTGTGCGCGGCCTAGGCCGCGGCCCGCACCGGTGACGATGGCAACGCGCTCGGCAAGCAATCTGCTCATAAAGTTCCTCTCAAGGCGAATCGGCCGCTGTACCCCGCGGTGCGCAGCCGTGCGAGATGGCGGGTTTCAAAGTGTTCCGCGCAATGTGATCGGCGACCGGGTCGTGACGGCTCGAGCACAGTCGTAAACACGGGGCTGAATGAAAGGCACCGGTGTGCGCGGCACGGGCCGCAGCGCTTTCACGACGGTTCCGTCCCCAGGAGAAATCGCGACATTCGCCGCATATGCGCCACTGACGATGGCTCACAGTGCCCCCCACCGAGATGCCGACCAAAGATATTATTTCGCATGTGAATGAACTTGACAACCATTTCGGTTGCTGAGAGTCTCTGCCGGCCGCCTCATCGGGTGCGGCCGAAAAATACATTGAGGGGGTCCGATGAAAATCTCGTCATTCGTGTGCGTTGCGCTGGCGCTCGGCGGCGTGGCTTCGGCACGTTCGGCCGCGCCGCTTGCGAGAGCTGCAGCGGCTGCACCGGCAAGCGCCGCCGTTGGCGAATCAGGAGAATCCGGTGCCGATGAGTCCCACGCGCAGCCGGTCCTTCGAGAGGTGATCGTCACCGCCGAGAAGCGCGCGACCAATCTGCAGCGCACTGCGGTCTCTGCCACTGTACTTACCGGCGTCCAATTGCTGCACTCCGGGGTCATCGACGTCGATCAGCTCGAGACCATCGCCCCGTCCGTCACGGTCAACGATTTCGGGCAGGGCGCGGACTTCAACATCCGCGGCATCGGCGAGGGCGAGCACAACACACAGACTCAGCCAGGCGTCATCACTTATCGCGATGGCGTTGCCGACCTCAGTCTCGTTCCCAATGAGCCGTATTACGACATCTCCGACATCCAGATTCTGCGCGGGCCGCAGGGTACGTTTGCCGGCGAGAACTCCATTGGTGGCGCAGTGTACGTGACTGAGACACCGCCGAGTCTCACCGGTCACCACGGCTATTTCATCGCCCAGTACGGCAACTACAATGACACCATGCTGCAAGGCGGTGTCAATATCCCGATCAGCAGCACCTTGGCGTCTCGCGTGTCCTTTTACGACGAATACCGCGATTCGTTCTTCAACATCTCCGGGCCGTACACTGGAGGTAATGGAACGCTGAAGGAGAGCGCGGTTCGCTACAGTCTGCTCTGGCAGCCCTCGCGTGCTCTGAGCGCCATCTGGCGCAACGATTATGCGTACATTGACAGCGGCGGATATCCGGCGTCGCCGGCAACGGCCACGACACCTCTGTACGACATTACGGCGAATGGCCCACAGCTGGCGATCAACGAGATTGCTCGCTCGACGCTTAACGTCAATTACACCATGCACTCCGGAATCACGTTGCGCTCCATTTCCGGAGTTCAGTATGGCCGTACGGCGTACAACGCTGATCTGGATGGAACGGATGTGCTGAACTACGTGTTCAAGGATAACGTACCGGGACTGTTGTATTCACAGGAATTCGATCTCATTTCACCCGCCAAGGGATTTCTGACCTGGGTGGGCGGCGTGTATTACCAGGGTCTTGACTATGACTTTCCGCTCAAGGGCGGATATTACGTGGGCTATCCGCCCGGCGTGTTCGATGAATACATCAATGGTGTCGTGTTGAATGATACCGCGGCAGCCTTCGGACAATTGAGTTTTCATTTCAGTCATAGAGTCGAGTTCCAGTTGGGCCTGCGCTATTCGTACAATGATTCGACGAATCGGGTGCACATCGTAATCCCGCAATTCTTCTACGATCAGCCTGATCACCAGACGGAGCACGATGACCGCTTGACGGGCAAGGCGGCGTTGAGCTGGACGGTGAACGCGTCGAAGTATCTGTATGCATTCGTCGCTACCGGCTACAAGCAAGGCGGGCTCAATACGCCGATCGGAACGCAGCTGCAGCGGCCCTTTCGTTCCGAATACGTGACCGACTACGAGCTCGGCTGGAAAGGCGCTGCGCTGCGTGATCATGTGCGGATGCAGCTCGATGGCTATTACGATAAATACAACAATTTCCAGGTGACGATCGCCGATCCAGTGCTGCCGACTCAGTCGCTTGAGGTCAACGATCCTTCGGCCTCGACTCTCTATGGTGTAGAGGCTTCGGTGCAGGCGCTATTTGGCAGTTTTTCCGTAGATGCAAACGCTGCGTACAATCATTCGAGCCTGGGATTGTTCTTCGCCAACGATCCGCGCATCCCGGGCGCCGCAACATGTGCGCCACTCACCGGTCCTGCTACGGCGAGTTGCGTCGACCTTGCCGGTCATCCACAGACGTACGCTCCGAAATTCACGTATAACCTCGGCGCTCAGTACGTGTTCAACCTCGGCCGGGGACGTACGGTGACGACGCGTGCGAATTACTCCCATGTCGGTTCGCAGTGGGCGACATTGTTCGATAACGCCCCGTTCGGGGACTTTCTCGGCTCCAGGGACTTGCTTTCGGCGCAGGTGTCCTACGGCCGCGGATCATGGTCGCTCACCGCCTACGGGACGAATCTCACCAATGATCAATACGTGAGCGCCATGATGTCGCAGCTTCGATACGCGGGATATCCGCGCCAGTTCGGTCTTCGCTTCATGAAGACATTTTGAGGGATGCGGCGCTCGAGCGGGTGGGCGGCGGCATGATCGAGTTTCGACGAGGGCGTGGATGACGCGATGCAGCAGTATGCGTTGACGGTGGAGAAGTTCCTCGACCATGCGGCCAAGTGGCATGGTCGGACCGAGGTGGTGTGCGCAGGCGGCGATGGCATCGCCAACCGAATCGCCTATGCACGCCTCGGCGAGCGCTGCCGTCGGCTGGCGGGAGGGTTGCGCGAATTCGGGCCCGCGCGCGGGGAGCGCATTGCGACCCTGGCGTGGAACAGTGCGGATCATCTGGCGGTGTTGTACGCGGTGATGGGTGCCGGGTTGGTCTGTCACACCCTCAATCCGCGCCTCAGCATGAACCATCTGGCCGCAATGGTGAATGAAGCGCAGGACCGCTGGCTCGTCGTCGGCGCGGGGCTGCAGCCGCTCGCCGTGCAGCTTCTGCAGCGTTGCGGCAGCATTGAGCATGTCGTGCTGCTCGACGGCGAGGTCGCGGACGTCACCGCGGGAGCAGCGGCTACCTGGAGCACGTTGGCGCAGCTCGAGCAACGCTGCGATGATGTGGCCGGGTGGGCACACCTTGAGGAGGAATGGCCGGCGGGCTTGTGCTACACGTCGGGAACAGTCGGCAGTCCTCGCGGGGTACTGTATACCCACCGCTCGAACTATTTGCACACCCTCAGAGCGCTGCAGGCGGATGCGATCGCCCTGACGGCAGCCGACTCAGTGCTGGTGGCGGTGCCGATGTTTCATGCCAATGGTTGGGGGTTTCCATTCGCCGCACCGGCGGTGGGCGCCAAGATGGTGTTGCCGGGGCGAAGTAGCGACCCGGGACATCTGCGCCACCTGATTCGGACGGAGAACGTGACCGTTGCGGCGGCCGTGCAGACCGTATGGCTCGGGCTGGTCGAGCTGCTCGAGCGGGAGGGCGGCGAGCTGCCGTCGCTGAAACGCATTCTGATCGGCGGGTCACATTGCCCGCAGTCGCTCCTGGTGCGACTCGAGGAGCGACTCGGCGCACGCGTGCAGACCAGCTGGGGCATGACCGAGCTGTCCCCTCTCGGCACCATCGAGGCGCCGGACGTGCCCCCGCGGTCGACGGGGCGTGTCTCGGGTCGGCCGGTGATGGGGCTCGATTTGAAATTGGTCGATAACGAGGGCCGGACACTGCCCGAGCAGCGCGGGGTGGTCGGGCATCTGCGCGTCAGGGGTGCGAGCGTCGCGGAGCGGTATTTCAATGATGACGCCTCGGCGCTCGATGAGGAGGGGTATTTCGACACCGGTGACCTCGGGTTCATCGACCCCGAGGGGAACCTCGCCATTACCGGGCGCGCGAAGGATCTAATCAAGTCCGGCGGTGAGTGGATCAATCCGCGCGAGATCGAGGATATCGTCAGCGCGCTGCCCGGTGTTGGACTCGTGGCCGTCGTTGGCCGACCGGATGCGAAGTGGGGCGAGCGGCCGGTGCTGGTCGTGGAGCCGCGCGCCCAGCAGGCATTGCGTAGTGAGGTGATCCTCGAGACTCTGCGCGGCAGGATTCCCTCCTGGTGGATGCCCGATCAGGTGGTATTGGTGGAGAAAATGCCGTTGGCAGCCACCGGCAAGATCGACAAGAAGCGGCTGCGCGAGCGGGTCGCGGCGGGCTAGGTCGTGGCCGCATACGTTCGGCGATTAGTGGTACTCTTCGATCTCGAATTGCCGCTTTTTGTCGAAGGTTGCGTGGATGGCCAAGCGTCTTACGAGCAAGCACAAGACCCGCACCAAAGCGGAGCAGCGGGCCGAGACTCTCGAGCGCATGTTGGATGCGGCCGAGTACCTCTTCTCCAAGCACGGTCTGAACGGTGTGACCTTGCGGGATGTGGCGCTGAAGGTGGGTGTGCACACCTCGCTGATGCATTATTATTTCGTCGACAAGCGCCGTCTGTTCGAGGCCGTATTCACGCGCCGGGCGGGCACGACCAGCAGCAGAAGGCTCGATGCGCTCGATCACTACGAGCGCGAGTGCGGCGGCGCACCGACGGTGGAAGGGGCGCTGCGCGCCTTTCTCGACACGGATCTCGATCTGTATATCAATGGCGGGGAGGGCTGGCGAAATTTTGCGGCGTTCGCTGCGCAGGTGAGCAACTCCCCGGAAGGGGCTGCCATGATGGACCTGCACTTCAATCCGGTGGTGCTGAAATTGATCGGCATTCTGAAGAAGGCACTTCCGGGCTGTTCCGATGCCGACATCTTTTGGGGCTACGACTTCGTCAGCGGTGCGTTTCTGCACGTACTGGGGCGCACCGGCCGTATCGATCACCTCTCCGGTGGAATCTGCAAATCCGAGGACTTTGCGGCCGTGAAGGACCGTCTGGCCCGCTTCATGGCCGCCGGGTTGACCGCACTGTGCGTTCAGCCCTGTCGAGCCCCCAAGGAGCGCAAGAGCGTGGCGGTGCGCAAGAAGAACGCTCGTTGAGCGGCACCTGGCGCATCGGACAACAGAGCACTTGTGAATGTTTTGCGCGACCGGTGCAATGGCGGCCGGGGGGACGTGCCCGCGCGAGGCTGCTCGACGCTCGTGGCGCTGCATTCCCGCAGGCCATGGATCTATGACGCTTCAGCATGACCGGCTCGTGGCGACGGGGCTCGATGCGCCCTGCGCGGTCAGAACGCCCCTGGGCGAGCTCGCCGGTTTCCAGCGGTCTGATGGCCTGCGCATGTTTCGAGGAATCCGCTATGCTGAGGCGCCCACGGGCGCGCTGCGCTGGCGGCCACCGGTTCCCGTGGGGCCGTGGACGGGAGTGAGGGCAGCGCGGCAGTTCGGGCCGGCCTGTGTGCAGGTGCGCTCGGTGGCCGGCAGCATTTACGGCAGCGACGTGCGGTGCGCTAGCGAAGATTGCTTGTTTTTGAATGTCTGGGCGCCGGGCGGTGCCGATGACGCCGCCGTCATGGTTTGGCTGCACGGGGGCGCGCTGCGCACGGGGGATCCGGCGAGCGGCATGTACGATGGAACGGCGCTTGCGCGCTTGGGTGTCGTGGTGGTCACCGTCAACTACCGGCTCGGTGTGCTCGGCTACCTGGCGCATCGGGAGCTCAGTGCGGAGTCTGCACATGACTCGTCCGGCAATTATGGTCTTTTGGATCAGATCGCCGCGTTGCGCTGGGTGCGGGAGAATATCGGCGCATTCGGCGGAGATCCGGATAATGTCACAGTATTCGGCGAGTCGGCCGGTGCACTGAGCGCGATAGAGCTGATGGCGAGTCCGCTCGCCCGAGGGCTCTTTCACAAGGTGATCGCGCAGAGCGGCTACTTGGTGTCGAATCTGCAGCTGACGCAGCCGCGCTTCGGAATGCCTTCGGCACACGAGAGAGGCGAGATGCTGGTGCGTCAATTGGGCGCGAACGGCATCGCCCAACTGCGCTCGATGGACGCCCAGACCGTAACGGAGCACGCCGCGGCTGCGGGTTTCGATCCGCAGGCGACGATCGACGGCTGGGTCTTGCCTCGGCAGCTCGTCGAGTGCTTCGATCGTGGAGAGCAGTCCAGGGTGCCGCTGATGGCCGGCTTCAACGACGGGGAGATCCGCTCCCTGCGGTTTTTCCTGCCACCGCTGCCGCAGAGTGCGGCCGAGTATGAGCAAATGGTGAGAGGTATTTATGCAGACCTCACGCCGCGCTACCTCGAGCGATATCCGGCCGCCCAGATCGAGGAGAGCGCCCTCGCTGCCGCCCGAGATGCGTTCTACGGGTGGAGTGCTGAGCGTCTGGTGAGGTCTCAGGAGGCGCTGGGATGCCCGGCATACCTGTATTACTTCGCGCACCATTATCCGGCGCAGGAGGCGCTGCACCTGGAGGCCTTCCACGGCAGTGAATTGCCCTACGAGTTCGGGCGCATCGGGGCCGAGGAGGGGTGGCCGGCGCTGTGGCCGAAACCGCCGGATGAGCCGCAGGAGCGGGCGCTGAGCGCCGCGATCATGAACTACTTCACGAGCTTCGCCCGCACGGGTGTCCCCGAGGCGCCAGGGGCAGCGCTCTGGTCGCGGTACGGACGTGAACGGGCGTATCTGGAATTTCACGGCGAACCGCGGGCTGCGAGGCACCTGCATCCCGGGACTTTTGAACTGCACGAAGAGGTCGTCGCGCGGCGACGGGCGGACGGCACACAGCATTGGTACGTCAATGTAGGCCTCGCGTCCCCTCCCGTGCCGCCCGCACTCCCTCCGCAGAGGGGTG
>JBMFWZ010000030.1:0-30182 GCA_049964755.1 Steroidobacteraceae bacterium | reverse complement strand
CGCCCGTCACTACGGCTGTCGCGTCACCACCACCACGATTTCCGCCCAGCAATACGAGCTGGCGCGCGAGCGGATCCGCGCCGCCGGCCTCGAGGATCGCATCGAGTTGTGTCTGGCCGATTACCGGGATATGACGGGACGGTACGACAAGCTCGTGTCGATCGAGATGATCGAGGCGGTGGGCGCCGATCACCTGGAGGAATACTTCGCCACGATCAACCGGCTGCTCAGCCCGCACGGCGCAGCACTGGTGCAGGCGATCACCATCGAGGATCATCGCTACCGCCAGGCGCTCGAGTCGGTGGATTTCATCAAGCGCCATGTATTCCCCGGCAGCTTCATTCCCTCGGTGAATGCGATGCTCGCGGCGAAAACCCGGGCCAGCGACCTCGCACTGGTTTCCCTCGAGGATTTCGGGGACTCCTATGCTCGCACTCTGCAGGCGTGGCGCAAGCGCTTCATGGCCCGCCTCCCCGAGGTGCGCGCGCTCGGCTTCGATGAGCGATTCATCCGTTTGTGGGAATTCTACCTGGCCTACTGCGAAGGCGGCTTTCGCGAGCGGGCGCTCGGCGTGGCGCATCTGAAACTGGTCAAGCCGCAGTGGCGTCACGACACTGCGCGGGCGCTGTGATGAACACGCTGCTCACCTTCATCGCCTACGAGCTGGTCTGGTTCGCCGCCGTGATCGGCGCCGGCCGCGCACGGGCCTGGCCGGGGGTATGCGCAGCGGCACTGTTCATCGCCTGGCGCCTGACGGTCTCGCGACGCCGTGCGCTCGAGGTGCGCCTGTGCGCACTCGCGCTCCTCCTCGGCGCGGCACTCGAGACCGTCTGGGTGCGAGCCGGACTGATCCGCTACGCGGCCGCCTGGCCCCTGGAGTCCTCGCCCGCCTGGCTCCTCGCGCTGTGGGCCTCATTCGGCCTGACCATCGTGCCGCTCTTTGGGTACCTGCACTCGCGCCCGTGGCTCGCCGCGACCCTCGGGGCCCTCGGCGGACCGGCCTCCTACTGGGCGGCCGCACGCGGCTGGCACGCGGTGATCTTCCCGGTGCGGCCCCTACCGACTCTGCTCGCGCTGTCGGTCGGCTGGGCGGCAGCGCTGCCGGCGCTGACGACGCTCGCGCGGCGCTGGCTGCCCACCGCCAGCGCCCGGAGTGGCGCATGAGATCGCTCGCAGTGCTGAGTCTTCTCTGGGGGCTCTCGATCATCGTGATGTGCGGCGGCTGGCTCTGGCAGCGCCGCTATCGCAACGCGGGCATCGCCGATGTGCTCTGGTCCGCCCTGCTTGCGGTGTGTGCACTGACACTGGCGGTGAGCGGCACAGGCGCGCCCAGGGCGCGCGTGCTGCTCGCCATACTCGGCGGCGGCTGGGCGTTGCGCCTCGCGATGCACCTGGCCGTGCGTGTCAGGGGCGAGGACGAAGATGGCCGCTACCAGGCGCTGCGCGCGCGCTGGGCGGGAGATCAACGCCGTTGGTTCGGATTCTTCCAGTTCCAGGCGCTATCCGTGCCGCTGTTCGCCCTGCCGTTCGTGGCGGTGGCAACCAACCGTGATCCACGGCCGAGCGCACTCGTCGTCGGGGCGATGCTGTGGCTACTCGGGGTGCTCGGCGAGGCCCTCGCCGACCGTCAGCTCGCGCGCTTCCGGGCCGACCCCGAGCATCACGGCCGCACGTGCAGGAGCGGGCTGTGGCGCTACTCGCGACATCCGAACTACTTCTTCGAATGGCTGCACTGGTTCGCCTACGTAGCGTGGTCCGTGGGCTCCCCGCTCGCGCCGCTCGCCTGGCTCGGCCCGGTCACGATGTTCGTGTTCCTGCGCTACTTAAGCGGTGTGCCGTGGACCGAGGCGCAGGCACTGCGCTCACGGGGTGAGGATTACCGCGACTACCAGCGCCGCACATCGATTTTCTTCCCGTGGTTTCCCCGTCGATCGCCTTGAGGAGTCCTCAGATGAGCACCGTTATGACCTCCCCGCTCGAACTCCCCGGCGATCAGCCGGCCCCCGGAGTGCTCGGGCTCGCCGAGCGTGGCCTGCTACCCGATGCCCTGGTGCGACTGGGAATCCGCCGGCTCTGTGCGCAGCGGCTGCGCGCAGAGCGCAGCGGCGGCCCTGCGGCCGAGGCGGAGCGATTCAGCACGCGCCTCGGCGCTCTGCGCCAGAGCGCCGTTGCGATCCATACCGAGGCGGCGAACAGCCAGCACTACGAACTACCACCGGCGTTCTTCGCGCTGTGCCTGGGGCCGCGCCTGAAGTACTCCTGCTGTTACTTCGCGCACGGCGAGGAGAGTCTGGCCGAGGCCGAGGAGGCGATGCTCGAGCTGTACACACAGCGGGCGGAACTCGCCGACGGGCAGCGGATCCTCGAGCTCGGCTGCGGCTGGGGCTCGCTCACCCTGTGGATGGCTGCGCGCTTCCCGCATGCGCACATCACCGCGGTATCGAACTCGCACGGCCAACGCCACCACATCGAGGCACAGTGTCGCGCGCGCGGACTGACGAACGTTGAGGTGCTCACGCGCGACGTCAACACGCTCGTTCTCGACACGGGGAGATTCGATCGGTGCATCTCGGTCGAGATGTTCGAGCACGTGCGCAACTACGAAGCGCTGATGCAGCGCATTGCGGCGTGGCTGAAACCGGGCGGCAAGCTGTTCGCCCACATCTTCGCCCACCGAACGCTGATGTACCCATTTGAGACCGGCGGCGCGGACAACTGGATGGGCCGGCATTTTTTTACCGGCGGATTGATGCCCGCGGCCGACACGCTGTTGCACTTCCAGGACGACCTGCATCTGGAGCAGCGCTGGCTCATCGATGGCACGCACTACCGCCGCACCGCCGATCTGTGGCTCGCGCACCAGGACGCACAGCGCGACCAAGTGCTGCACGTGCTGCGCGAAGCGTACGGCGCGAACGCTCAACTGTGGTATGAGCGCTGGCGGATCTTCTGGATGGCCTGTGCGGAGCTTTTCGGCTACGCGGGGGGCAGTGAGTGGCTGGTGGCGCATTACCGATTTGCGCGGCCGCAGGCCGGGGAGCGCCCATGAGGGCCGTGCGCACCGCGCTGATGCTGCTGCTCGGACTGAGCCTCGCCGCCTGCCGGACGCTCGCGGCCGAGAAGCCGATCCCGCCCGTGGCGCACGTGAACCTCAAACGCTACGTCGGCCGTTGGTATGTGATCGCGGCGATCCCGACACATATCGAACGGGATGACTTCAATCCGGTCGAGAACTACCGCCTGGAACCGGATGGATCGATCTGCACCGTGTTTCGCTTCCGGCGCGGCAGCTTCACCTCCCGGCTGCACACGGTCCATTCCACCGCCACGGTGGTTGCGCACACCGGCAATGCCGAGTGGCACGTACACCTCTTCTGGTTCTTGCGCCTGCAGTACATCGTCGCCTGGCTCTCGCCACACTACCGCCGGGTGATCGTGGCGCGAGATGCGCGCGACTACGTCTGGCTCATGGCTCGTACGCCGCAGATCTCACCGCGCCAGTACCAGGCGATGGTGGCGCGCGTCGCGGCCATGGGCTACCCGGTGGATAAGCTGCGCAAGAGCCCGCAGCGCTGGCCCGAACCGAGCGGCCCTCGTCCGTCGTTCGCGTCGATCTGCCGGTGAGCACAGCGCAAGCGGTGGCGTACCTGGAAGATTTGCGGCGCCTAGGGTAGTTTAGGTGCCCGAATCGTCCCTGCGGGGTGTGCCGTGAAGAAGACATCGCTTGCATCGTTTGGGGTCTGCCTGCTCGCCACCGGCGTGCTGGCGGGGTGCAGTTCGCCGAATGCCGACTGGCAGAAGGCCTCGGCGCAGGGCACCGTGGCCGCCTACCGCAGCTTCATCCAGCACCACCCTGACGATCCGCGGGTGCAGCAGGCACGCAACCGTATCGAGTCGCTCCAGGACCAGCGCGCCTGGCAGAGTGCCAAGAGCGCCGGTACCGTGCAGTCCTACCAGCAGTATCTGGCGCAGTATCCGAACGGGGCGTACACGGCCGAGGCACAGGGCGCGCTGACGAGCCTGAAGGAAACGAACGCCTGGCAGAGTGCCAAGAGTGCCGGAACGGTGGCCGCCTACGAGGCGTTCGTCAGCCAGTTTCCCACTGCGACCGAAGCGAGCAAAGCGCAGGCTGAAATCAACAAGCTGGCCGGCTTCCAAGTCGAACTTGGCCGCTATCGCACGGCCAGCGCGGCGAGCGCCGCCGCCACGCAGCTGAAGTCCCGCTTCGCGTCGCTGCTCACCCAGGTGCAGGTAATCGCGCCGTCCGGTACGAACAAGCTGACGACCCTGCGCTCGGAGCAAATGAGCCACGCTGCTGCGCTTGCCGCCTGCGCGACGCTGCGCCGCGCGCACCAGAGTTGCTCGGTGGTCAAGATCCAGGCGCAATCCGGCGGCCTGAGCCTCTCCGGACTGTAACGGCGGGGGCCGATGCGGCCGCAGCCACCCGGCCGCCGGCGGCCAACATCAGGGTGACGGTGTCGAGGTATTGGCGATGCTCGGCGGCCAGCAGCCCGAGCTTCGCCCGCTCGCGCTGGCGCTGTGCATCGAGGACCGGCAGGAGGCCGGAGTTGCCCGCCTGGTAACTGGCCCGCTCGAGGCGCACCCGCCGGCGCGAGAGCGCGAGCGCCCGGTGCTGCGCGGCACGCAGTTGCGCGTCGTGACGCAACGCATCGAGCGCATCGGCCACTTGCCCAAAGGCACTGATCACCACCTGCTGGTACAGCTGCGCTCGCTCATGCAGCGCATCGAGCGCCGCGCGCCGCTCCGCGTGCAGCTTTCCGCCCTCGTAGAGCGGCGCGGTCAGACCCGAGATCAGCGACCAGGCGAGCGAGCTGGCATCAAACAAGTGCTGCGGCCGCAGCGCCTCTTCGCTCAGCGTTGCGCTCAATGTGATTTGTGGATAAAGGTTCGCGGTCGCGATGTCGAGCGCAGCGGTCGCGGCCCGCAGCTGCGCCTCGGCGGCGAGGATGTCCGGACGTCGCTTCAGCAACACTGACGGCAGTGCGACCGGCACCCGAGCCGGCAGATGGACCTCCCCGAGCCGTGGGTCAGGACGGTGCCAAGACGCCGGCGCGCGGCCGAGCAGCACGGCGAGCGCATGCCGCGCGGTGATGAGCCGTTGATAGCGCGGTGGCAGCAGCGTGGCATCGCTGGCGAGTTGGGTCTGCGCGGTGAGGATATCCAGGCGCGGCTCGGAACCGGCGGCGACCGAAGCGCGCACGAGCCTCAGAGTCGCACGATCCTCGCGCAGCAGGTCGCGCACGGCACGGATTTCGGCGCGCGCCGTGGCGATGTCGAGCGCCTCGGCGACCACCTGTCCGCTGAGCATCAGCCGCGTGGCGGCGAGTTCGCTGCGCTGATACTGTTCCGCGGCGCGCGCCTCCTGCACGCTGTGGCGGACCGCGCCGAGATAATCGAGCTGATACGCCACACTGATGCCACCGGCGACGTAGCTGAAGGGCGCGAACGCATCCGGACCGAGGAACTCCGCGCCGTACTTCTGCCGTCCGGCCCCGGCATTGAAACCGATTTGCGGATAGCGCCCCGCGCCACCCACCGTCACTCCCGCGCGCGACTGCTCGAGTGCCGCCTGCGCGGCCGCGACGTCATGATTGTCCTCGAGCGCGGTGCGCACCAACACATCGAGCTGCGGGGAGCGAAACAGCTGCCACCACGGCCCGCTCGCGCCAAGACCCACTGCTGCGTGCTCCCGATGCACACCCGTCGAGGCATGCTCATCGCGCACCTGCTCGCCGGCGGAACGATAGTGCTCACCGGCCGGCACCGCCGGGCGATGAAAGGCCGGCCCCACCGCGCAGCCGCCGAGCCCGGCCGCCGCAGCCGCGATGAGCAGGCAGCTTGCGTGACGAACATACTTTGCGGCGCGTGCCATCACACTACTCCATGACCAGCGGTTCTTCGCTTCGGCCGCGTGCGCGCCGCGGCTTCAAGAGAAGCAGCAGCGGAAACAGCGAAAGCGTCATGACGAACATCAGTTTGAAATCATCGTTGTAGGCGATCATGCGCGCCTGCCGGGTCACGACCGCGTTGAGCGCCGACAGTCCGGCGACCGAGTTGAAGCTGAACGGCGCGTGCAGTTGAATCTGCCCACCATAGGGCACGATGTGCGAGGCGAGCCGCTCGTGCATGACCTGGGTGTTGCGCGTCAATAGGGCGCTGGTTGCGGCGATGCCGACACTGCTGCCGATGTTTCTGAGCAGGTTATACACAGCGGTGCCCTCGGAGCGCAGTTTCGGCGCCAAGGTGGTAAAGGCAACCGTCGTCATGGTGACGTAGGTCAGTCCGATGCCAAGACCCTGCAGGAACGTCTCACCCCAGATCAGCGACTGCGGCATCTGGGTGGAAAAGTAGCTCGCCATGTTCCACAACGACAGCGAGGCAATCGACAGACCGATGCCAATCAGCAGGCGCGGATCAAACTTCTCCATCAGTCGCCCGGCAAGGAACATCGCGACGAAACTCCCCACCCCGCGAGGCGCCATGGCGATGCCCGTGGTGAGCACCGGGTAGCCGAGCAGATCCTCCAGCAGCGGCGGCAGCAGCGCGAGGGTTGCGAACAGCACCATGCTGACCACGACGATGAGGATATTGCCCGCATTGAAATTGCGGTCGCGAAACAGTGCCGGACTGACGAACGGCTCGCGCGCCGAGAAGGTATGCACGAGGAACCAGTACAGTCCGAGCACGGCGAGCCCCATCTCGACCCAGATTTCGGTCGAGCCGAACCAGTCCTTCAACGAGCCCCGATCGAGCATGATCTGCAGCGCCCCGACTGCCAGGCTCAGAGCGGCAAAGCCGAAGAAGTCGAACCGGGACTTGCGCTTCTGCGTCTCGCGCAGGTAGGTCATGATGCCGATGGCCGAGAGAATGCCAAACGGCACGTTGATGTAAAACACCCATCGCCAACTGTAGCTGTCAGTGAGCCAGCCGCCGAGCACCGGGGCGAGCATCGGGCCGAGCACCACGCCCTGTCCCCAGAGCGCCATCGCGCGCCCATGCCGCTCCGGCGGATTGATGTCAAGCAGCACCGCTTGGGAGAGCGGCACCAGTCCGGCACTGAATCCGCCCTGCAGCAAACGAAACAGGACGATCTGATCGATGCTCTGCGCCATACCGCACAGCGCCGAAGTCACCGTGAACCCGAGGACCGAGATCAGCAGCACCTTCTTGCGGCCGAAACGGCCGGCGAGCCACCCGGACAGCGGCGTGATGATCGCCGCCGCCACGATGTAGGACGTCAGCACCCAGTCCATCTGATCGATGGTCGCTGACATGCTGCCGCCGATGTGCGGCAGGGCGACGTTGGCGATGGTGGTGTCGACCGACTGCAGAATCGTCGCCAGGGTCACCGCGACGGTGATCGGCACACGATGAATCGTATTGTGTTCAGCGTCGGTCATCGCGACGGCACTTCAACCCGCAGCGGCAGTGGCGCCCGGCGCGCGGTGCGCCGCCGGCCCCGACTGGGTATCGATCGTCACCGAAGCGCTCAGCCCCGAGCGTACCGGGGGCATGCGCCCGACTAAGCGCAGCCGCACGTCCAGCCGCTGGACGACCTTGACCCAGTTGCCGGTGGCATTCTGCGGCGGCAGGATCGAGAACTGCGCGCCGGTTCCCGGGGTGATGCTGGACACGACGGCGTGGAACGTATGGTCCGGGTACGCATCGATGCTCACGGTCGCCGTATCGCCCGGGCGGATGTGGGTGAGCTGATTTTCCTTGTAGTCCGCCTCGATCCACACGTCACGCGTGGAGACGAGGACGAATGCTGGGGTCGCGAGCGGCAGGTAGGCGCCGACCTGCAGGTGATTGACTTCGGTCACGATGCCGTCCGTCGGCGCACGCACCGTGGCGTAGGAGCGCTCGAGCAGAGCATGGTCGAGCAACGCCTGCGCCTCGGCGACCTGAGGATGCTCACGCACCGGCAGCGCCGGGTTGCCGCCGAGGCGGGCGAGCACCGCCTCGATCTGCTGCTGCGCGGCGCTGACGGCGGCGTGCGATTGCTGCAGTGCCAAACGAGCCCGATCAAACTGCGACTTCGAGGACACGCCGATCTTCAGCAGCCGTTCGCGGCGCAGAAATTCGTGCCGCGCATAGGACTGGCGGCTCTTGGCCGAACTGAGCGCCGCGAGGTCCGCGCGGTAGTCCGCCTCGAGCGCGCGCACCGTCAGGCGCGCGACGGCCAACCGGGCGCGCGCCGCGGCGACCGCAATCTGCAGCCGCCGCGGATCGAGCCGAAAGAGGACCTGTCCTTGCTGGACTCGCTCGTTGTCGTGGACGTCCACCTGCACGACGCGTCCGGAGACGTCCGCGCTGATCTGCACCTCAGCGGCACGCAGATACCCATCATCGGTCGACTGGTAGCGGCCGCTCGTGAGATAGAGATACAGCGCCCCTGCAATGACGATCGCCGGCACGCCCCACAGCAACGGGCGGCGCAGCCGCTCACGCAGCGGGCGCGGCGCGGATTGGGATTCGTGCTCGGACGGGGCGGCGCTCCCGGAATCGTTCATCGGTGGGACCTCGTGGACCTGCGCCCGGCATCAGGCGCGCTGGAGTCATCGGCCGACAGCGCTGGAAGCGCCGTCAGATTTGCGTGCACACGCTCGAGCAACTCCACCAGTTGGACCCGCTCCTCGCTGGAGAGCCCCTGGAGCATCTCCGCGCGCGTCTCGGCAATCAGCCGCCAGATCTCTCCGAGCACGGGGGCGGCCTCGGCGGTGAGCCAGAGGGTGTGCGCGCGCCGGTCGGCCGGATCGAAGCGTCGCTGCACCCACCCGTCGGCCTCCATGCGATCGAGGATGCGCACCAGCGTCATGGGGTCGACATCCGAGAGTTCCGCAAGGCGCTTCTGGCTCACACCCTCCTGACTCTGCAGATGAATGAGCGCGCGGCACTGGGGCAGAGTCAGCGCAAGCGCCTGCGCGCGCTCCTCGAAGCGACGCGTATAGCGACGGCTGACATCCTTGAACAGGAAGCCCAGCTGACGGAATTGATCGGTGGTCATAAGCAAAGAGATTATATATTTTTAATATAATATCAAATGATATTATCTGTCGCAATTGGGCCCGGCGTCCCCCTGTGGCGCGAGGCGTAGAATGGCCCATTCGGACAACGATTCGGAGTGCAGACGATGGCCACCGGCTGGGCCGGCGAGGGTGCCGTGCAGGATCAAATTGATGCGACCGTGACGGACGCGATCGAGCGCGCCCGCGCCCAGCTCGCGCATGGGCCGGGACTGACGCATTGCGCGCAGTGCGGCGAGCCGATTGCGCCCCAGCGCCGCCAGGCAGTCCCTGGTGTGCGCCTGTGCCTGGCCTGCCAGAGCGCCAGCGACGAGGCGGCCGCGACGTTCAGCGGCTACAACCGCCGCGGCAGCAAGGACAGCCAGCTGCGCTGAGCGCCTCGGCGGGGTTCCCCGACCGCTAGCCGTGGCGTAACCTGCGCGATCATGCGCCGCACGGTCGCGGCTGCCAGTATCGGGGACGCCGTTGAATCCGAATTTGCGCGATTTCTACCGCTGCGCGCTGCTCGCCTGCGCCGCAGCGCTGCCCGCCCGCGCCGCCCTCGCCCAGGGCCGGCATCTGAGCACGCAGGACTACGCCCGCGCCGCGCAGTTCATGCCCTACGCAACCGCACCGCTCGTCGATGATGACGTCGAGCATGTGCACTGGCTTGCGGGCGACCGATTCTGGTTCATCGCACACGATGCCAGCGGCGATCACTACCGCATCATGGATGCGGCCACCGGCAAGGCTGCCGCGCCGTTCAACCGCATCAAGCTCGCCGCCGCGCTCAGCAATGCCTTGGGCAAACCGGTCGATGCGGCCAAGCTCGGCATCACTGCCATCAAAATCGTGCACGGCCGACTGCAAGTGACGCGCGCCGGCAAACGCTTCATCTGCGCCCTCACCGGCGCCGGACACTGCCGCGCCGCCGCACCGAGCGCGAACGTGTCGGGGATTCTCTCGCCGAACGGCAAATACCTCGCGTTCATCCGCCATTGGAACCTGTGGGTGCGCAACATGCACTCCGGCAAAGAGCGCCAGCTGACTTTCGACGGAGTGAAGAACTTCGGCTATGCCACCGACAATGCCGGCTGGTTGCGCTCGAAGCGCCCGGTGCTGAACTGGTCACCGGATTCGCGCCAGATCGCCACCTACCAGCAGGACCAGCGCAAGGTCGGGAATATGTACCTGGTGAGCGCCGCGATCGGACATCCAACGCTGCAGAAATGGAAGTATCCGCTGCCCGGGGACACGCACGTCTTCATGATCGATCCGGTGATCATCGACGTGGCGAGCGGGCACGTGATCCGCCTGCAGATGCCGCCCGAGCAGCGACTCTCGAGTCTGTGCGATGACATCAGCTGCCAGAACAACGGTCACTGGGACGATGTGCAATGGGCACCGGACAGCAAGACGCTGGCGCTGGTGAGCACCTCGCGCAACCGCCACCATGAATGGTTTCGCGTCGCCAACGCGCGCACCGGCGCGGTGCGCACGGTATTCGAATACAGCACCGCGAAGTACTACCAGAGCGGCATCGGCGCGGTCGACTGGCGCTACCTGCCGGCCTCCGACCAAGTCCTGTGGTACAGCTCGCGCACCGGCTGGGGCAACCTCGATCTCTATAGCCTCAAGAGCGGTCAGTTCGAGCGCCCTGTCACCGCCGGACGCGGCGACGTCACACAGGTGTTGCATGTGGCCCGGCGCACCGGCACGGTCTGGTTCCGCGCCGTCGGCCGCATTGCGGGCATCAACCCCTACTACGAGCAATTCTGGAAGGTGAATCTCTCCGGCGGCGCCCCCAAGCGCCTCACGCCGCGCGACTGCGACAATCTCATCAGCATGTCGCCGGACGGCAAGTACTTCGTCGACAGCTGCTCGACCCCGCAGCACGCCCCGGTCACCACGCTGCGCTCGGCGGCCAGCGGGCGGGTCATCGCGACCGTCGCGCGCGCAAATCTCAAGCGGCTGCGGGCGATCGGCTGGCAGGCGCCGCAGCAGATCGTCGTCACGGCACGCGATGGCCACACCAAGCTATACGGGCTGCTGTTCAAGCCGACGAATTTCGATCCGCACAAGAAATACCCGATCATCGACTACGTGTATCCCGGACCTCAGATCGGCTCGGTGTTCACGTTCCGCTTCGAGCCTTCAGACTACGACAATCAGGCGCTCGCAGAACTCGGCTTCATCGTCATTGCCGTCGACGGTATGGGTACGCCGTACCGCTCGAGGCACTTCCAGCGCTACTGGTACGGCAACATGGGCGACAACACCCTGCCGGACCAGATCGCCGCCATCCGCGAGCTCGCCCAGCGTGACCCCTGGATCGATCTGAGCCGAGTCGGGATCTGGGGACACTCCGGCGGTGGCAATGCCACGACGGATGCGATGTTCCGCTACCCGGACTTTTTCAAAGTCGGCTGGGCCGAGAGCGGCAATCAAGACAACCGGGATTATGAGAACGATTGGGGCGAGCTCTATCAGGGGCTGCTCAAGCGCAACGCGAACGGAACCACGAACTACGACAACCAGGCCAATGAGCTGCTGGCGGCGCATCTGCGCGGCCATCTGATGCTCACCTACGGCACGCTCGATGACAACGTCCCGCCGGAGAACACCCAGATCGTCGTCGAGGCGCTCATCAAGGCGAACCGACCGTTCGACATGATCGCCATCCCGAACGTACGGCATGGTTACGGCTATGCGACGCCGTACATCACGCGCCGCCGCTGGGATTATTTCGTGCGCTATCTGGCCGGCAACACGCCGCCGAGGCATTTCGCGCTGAAGCCCTGGCCCTGGCGCTGATCCGCACCCCTCAGGGGGCGCCGGCCGCCGCCGCAAGCAGCTCCTCGAGCGGCTTGCCGGCGGCGCGCTGCGCGGCGAGCTGCGCTCGGTCCCACACATGGCGGATCCGCCCCTCGAGCAGCAGCGCGAGGCGATCGGCGTATCGCTCGGCGATCTCCAGAGCATGGGTGGCGAGCAGCACCGCCGCGCGATGCTCGTCCACCAGGCGCCGCAGATGATGCTTCAGGAGCGCCGCACTGGAGGGATCCAGACCATTGAACGCCTCATCGAGCACGATCAAGCGCGGAGCCCCGACCAAGGCCAAGAGAACCGCCAGCTTCTGGCGCATGCCGAGCGAATAGGTGTCCACATACCGCTCGAGCCGCCCGCTAAGACCCAGTGCCTCAGCCAGCACGAGCACGCCGCGGTCGATCTCCTTGAGGCCCTTGGCCGCCGCATACACCTGCAGGCATTGCCGGCCGGTGAGCAGTCCCGGCAGACGTTCAGGCGCACACCCGTAACCGAGCGTCCGTTTCGCCGCAGCCGCATTCTCGAGCGGCACACCGGACAATTCGATGCGTCCACTGCGCGGGGCCAGCAGCCCGGCAGCCGCGTACAGCAGCGTCGACTTACCGCTGCCGTTCGGACCGAGCACGACGCACCACTCCCCGAGCGCAATCTGCAAAGTGACGTCGTGCAGCACCGGGTGGGTGCCGTAACCGGTCGTGAGCTCACGGATGCAAAGGACCGGCGGGACGGGTGGAGTTGCCGCGCCGCTCATCGCCCCCACCTCGAGAGTATCGAGGCGGCGCTCGCGCCGCTGCGCAGTGCGAGCAGACTGCCTGTCGCCGCCAGCACGAGGGCGACTGCGAGACAGCCCGAGACGATGAGCCCAGCGAGACGCAGATCGGACGCTGCGCGCGTCACAGCGACAATGGCGAGCAGCAGTGCCGCAGAGAGCGCCTGCGCAGCGAATACCCGATGCGTCAGCGCCCAGGTGAAGCGCAGCGGATCCGGAGCGGTGGGCGCGAGCCAGCGCCCGGCGCTGAAGGCCGTGCGCAGCACGGCACGCGTCAGATTGACCAGATGCAACACCATCAGCCAGGCGGCCGCTGCGGCGAGCACCGCGCCGCCCGACACGCCGATCGGCACCGCGAGCAGCAGCAGGATCAGGCTGCGGGCGCGGATCGCCGGGCGATCGCGAAAGCGTGCCTCCGCGACCGGCCAGGCACCGAGCGGCAGCAGCGTCGCACGCATTGGCCCTACACGCGCGGGTCGCGCCAAGACGTAATGCGAGCGGGGCTGCGCGTACGCACGAGACCCGCCGCTTCTGCCCGGGCGCGCATGGCCGATGACCACCGCTGCGCCGAGCCCCGCGCCGAGGGCGCTTCCGGCCGCGATGCTGCCGATCAGCCGCAGCACGATCCATGCGGGCCACTGACCGCCAAGTGACAGGACGAGGACCAGCGCCGCGCCGAACAGCAGCACGGCGAGCGGCCCGACGCTCGAGCGCAGCGCGATCGGCAGGTTGCGCGGCAAGGCGGCAAGCCAGTCGTGGTGTCGTTGGTGGCTCAGGCGTCCGCCGCGGCGCAGCGTGAGAATCGCCGCGAGCATCGCGCTCAGCGTCACGACGAATCGCGCTGAGAGCGCCGAGAGGGCCATAAGGTATTCGACGGCGCGGATACGACCCAACAGGCCGAGCGCCAGGAACGCCACGGTGAATACAGCGGCAGCGCGCGGCCACCGGCGCCAGAGATTGCGCCACTGCAGCCATGCGACCACAACTGAGGGTCGACGGGTGGCTCGAAGCGCCGGGCGATCGTCCATCGGCACCATCCCCTTGAGTGAACTGCGCACAGGATACGCTGCGCGTGCTACGGGTGCTGCCGCCGCGCCACGTCGATGATCGCACTCTCGTTGATACCGGCGGGCATGGACTCGGCGAGTTGTCCGAACCAGCGTGCGGCGAGCGCGCCGAACGGGGCGCCGGCGCCGAGCTTGCGCGCCAGCGCCAACGCATACTCGACGTCCTTCAAGCGCAGTTGCGGCGTGAAATGCACCGGCTCGGCGTGTTGATTCTCGGCCATCCGACGCGTATTGCGGATCACCTGCGGACTGGCGGCCTGCCCGCTGCCGAGCGCCTGTGCGAGCTGGACCGGGTCGAGGCCCGCGCGCTCCCCGAACGCCATTGCCTCGGCAGCCGAGGCAATCTGAACCGCGCCGAGTAAATTCACCAGCAGCTTGTAGGCCGTACCGGCGCCGACCGGTCCGAAATGGATGATCGAGCGGGCGAGCGCATCGAGCAACGGCCGGGCTGCCTCGAGATCCTCTCGGTGCGCGCCGACGAGGAGCGTCAACGCACCGGCAGCCGCCTGCTCGGGCAGACCGGTCACCGGGGCATCGAGATAGCGCACATCGACCGCAGCGGCACGCGCGCTCAACTCCAGCACCCAATCGTGCGAGAGCGTCGAGCACTCGATGAGCATTGCACCGCTCGGTAGCGCACCGAGTGCGCCGTCGGCTCCGAGCCAGATCGCGCGCGAGGCCGCATCGTCGGCCACCATCGAGAATGCGCCGACCGCGCCCGCGCATGCCTCGCGAGGCGTCGCGCAGCGGCGCGCCCCCGCCGCGACCAGCGTATCGGCGCGCGAGGCCGTGCGATTGAACACCCGCAGCTCGACCCCGGCGCTGCGCAGCCGGCCGGCCATGGCGAGGCCCATGCGCCCAAGCCCCAGGAACGCCACCGTCACCATATGCCCTTCACCTCACCGAGCCGCATGCCCGCGCCCGTCCCGGTCAGCTGCGCTGGCGGAGCACTTCGAAGCGCGCGAGCGCGCGCTTGCGGGCCTCGTCGTGCTCGACGATGGGCCGAGGGTACGTGTCCCCGAGCCGCACGCCGGCCTGGAGCAGCTCGAGCGGCGGGGCTTCCCAGGGCGCGTGGATGGCTGGGGCCGGCAGCGCACGCAGTTCAGGCAGCCAGCAGCGCAGGTATTCGCCCTCCGGGTCGAACCGCTCGCTCTGCGCAACGGGATTGAAGATGCGGAAATACGGCGCGGCATCGACCCCGCATCCGCTGACCCACTGCCAATTGAGCGCGTTGCTCGCGCGGTCCGCATCAAGGAGCGTGTCCCAGAACCACGCCTCGCCGCGCTGCCAGGGCACGAGCAGATCTTTCACCAGGAAGGACCCGACGATCATGCGCACGCGATTGTGCATCCAGCCGGTGTGCCAGAGCTGACGCATGCCGGCATCGACGATGGGATACCCAGTGCGACCTCGGCACCAGGCCTCGAACCCGGCAGAATCGTCCCGCCAGCCGAACGCCTCGAACTCCTGGCGCAGCGGGCGCAGCGGCAGGCTCGGAAAATGATGCAAAGTGTAGCGGGCGAACTCCCGCCAGCCGAGCTCGCGCAGAAAGCCGTTGCCCACCAGTTCGGCACGCCCGCCGCCCGGCGCGTTGAGCACCGTATGCCAGATCTGCCGGGCGCTGATCTCCCCGAAACACAGATGCGGTGAGAGACGCGAGGTCCCCTCGACCGAAGGCACGTCCCGAGCAGCGCGGTAGCTGTCGAACTGCCGGCCGAGAAACTCGCGCAACCGCACTCGCGCCCCCTTCTCCCCTGGGGTCCACAGCCGCGCAAAGCCGCCGTCCCAGCCCAAGCCCGGCAACAATCCCCAGTCCTCGAGCCGCTCGCTGCGCGCAGCGCTCGCGCTGCCGGTGAGTTTGCGCGGTATGGGCAGCGGCGGCACCATCTCCAGTGCACTCAAGCGGTTCCAGAACGCGGTAAACACCTTGAACGGTCCGCCGCTGCCGGTCCGCAGCGCTCCCGGTTCGGCAAGCATCGCCCCGGGCAGTGATTCGAGCACCGCGCCGCATCGCAGCAGCGGCTCAGTCAGGGACTCATCGAGCGCATCGAGGAGCGGATCATAGGTGCGGTTGCAGAACACACGCTTCGCACCACTCGTGCCGATCACCTCGCGCAGGATCGCTTCGCTCGCGCCCTGCCGCAGACACAGCATCACTCCGTGGGGCGCATCCCGGGAGAGCGTCCGCAATGCCGCATCCAGCGCCGCCAGGCTGTGATGCAGCCACCACCGTGCGGCGCCGCCGAGCGGACGGCCCCCGGGCAGAGTCTCATCCAGGATGTAGAGCGCAACGAGGGGGCTGCCGGTGGCGAGCGCCGCCGCCAGGGCGGGATTATCGCCGAGGCGCAAATCGTTGCGAAACCAGAGGATGACGGGGCGCGGCGCTGAATCGGCGCCGCGGCGCTGCTGGGACATGATGGGACCTCAAAACGTGCCCGGCTCGGATCGGCCCGAGAGCTCGGCGACACCGAGCACCCAGTGTGCAGTGACGGACGGTGGACTGTCGAGTGAGACGCCCTGGGCCCGCCCCAGGATCCGCTTGCCGGCATCTCCGCTACGCTGGGCGCTTCGATCAGCGAGGATGCCGCAGTACCAACGCCGGCGCGCTGGTTCGCCGGGGCGCGGCGCTCGCTCTGGTGAGTGCCACGGGGACCCGCACACGCTTCGGCCGCACAGCTGAACTGGTGCGCACCACGCATGGCGTGAGCACTCAGCAGACCACCGTGCTGCGCGTCGTGTGTAACTTGGCCATCTTCAACCGCGGGGTCATCGTCGCCCTAGTCGCCTACGCCACCGCGCTGGGCCTACCGACCCACGAGGTGATTTCGCTCACGCTCACGGCGATCCTCGCCGCCATACCGGTCGCGCTGCCCGCCACGTGCACACTGGCGAGCTATCGACGCGCCTGTCCTACGTGGAGGACGCGGCCACGCTGGACGTGCTCTGTTCGGAAAGGACCGGCACCATCACACAGAATGCCTGGGCGGTGACCGCCGTTCGGCCCGCGCAAAACGATGACGAGACTCAAATGCTCGCTCGAGCCGGGCTCGCCAGCTCCGAAGGCGGGGCGGATCCAGTCGACAGCGCCATTCGCACCGCAACTGCTGCGCGGCCGGCAGATTCCGCCGAACGGCTCGTATCCTTCGTTCCCTTCGACCCGACGCGCAAGCGCGCCGAAGCGACGGTCATGGACGCCACTGGACGGACGATGCGTATCGTCAAAGGCGCATTCGCAACGCCGCAGGCGATTGCCCACCCAGGCGCGCAGCTCATCGCGGACGGCGAATCGCTCGCCGCCGAAGGCTATCGCATGCTCGCCGTCGCCGAAGGTCCGGTGGACGGAACACTGCAGATGATCGGTGTGATTGCCCTCAGCGACCCGCCGCGCACGGACGCCGCGGGGCTGACCGGCGAACTACGCACCATGGGGGGCGAGACCATCATGGTCACTGGTGATGCCGCGGCGACTGCTCAGGGGGTTGCGCGCGAAGTGGACCTCGACGGAGCGCTCTGCCCGCCCGGACAGATTCCTGCGAGCCTACGTCCGCACGACGATGCGGTGTTCGCCAGCGTATTTCCCGAGGACAAATTTCATATCGTGCGCGCGCTGCAGGCGAGCGGGCACACGGCGGGCATGTTCGGCGACGGTGCCAACGACGCGCCCGCGCTGCGCCAGGCACAGATGGGCATTGCGGCCTCGAGCGCGACCGACATGGCGAAGTCGGCTGCCGGCATCGTGTTGACCGATGCCCGGCCTTGGCGGAACGGTCAGTTCGATCCGCGAAGGGCGCATTCCGTTCCAGCGCATCCTCAATTACACACTGCGCTCGCTGACACAGAAGCTCAGCCAGATGCTGCTGCTCGCAACCGGGTTGGTCATGACCGGCGATGCGATCCTCACCCCGCGATTGATGGCTCTGCTGATGATCACGGGCGACTTCCTCGCGATGCCAGCGACCACGGATCATGTGCGTCCCTCGTCGAAGCCGAACGCCTGACACGTGAGCAACATCACGCTGCTGGGCACTGCATTGGCGGTGGGTACAGTGGTGTTCTGCGCAGCGGTCTTCGCCGTCGTCCGTTACCGGCTCGGGCTCAACCAGGCGCAGCTGCAGACGCTCGCGTGCGTGAGGCTGTCCTTCACCAGCCAAGCGCTCTTTTACGTCGTGCGCGAGCGGCGGCGTCTCTGGAGCTCACGGCTGAGCGCCTGGATCGTGGTGTCGATGATCGCGGATATTCTGATCTTCTCCTTCCTGCGGACTCGAGGCCTGCTGATGGGTGCGATCTCAGCGCCGGTGATCGCGGCCGTGTTCGCAGCTTCGGTGCGGCTGGCCTTTGCGCTCGATGGCCTGAAAGCCGCGCTCGGGACGCGTCTGAAGATGCAGTGAGCATCCACGTGACTTTGCTATAGTGCAGCGCAGCTTGAGCGTCACCCCGTGCCTGACCGGCAATGAACCGATACATGACGGAAGGAGCGCGCCGATGAGCGTGCAACCGGCCTCGGACGATGGGTCGAGCGGACCGTTCGACCGCAATCTCGGCAACATCGCCTACGGGCTGTACGCCGGCGCGATCCTGTTTCCCGTGCTGGCCGTGGCCGCGCTCATCGTCAACTACGTCAAGCGCGAGGAGGTGCGCGGCACGCTGCTCGAGAGACATTTCGAGTGGCAGATCCGCACGTTCTGGTTCTCGCTGCTGTGGCTGGTCCTCGGGGGCGTGTTATGGCTGGTGTTCATCGGCTGGCTGGTGCTCGCCGCTGCATCGATCTGGTATCTGTATCGAATCATCAAGGGGTGGCTGCGATTCAGCGAGGGCAAGCCACCCGTTTAATGAATCGAGCGCGCCGCGGCAGTTACAGGAGCAGCCCAAGACCGACGCCGGTGTAGCTGGAGAAACCGCCGAGCTGACCCTGCAGGCGTACGCCCTCCTCGAGGTCAACCTCGAAGTCCGGGTTGAGGAGATATTGCAGGCCACCATCGAAATCCGAACCCCAGCCCTGTCCATATCCAGTTTGTGACTGACCGTAGACCTCTCCATAGAATTGCAGGCGCGAGGTGGCTGCCCAGGTCACGACCAGATCGGGATTGACGCTCTGGAAGCGCTGCCCGCCCGCCGCGGTGGGCTCGGTTTGCGAGGTCACCCCGAGCATCAAGGACACCCCGAACGGTCCGTTGCCGTAACTGACGATGCCGTTGACCGCACCGCCCACCCCGTGACTGCCGAAGGTGCTGTCCCCCGAGGGCAGCGTGGCGAGCGCTTCGGCCGTCCACTGCCAATGCTCGGTGTACCCAAGTGAGTGCTTGATGCCGATGGTGGTCGGACCGAAGCCGTGAATCGTCTGGGCCGGACCTTGGGCCCCGACGTTCAGCGACTGGTATTGGTAACTCGGCGGCAGCCATACGAATTCCGAATTGCCCGGCAGACCCCAGCGCAATTCCAGATTCGGCAACGTGTCGATCTGCCCGCCCGGGCTGCCATAGAGGTTGCCCGCCGTTCCGCCCGCCTCAATGACAGTCATCCCCTCCGGCACCACGCAGCTCGAATCACCCACGGTCGGCCGATCGAGCAGGCCGAGAAGCGCAGAGGAGCCGCTGCACGGCGGGGTCGGCGTGCCAGCCCGTGCCAGAGGCCAGCAGGCCGGTGCCGCAGCGGCGACCGCCAACACCATCAAGCGCTTTGATTTGTTCAATCGTCCTCCCACGGGATCGAAGATGTTGCGGGAACGGAAACGCGCGCAGCCCCCAAAGGGCGCCGCAGCGGCGAGGCCGTACGCGGGAAGACGGGCCATGGCGTTGAAGTGCCGCCCGTCTGCCACCATTGTAGCGATTCGCGGCGCAATCATCACCCGTCTCGAGCATTCCCCATACAGGGTGAGCCGCTTTGCGACGGACGAGCTTTGACTCAGGAATCCCGCGGAAGTTGCGCCCCCGCGACGCGCGGAACGCCGAAGACCCGACCCACGGCACACAGTAGTTGACCTTCGTCAACGGTGACCAGGACACCTGGTGCTCTCTGCCCGTGGCCTTCACTCGAGAAGTCGACCAGTAACTGTTCTGCTCCGTGCTCAGATCCGGCAATGCTCTGACTAGGCCGGGAGCCATCGGGATCCTGGGGAGAATGATCGAATCGTTGCGGGTGACGTTCGCCAAGTTCGGCACTCTCGTGCGGCTGGTCGACGGGTTTGGCGGCCCGGTGTTGTAGAACTTCCCGCAGGATGACGCGACGGTCGGCCACCGCATCGAAATGGCAAAAAGCTGAAGCGCCGCGCGCGAGGACAGATGGGCCAGACGCGACGAGCCCTAATATACTGCGGCAAGACCGTGAATGTGTTGGCGAGAGCCGCTACGCACTCGCTCGGCCCTGATGTGACGGTGAGCTGCCCTCGAGCGGCCCACAGCAACACCCTCGCGACCTGAACTTATGCGTGACGGCTCAGGCCTGCCTGCAGATGCGCGAGCGCCGGATGGAAGCTTCGTACCCGACTCAGGGCTTGGAAGGATCGCCCGACTTTGATTTCACATGCGAGTTCGCTGACGCGCGAGGCGCGCCCGAACCCTGTGGGCAGCGGGAAGGGTCACACGAGCTCATGTTGTGCGCCGTACGGGCCGGCTGAGGCAACGTGTCGATGGCCGCCAGCGCCTTCTTCTGCGCCGGCGTGAGCACCCCAGCGTAGAACTTGCGGAACTGTGCATTGGTGGCCGGAAGATCCTTCCTGCCGTTCCAGGTAGATCCGGCCGGCAGGCGGTTCTGTACCCGGCGCGCCTGGGCGAGCACCGCAGTGAGCCCCGGCTTGTCGCGACCGGAGACCGGCACCGGTATGCCGCGGGGATTCTTGACCAGTTCCGCCACGCGGTGCCAATCAATCCTCTGGCGGTGCCGGCGCAACTCGACCCGCTCGGCCCGGGTAAGCAGTGTCGGTACGAGACGCCGCCAGTCCTTTCGCCAGGGTCGCTTGTCCCCCTTCAGGGGCCCGTAGGCCACCATGTAGAGCCGGCCATTCTTCCAGCCGAACAGGTACGGCTGGTCGACAACACGCACCTCGGTACCGTTCGGCACCATGTGAAAGAGCTGCTTGATGTCCTCGGGAAACAAGTGAACGCAGCCGTGACTGACTCGCCAGCCCACGCTGACCGGCTTATTCGTGCCGTGGATGAGGTAACCAGGCCAGCCGAGATGCAGCGCGTAATTGCCGAGCGGATTGTCCGGACCGGGTCCGACCACTTTGGGCAGGGGTGCGCCTTCCTTGGCGTGCTCGGCGAGAATCGACGGCGGCACGATCCAAACGGGATTCTTCTCGTGCGAAATGACGTGCGTCACGCCTTGAGGCGTGACGAACCCTCGCCGACCAATGCCGACAGGGTGCGTGATGACGATCTGAGGCTCGCCGCGCTTGTGCGCGGGGTAATAAAAAAGCCGCAGCGCCGCGAGATTTACCACGATTCCCCGATGCGGCGCATCCGGAAGAATGAACTGTGTCGGCAACACTACCGGTGCGCCCACAGGCGGGATCCAGGGATCGACGCCGGGATTGGCCCGCGTCATCTCCAAGTATCCCAGGTTGAAACGGCGGCCAATGTCAGTGAGGGTTTGCCCCTTGAGAACCCTCACCACCTGTACGGCACCGACCATGGTCTGACCCGGCGCGAGGGAGAACTTCTCAGTCTGTACCGGTAGCGGCAGTGGCGGCGGCGGCGGCGGAACCACTTTCGCAGGCGCAGGCGCGGGGGCGCGTGGGGGCAGACGCAGCGGCGGTCCCATCAGTGCGCAGGCGCTGGTCGTGAGCGCGACGCTGGCAACCAGTACGAGACGGATAGACGAGGTTCTCATCGGTGGATTATGGCATCCAGAATCGCTACTGGCCCGGCCTGTCGGTGTTTCGCAACAGGCGGAAGATTCGCTTCGATTGGCGCGCCGGGTGTCCTGAAAAATACCAGAGGGTTGATCTGCCTAGCTTCGACCCTACCGGATGCACCCTGAATGGAGCCTGACCGTGCTATCGAGTGCGGCGGGCGATCGCACGTTGGTGGACGAATTCACCGATGAGACCGGCCGCTCGGTGGACGCTTCCAAGGCGAGCGATGCTCGCAGCCGCCAATCCCCCTCGAGGCGAGCGCTCGCAACGTGCGGCAACACGTTTTGTCGCCGGAGCGCAGGGGGCAGCACCCCATACGCCCGGGCCCCTCAGCAGCGCGCCCAGCAACGCTGGCCTGCACGCGGCCGGCACGAATCCCTCGGGGCCCTGTCGATCGCCGACCTCGACGGCCAGCACCCTGCGGCCGCGGCCCCTTCGATCCTGCCCTCGAGCCGCGCGATCGAAGGCGGGGTCATCGTCCATGGCCGTCCCTTCATCGTCGAGCTGTACTTGATGACCCACCGACTTTTCCAATGCCGCCGCAGTTCCCTACGGCAGCGCTCGGCAGCCACGCCGTCGCCCGCTCGATCCGCCAGGTCCGGGGCACCGTGCGCCGACCGATCCATCAGCTTCGTCAGGCATTCGATAACGATGCTGCATCGGCGCGCCTGGAGGAAGAAGCCAAGGACCTCGCGGCCCCGTCTGCCCGCGTCACCTTCAGCACTGCGCGACATATTCCGGGCCTCAAGCACCTTGAGCGCCGGTTGCCCTCTTGACGAGCCGCTTGCTGTTTGGGGTGCACATGCCCAGGATGTGCGCATGTGCTGGCGTGATCGGCGGACCCTACGGGCCGCATTGACCCCACCGTCTGTGGCACTCGAGGGCGGCAAGCCGTTCCGCACTGCCAGGAGCGCGGCAGTCCTTTGCGCCGGGGCACTCCTGGCGGCGGGCTGCTCTGTGCCACCTCGCCAGCAAATCGTGCAGGTGCGCAGCGCCGCTGGACTCGAGCGAGCGGTCGTCGCCGCAAACCGCCGGGGCGGGCACGTTCTGATTCACCTCGCCCCCGGGACCTACACGCTGACGGACACCCTCATCGTCACGGCGCCAGACGTGACGTTCGAGGGGCAGCCCGATGCGCGCAGGCGGGTGATCGTCCAGGGCGTTGGCATGAGCCCCACGGCGCGGATTGGCAACCTCATTCGAGTCTCCGGCTCGCACTTCACGCTGAGCGGCATGATGCTGCGGCGCAGCCGCTGGCATCTGATTCAGATCGCCGGCGAAGACGGCGCCGAGGCGCCTGTCATCCGCGACTGCGTACTGGAGAATGCCTACGAGCAGCTGATCAAGGTAAGTGACAACCCGGCGCACCCGAACGCCACTGCCAATGGCGGCGTCGTGGAGCACTGCCTTTTCGAATACACCGCGGGCATAGGCCCCGAGTACTACATCGGGGGCATCGACGCTCATGGCGCCAAACACTGGATCGTCCGCGACAACGTATTTCGCAATATCGCCAGCCCTTCGCGCGCCGTAGCAGAGTTCGCGGTGCATTTCTGGGACGGATCGGCCGACGATCTGGTCGAGCGCAATCTCATCGTCAATTGTGACCGGGGCATCGGATTCGGACTGGACGGCAAGCCCAATCACGGCGGCGTGATCCGCAACAACATGATCTATCATGCCCCACGCGTGGGACCTTTCGCCGACACCGGCATCGCACTCACTGACAGCCCCGGCACTCAGGTCTACAACAACACCATCCTGCTCCAGAGTCATTATCCGCGCGCAATCGAATATCGATTCCCCGCAACCCGCGATGTCTTCATCGCAAACAATCTGACGAATCGCGCCATCGCCTCGCGCAACGGCGGACACGCAACGGTCACACACAATCTCACGGACGCAGCCCCGCAATGGTTCGTGAACGCCGCGGCCGGTGACTTGCGCCTCGGTACCGCAATACCGCAAGTCATCGCCGCAGGCATCCCGATCGCAGCACTGAAGGACGACTTCAGCGGGAACGTCCGGCCCCGCAAGGTCGCTCCAGATATCGGAGCGGATCAGTGGTCGGCGCCATGAGCCCCCGCCGCCCGGGTTGCGTCACACAGAAGGGCCAGAACCGTACGCCGCCGAGCCACGTGTCCGTACACCTCAAGCCCGGGGCTTGAAGTTTCGATCTTCATTCCCGACGAGATAACGAAACCGATGCGCAGCGGTATCACGCTCGTCAGTGAATTTCTCGAAAACACCTTAGCCGAGACCGCCCAGAACTAAATTCTCGCGATGGTGAGCATGCTGATCCGCGCAAAATCGGCGAGCGTACGGGCAGCTCGCGCTCCGGCGGCCAGCGCCCATGGATGCACCTGACCCCAAAAACGCCGCTCCGTCTTGCACCAGGACATGAAGAGGCAACGAGCGCGCACCGAGCCGGACCATGAGCATGAACCGCTGCGCTGCGGGGCCTCCCGAGACGATCTGGACCCGCGTTTCGTGTACCACCTACGATTTCATGATGCCGCAGTCCCAAGGGCAATTCTCGCGCCCAAAACCCAATCGCCGCGACGAGTGGTACGTAATTTGAGGTGAGCGGATACGAGCCTCCGTCCGCGCCCAGATCTGGATCCGTCGTCCCTGCGCAGTCACACTACTACTTCTGGTAGTAACGGCAGGGCGCCCCGAAGATTGGCCCTGTGGGCCCGGGCACCAGCGGCACGTGGCCTTCAGGGGAGAAAATGCTTCGAACGATCACGCCCACGGGGCACGCACGCCAATGTTTCATGGCGATACTCATCGCCATCGCGTTCGCGTCCACCGCGGCGCAGGCCACGCCCAAGCGCCCTCATCAGCCTTCGTCAGGTCGGTCATCTGATCGACTGCCGCGGCACAGAGCGGCCCTACCGCTCCGCGCCCACAGACATCTGCACGAGATCATCGTCACGGCGACGCGTCACGCAGAACCGGCTCAGAACATCGGCATGGCGCTCACGGCGGTCAGCGGCCAGCAAGTCCAGGCCCTTGGCCTTCAGCAACCATTGGACTTATCGGTGCTTGACCCGAGCCTCTCCACGATGAATGCGCAGACCGACAGCACGCCACTGTTTCTGCTCCGTGGCATCGGACTCGATGACTTCAACAACAATAACAGCAGTGGTGTCGGCGTCTACGTTGACGGCGACTTCGCCAGCTTTCCGGGTTTCCTGACCGGCGTCATGTACGACCTGTCCCGGGTTGAGATCCTAAAGGGACCGCAGGGAACACTCTATGGCAAGAATACCGATGGCGGCGCGATCAACATTATTTCGGCGCAGCCGACCGACAAACCCAGTGGTTATCTTGATGTCAGCTATAGCCGATGGAACACCGTAGAGGAAACCGGCGCGGTGAGCGGCCCGCTGAATAGCTGGATCAATGCGCGCCTTGCCGCCACGACGACGACGCAGGGCGAGGGCTATCAAACCGATATCACTACCGGATCCAAGTACGGCAAACTCGACCGCGGCGGCGCGCGCGCCATCTTCGCCCTTCAGCTCAACGACAAAACCAACCTCAATATCAATGTCCACTGGAGTTACGACCATTCGACCCCCTCCTCGCCGTCGACTCCAAACGTCGAAGCACTGATTCCACCACAGCCGTTCCCGACTGCCGGTCTGATGGATAGCCCTCCTGGCGGCACGCTGGTGCGCGTGGGCGGTCTTCCCTTGTACAAGGATGACATTGGGGCCGGGACGGTGGACACGCTGAACGTCCATTTCGCGCCGTTTACACTCACGTCGATCAGCGCCTACGATTACTTCTCGGATCACAGTCTCGATAACTACGACGGCTATCCTGCAGCGGACAACAACTGGACGAAGAATTATCAGCAGTGGCAGTGGAGTCAGGAACTGCGCCTGACCTCAAAGACAGGTGGGCGGGTGAGCTGGGTCATCGGTGCCATATATTCCCAGAATTGGTACCACGATCGGGACGCCCTCGATTGGACGTTCGTCTATGGCCTGGCCACCTATATGACACAGGGGGGGTTGGCCATTACCGCGGAGAACATGGTGCAGCGCGAGCAATCCGCCGGCATCTATGCGAACGCGGACACTCACCTCACCAGTCGATTGACGCTCGTGACCGGAATGCGGTATTCCCATGACGTGGCGTCATTCGACGGCGTCACCATCGATCCGACGGGACTATTGACGTACGCAGCCAACGGGTTCACCGGTCCGGTCATTCCGAATACCGTGCTCGCGGCGCTCAATGAATCGCGCGCGAACAAGAACATATCGTATCGCGTCGGCCTGAACTATCAGGTCGCGCCGCGGATTCTGCTCTACGGCAGCGTCGCGACGGGCTACAAGGCAGGAATCTATTATGGCCAGCCCGCCCAGGTACAGGTGGACTGGGGCTACGTGAAGCCGGAGACGAATTTGACCAGCGAGCTGGGCATAAAGAGTCGCCTGCTCAGTGGCACGTTGCAGGCGGACGTTGACGTTTTCGATTCGGTCATCAGCAACCGCCAGTCGAGTCTCTCATTGTGGGCGGGTCCTGTCGGCACACAACCGCTCATCGCCGGGCTTGGCAACGTTCCTCAATCACGAATCGACGGCATAGAGGCCGAAATCGACTGGCGCCCGATCCGCGGCCTGACAATACACCTCGCCGCAACCCGCCTGGACGCCAGGGTCACCGAGACACTGACCAGTGACAACGGTCTCGCCCTGTACACACCCGTGCGGGTCGGCCAAATGCTGCCGGATGCGCCGAATCTCGCCGCGAGCTATTTGATTTACTATGAGCGCCCCATCTCCGATACGTTGGTCGGTTATCTTCGAGTCAATGACCGTTATGTCACCGACATGCACCCCTATCTTGGAGACCCGACAACCTTCGGGCATGGCGACGATATGGGGGCAAGAATCGGAGTGGTCAACCCGGACCTTGGCTGGGATATCAGTCTGTGGTCGACGAACTTAACGGATTCGAGACCAATGACTTATGCGTTCGCGGGCAGCGAGGGCCAACGAGTTTCGTTCTATCAGAAGCCGCGTTCGGTAGGGGTGGAACTCCGATACCAATTTTGAGTGGCCGTGTAGACTCGGAGTCGTCGATCTTGCGAACGCGCGCTCAAAGACGATCACGGGAGCATTGAAATGGCAGCTCCTACCCGAACGGCCAGCGAGTTTTTCATTTATCGACCCGCACGCCAAGACCTGCGTACGCGTCAATATCCACTTCCCTCTGGCGGCCGAGATTGCCAGGCTTTCTGGGACTTTTCGGAAATTGTCAATCTCTGAGTTATTCAGTGCATGCAGAGCTAAACGATAGTGGCGGAGCTGGCGGCACGCAGATCTCGACGGATGCCACATTTTTCGGACTGCGGCGGGACGATTGATGGAACCACCGTTCGTCACGGAGCCTGTTTGTCAAGTCCGCGGGTTGCCAGATGCTCTGCGGCACAACATTTGAGATCTATGAGGCGCTTCTTGCCCGGATACAGCATCAGGCATAATGTCGTCTTCCGATCCCCTGAGTTCGATAGGACGCGGTGCGCATCTGCCCCGACCCAGAATACTGGTACACGTTCATCAGTGGCTCGGGAATCTACACCGCTCCCGCTAGCGCACCGGTTGTAACGGGCTCGCCGTTACGAATTCGCTACGCAGGAGTTCAAGCTCCGCAACGAATCGGTCGATATCCGCTTCCGTATTGTAGAAATGACATGTTGCACGAACATTGTCGTCTCGGAACGACGTCACGATATCTGCCGCCGCGAGACGCCCACACAGTTCTGAGGTGTCGCGTGCGGGTACCGCGACCATAGGGCCACGCCGCGCATCGTCGAGCGGTGTCACTGCAGGCCAGTCTATGTCGATGAGCCGACGCAGGCAGTATTCCGTCAGCGTGCGCACGCGGGCCTCTATTTGACCAGGGTCGGCCTGCAGAATGATCTTGAGACCTGCCTCTGCGGCATAACAGTTCACCACCGCAGGCGTGCCCGCCTCGAACCGCCGGGCGGTCCGCGAAGGACAGTTGGCGAAGATGTCCATGGCTGCGACGTTCTGCTGTGCGAACCACCCGCTTTGGGTCGGCACCAGCTCGCGGATCCATCGATCCTGGACGTACAGAAAGCCGATTCCGGCAGTCCCCAGAAGATACTTGAGCATGCCGCCAACGATGAAATCGGCACCGAGCGCCCGAGCGTCGACCTGCAACGCACCAATTGCCTGGTAGGTATCGAGCAAAACGCGTGCACCGCGGGCGTGGGCGATTTTCACGATGCCGGGAATATCCAGGCGCGCGCCATTGCGAAAGCAGACGTGCGTCACCGCCACCAACTTCGTTTCGTCATCTATGAGCCGATCGAAATGCTCAAGTGGAATATATCCGTCAGCAGCACGCGGAACGTGAACCACGCGGGCGCCACGACGCTCTTGTGAATGCCAGATCTGAGCATTGGTCGGGAACTCGAAATCGCTGACGACGACCTTGGTTCGAGTGCCGCTGAAATCAAATGCGCTCGCGAGCGCGTTGATGCCGGCAGAGGCGGACGCCGTGACAGCAATCTCGTCGGACGTTACACCGAGCAGCTGTGCCATGAGGGCACGTACCGACTCGTTCTTCTCGATCCACCTCTCCCAGTCGGCACCGACTGCAAGGCGGTCATCCATATAATTGTTGACTGCGTCGCGAACCGAATCGGCGAGTGCACAATACGAACCGCTGTTCAGATAGGTCTTGCGCTGGAGAACCGGGAATCGCCGACGCAATGCTTCGAAATCGGTCTTCACTTGGTCACCTCGACGGAATAGACGGATGTGTCCATGCAAATGTTGGCTGCAGAGCTTGCATTTGCTGCGCGGGCCGCTAGGGCTCCGTACTCGCGTCGCTTCGACGATTCGAGCTCGATGCCGCATACGCCAGAGAATATCCGCGCTTCAGATCAAATCTCCGACAGAATCACGTGCATTCAGGATAAATTCTGGCCGGGCATGAATTCCATCTTGAACAGGAACGGCACCAGAGTCGCAAGTCCCGCAATTGCATCCATGGAAGAAGACCGCAGCCGCGCCGGCGGTTTCGCGAGCCGATTTGCCTAGCCGGGGTCGGCTGGGCTGAAAGCCCGCGACCTGCGCAATGGCGCCTGCAGAACACCCCTCACGGCCGTCGCTCTCTCGGAGACGATTGCCGGCTCGGACGTCGCCGCGCCGCAGGATTCGGCCTGCCGGCACGGGGGTATCGACGTCCTCGACGGAAAAAAGACCCTGAACCTGTATTTGCGGCATCGCAGCTTTTTGCCGGACTTTTGCACCAAAGTGCGCCGCGCTGAGGGCCGACACGTGGCGGGGGGGCCGGCAAAATGCGGCCAATTTGACCCCTACATTGTACGAAATGGCTCAATCGGCTAGACTTCGCGGCCCGTTGCGGGACCCCCGCGCGGCACCCCCGGCCCGCACGCTAGATTCACGGTCGCCCGCCTCCCGGCGGGGCGGGGGCAAGACATCGCGATCGTCGCGCCTGGACTCACAGGACTTCGATTTGCCGGGCTCTAACGGAGCGGCATGGCCGTTCCGACTGCGGGCAGGGCCCGGGCTACACGTTTCGAGCGGACAAAGATGCTTTCCACCTTCAACGTCACGATGCAATTCGGCGCCAAGCCGCTGTTCGAGCAGGTCACGGTCAAGTTCGCCGATGGCAACCGCTACGGCCTGATCGGTGCCAACGGCTGCGGCAAATCGACGCTGATGAAGATCCTGAGCGGTGAACTCGACCAGAGCTCAGGGGACGTCGTGCTGCAGCCGGGACGCAGGATGGGCACGTTGAAGCAGAACCAGTTCGCATACGAAGAGGAACGGGTGCTCGACGTGGTGATGCAAGGCCATGCCGAGATGTGGCGGGCCATGCAGGAACGCGACCGCATCTATGCTGATCCGAATGCGACGGACGCCGATTACATGAAGGCTGCGGAGCTCGAAGTAAAATTCGGCGAGTACGGCGGGTATGACGCCGAGGCACGAGCGGCCAGCATTCTCAGCGACATCGGCATCGCCGCGGCGCTGCACGAGCGACCGATGCGCGAGGTGGCGCCAGGCCTGAAACTGCGTGTGCTGCTCGCCCAGGCGTTGTTTTCCAAGCCTGACGTTCTGCTGCTCGATGAGCCGACCAACAATCTCGACATTCACTCGATCCGCTGGCTCGAAGGCGTGCTCAATGACTATGACGCCACGATGATCATCATCAGCCACGACCGCCGCTTCCTAAACCAAGTCTGCACACACGTCGCCGACCTGGATTACCAGCAGCTGAAAGTCTACCCGGGCAATTACGACGACTTCATGCTGGCCTCGCTGCAGGCACGCCAGCGGGTCGAGGCCGCCAACGCCAAGGCCCAGGACCGTATCTCGGATCTGCAGGAGTTCGTGCGGCGCTTCTCGGCCAATGCCTCGAAGGCTCGTCAAGCGACCTCGCGCCGGCGCGAACTGGAAAAGATCAAACTCGAGGAGGTACGCCCCTCCTCGCGGCAAAACCCGTACATCCGCTTCGAGCAGCGCAAGAAGCTGTATCACTCGGCGGTGACGGTCGAGAAGCTCTCGTTCCGCTATCCGGGCGCGCCCGCCGACGTTCTGAGGAACATCAGCTTTACGGTGCGCGCC
>JBMFWZ010000029.1:0-32212 GCA_049964755.1 Steroidobacteraceae bacterium | reverse complement strand
CGCCGGAGTTCGAGCGCCTGCGCACCGTGATGGTTGCGCCGATGACCTCCAAGGGCTTTTCCGCTCCGTTTCGCGTTCCGGTCACGCACGCCGGCACCCGGGGCTTGATTCTGCTCGATCAGATTCGAACCGTAGACAAGGTTCGTCTCGTGAAACGGCAGGGGACGGTGTCGGTGAAAGTCCTCGCCGCGACGCTGAACACGGTGCAGGCGGCTTATTCAGAGTAACCGGCGCACCGTACCGCCGCGTGCTCGTGGCGGGAAAGTGAACCGGTTGTTCTCCCCAACGGTTCGGATTCCCGAAGGTCCGGCCGGCGTGCATCCTGCACAGACGCTCTGCAGTGGCGAGCGCATGCGGCGCATCGTACCGATGTCGCACGGCCACCCGGCACCGCGCTCAGATCACCAGAAGTGCCACCAGTGGCTCACCGTGATGTCGGCGGCGCTGGCCACCGAACCGGTGAAGTTGGCCGCATAGACTTTGCGCGACTGCGCAGCGAGCCGCTTCAGGCCGAGCCGCTCGTAGGAGAGGATCATGATGGCGAGCGCGCTCTTGACCGCCGGCGCCCCCTCGTAGTTCTCCAGCACCAGCTGGCAGCGGCGCACCGCGGCGACGTAGGCCCCGCGAGTGTAGTAGTAGCGCCCCACGTACGTGTCGTAGGAGGCCAGGCGGTCGCGCAGGTAGATCATCCGCTGCCACGCATCCTTTGCGTAGATGCTATGCGGGAAGCGCGTCACCACCACGCGGAAGGCGGCGAAGGACTTGCGCACGTTGATCGGGGGACGCTTGGAGAGTTTCGCGCCGAACAGCCGCTCGATCGGGTTGGCGCGCTTGGGGAAGCGCACCAGGCCCTTCATGTACCAGGCGTAATCGACCCGCGGATGGGTCGGGTTCTGGCGGATGAAGGTATTCGCCGCGTCGACCGCGGAATCGTCCTGGCCGGCGCGGTAATATGCGTAGATCAGATCGAGCTGCGCCTGGCGTGCCTCGGGCGTGAACGGAAAGACCGCGGTGATGCGTTGGAACAGCTTGATCGCACCGTTGAAGTCCAGGTCCGTCAGGTCTTTCTTGGCCTGCTGGTAGACCGCGGTTGGGCTGTTCAGCATCAATTTGCGATGCGAGCAGCCGGTGAGGGCGAGCGCCGCCGCGCACAGCGCGACCACGACCATGCCGCGCGCGCGGCCTCGGGAGGACAGATTGGGGAGCATGGGGAAAGAGTATAGCGAATCGGCCGCGGGAACTTCGGATTCCGACCCGGCTGCGGGCGCAGAGTTCCGCGAACACCGCATCGAGCTGCCGATCGAGGCGGCCGGGATGCGCCTCGATCAGGCGCTGGCGCGCGCATTGCCGGAGTATTCGCGCGCGCGTCTGCAGGCGTGGATCGAGGCCGGCCGGGTCGAAGTCGAGGGCCGCAAGCTCAGGGGCAAGGACAAGGTCGTGGGGGGCGAGCACGTGTGCGTGCGCGCGCAGTGGGAGGCCGACACGAGAGTCGAGCCCGAGGCGCTCGAGCTCACCGTGGTGCATCGTGATCGTGGCGTCCTCGTGATCGACAAGCCCGCCGGTCTGGTCGTGCACCCCGGCGCCGGCAATCCCAGGCACACGCTGCAGAACGCCCTGCTCGCGCTCGATCCGGCGCTCTCGCGAGTGCCGCGGGCCGGGCTCGTGCACCGCCTGGACAAGGACACGAGCGGACTGCTGGTCGTAGCGCGCACGCCCGAGGCGCATGCTCGCCTCGTGGCCGCTCTCGCGGCGCGCGACGTGGAGCGCATTTACCTCGGCCTGTGCACCGGGGCCATGACCGGTGGCGGCTCCGTCGATGAGCCCATCGGTCGGCACCGGACGCAGCGCACACGCATGACCGTGCGCGCCGATGGCCGCGAGTCGGTCACGCATTACCGCGTGATCCAGCGGTTTCGGGCCCACACGTACGTGCGTGTGCAGCTCGAGACCGGACGCACGCACCAGATCCGGGTGCACCTGGGGCACATCGGCTACCCGCTGGTGGGCGATCCGCTCTACGGCGGGCGCAAGCGGGTTCCGGCCGGCTGCACGGTCGCGCTGGCCGAGGCGCTGCGCATGTTTCCCCGCCAGGCACTGCACGCGGCGCGCCTGGCGCTCGAGCATCCGCTCACCGGCAAGCCACTCGCCTGGGAGTCCGCGCTGCCGGCCGACATGGCCGGTCTGCTCGCGGCTCTGGAGGCGGACCAGCGTGCCGTCCGGTCCTGACCTGATCGAGCCGCAGTGGCCCGCGCCCCCGGGGGTGCGGGCAGCGTTTACGCTGCGTACCGGCGGGGTGAGTGCAGCGCCCTACGACTCGTTCAACTGCGCCTCGCACGTCGGGGACGAAGAGGCCGCCGTCAGGGAGAACCGCCGGCGGCTGCGCGAGCGCCTGGCGCTGCCGGGCGCGCCGGTCTGGCTCGAGCAAGTGCACGGCACGGGCGTGGCGGTGCTCGGCGGATCGCCCGAGCCGCTCGCGCCGGCCGATGCCGCGGTCACCCGGACGGCCGGGTGCGTGTGCGCCGTCCAGGTGGCCGACTGTCTCCCGGTGCTGCTCGCGAGCCGTGACGGTGCGGTGATCGGGGCGGCGCATGCCGGCTGGCGGGGGCTCGTCGCAGGCGTGCTGGAGGCGGCGGTGCACGCACTCGGGGCCGATCCCGGCGACGTGCTGGCCTGGGTGGGCCCGGCGATCGGACCGGCACACTTCGAGGTGGGCACCGAGGTGCGCGAGGCGTTCCTGCGCAGGGACTGCGCGGCCGCCGCGGCGTTCACGCCCAATGCGCGCGGCCGTTGGCAGTGCGACCTTCCCGCCCTGGCGCACCAGCGCCTCGCGGCGCTCGGGGTGCGCCAGATCTACGGCGGATCCTGGTGCACGTACGCAGATTCCGCAAAGTTCTTCTCCTATCGGCGCGATGGACGCTGCGGACGCATGGCGGCGCTGATCTGGCGGTCTTGAAGGGGGGGCAGAGCGCCCCCATTGCGACGCAAGCCCCGAGATGCAGGTGTTTCCGATGCGAATGGACAAACTCACCAGCCGGTTCCAGCAGGCGCTCGCCGACGCGCAGTCGCTGGCGGTCGGCCGCGACCATCAATTCATCGAGCCGGCCCACGTGCTGCTCGCGCTCATCGACAGCCAAGGCGGTGCGGTTCGCCCGCTGCTGGTGAAAGCCGGCGCAGACCTCAACGCGCTGCGCGCCGGGCTCGGCACGCTGCTCGAGCGGCTCCCCCAGGTCCACGGCGCGGCCGGGGACGTGCACATCTCGAACGATCTGAACCGCCTCTTCAACGTCACCGACAAGCTCGCTCAGCAGCGAGGCGATCAGTTCATCTCCAGCGAGATGTTCGTGCTCGCAGCCTTCGAGGACCGCGCCCTCGCGAAGTTGTTTCAGGACAGCGGTCTTGCACGCGGGATGCTCGAGAAGGCGGTCGAGGAGGTGCGTGGCGGGGAAAAGGTCGCCGACCCCAACGCCGAGGAGAGCCGTCAGGCATTGGAGAAATTCACGGTCGATGTCACCGCGCGGGCCGCCGCCGGCAAGCTCGATCCGGTGATCGGCCGCGACGAGGAGATCCGCCGGACCATCCAGGTGCTGCAGCGACGCACCAAGAACAACCCGGTGCTGATCGGCGAGCCGGGCGTCGGTAAAACCGCCATCGTCGAGGGCCTCGCTCAGCGTATCGTCAACGGTGAGGTTCCCGAGGGACTCAAGGGCAAGCGGATCCTGGCGCTCGACATGGGCGCGCTGATCGCCGGGGCGAAGTTCCGCGGCGAGTTCGAGGAGCGCCTGAAAGCCGTGTTGAACGATCTGGCCAAACAGGAAGGGCAGATCATCCTGTTCATCGACGAGCTGCACACCATGGTCGGGGCCGGCAAGGCCGAAGGCGCCATGGATGCCGGCAACATGTTGAAGCCGGCGCTCGCCCGCGGCGAGCTGCACTGCGTCGGGGCCACCACGCTCGATGAGTATCGCAAGTACATCGAGAAGGACGCCGCGCTCGAGCGACGCTTCCAGAAAGTGCTGGTCGATGAGCCCTCGGTCGAGGACACCATCGCCATCCTGCGCGGGCTGCAGGAGCGCTACGAAGTGCACCACGGGGTGGACATCACGGACCCGGCCATCGTCGCGGCTGCGACGCTCTCGCACCGCTACATCGCCGACCGACAGCTGCCCGACAAGGCGATCGACTTGATCGACGAGGCCGCAGCGCGCATCCGCATGGAGATCGATTCGAAGCCCGAGGCGCTCGATCGGCTCGACCGGCGCATCATTCAGCTGAAGATCGAGCAGGAGGCGCTGCACAAGGAGCCCGACGAGGCCTCGCGCAAGCGACTGGCGGCCCTGCAGGAGACGCTCGCGGGCCTCTCGCGCGAACAGGCCGACCTGGAGGAAGTGTGGAAGTCCGAAAAGGCCGCGCTGCAGGGCGCCGCATCGTTCCGCGAAGCGCTCGACCGCGCCCGCGTCGAGCTCGAGACCGCGCGGCGGGCCGGTGATCTGACCCGCATGGCCGAGCTGCAGTACGGGCGAATTCCGGAGCTCGGCAAGCGCCTGGCGGCCGCCGAGAGCAGCGCTGCGGAAGCCCCGCGCCTGGTGCGCAACAAGGTCACCGAGGAGGAGATCGCCGAGGTGGTCTCAAAGTGGACCGGCATCCCGGTGGCGAAGATGCTCGAGGGCGAGCGCGAGAAGCTCTTGCGCATGGAGGAGGCGCTCGCCAAGCGGGTGGTGGGTCAGCAGGAGGCGCTGCGCATCGTGTCCGACGCGATCCGCCGCTCGCGGGCGGGCCTCTCGGACCCACGCCGCCCCACCGGCTCGTTTCTGTTCCTGGGGCCGACCGGCGTGGGCAAGACCGAGCTGTGCAAGGCGCTCGCCGAGTTCCTCTTCGACACCGAGGAGTCCATGGTGCGCATCGACATGTCGGAGTTCATGGAGAAGCACTCCGTGGCGCGCCTGATCGGCGCCCCGCCGGGTTACGTCGGGTACGAGGAGGGCGGCTACCTCACCGAGGCGGTGCGTCGCCGGCCCTACGCGGTGATCCTGCTCGATGAGGTGGAGAAGGCCCATCCGGACGTGTTCAACGTGCTGCTGCAGGTGCTCGATGACGGTCGGCTCACCGACGGGCAGGGTCGCACGGTGGATTTTCGCAACACGGTCATCATCATGACCTCCAACCTCGGCTCGCAGGTCATCCAGGAGTACGCCGGGGAGCACGAGTACGCGCGCATGAAGAGTGCGGTGATGGAAGTCGTGCAGCAGACCTTCCGCCCGGAGTTCATCAACCGGATCGACGACATCGTCGTATTCCACCCGCTCGGGGCGGCGCAGATCCGCGCCATCGTCGATATCCAGCTGCACTACCTGCGCGCCCGTTTGCAGGAGCGCGACATGACGCTGGTGCTCGACGATGCGGCGCGCGACCGGCTGGGCGAGGCGGGCTTCGACCCGGTGTACGGGGCGCGGCCGCTGAAGCGGGTCGTGCAGCAGCAGATCGAGAACCCCCTCGCGCAGCGCATCCTCGCCGGCCAGTTCGGGCCCGGGGATCGCGTCGAGGTGTCGGTGCGCGACGGGCAGCTGCAGTTCGCCAAGCGATAAGGGGCGGTGCGTATAATCGGCACCCGGGTTCCTCAACGACACAGACGTTCTGACCATGCCGTTCTACGAATATCAGTGCCAGAACTGCCAGCACTTCACTGAGGTGATGCAGAAGATCTCGGATGCGCCGCTGAAGAAGTGCCCGTCCTGCGGCCGCATGACGCTCGTGAAGCTCATCTCCGCGCCGGTGTTCCGCTTGAAGGGCAGCGGCTGGTACGAGACGGACTTCAAGTCCGATCAGGAGCGCAAACGCAATCTCGCCGGCGGCGACGCCGAGGAGCGCAAGGGCAGCGAGAAGACCCCGAGCGCCGAGACCGCCAAGAGCGGCGAGAAGAGCAACGAGAAGAGCGCTGAGACGAGCGGCGCGAAGAGCGAACCGAAGCGCGAACCGAAGAGCACCCCGGTGGTGCGCGCCCCGGCGGCCAAGCCCGCTGCGCGCAAGCGCGCCAAGGCGCCGGCGCGCGCCGCGGCTCGCCCCCGTGCCGCCGCCGCAAAGCGTCCGGCGCGCCCGAAGCGGTGAGCGCGTGAACGTCCCGCTCCCCGCGCGACCGAGCCTGATGGGCCCGAAGAAAAAAGGCTCACTCTGGCGGCGGATCCTGATCTCCGGGGTGCTGTTCTGGCTGCCGATCGGTGCGACGCTGTGGGTGGTGATGTTCCTGCTGCACGTGCTCGATCGCATCGTGCCGCTGCTGCCGCTGCCGGTCGGCTACCGAGTCGAGGCCCTCGGTGCCGTCGTGCAGGCGGTGGTGGGGCTGTTGCTCGCCCTCGGGGTGCTGTTTCTCACCGGGCTGCTGGTGACGAACCTGATCGGCCGCCGTCTGCTCGTGTACGGGGAGGAGGTGCTGCACCACATCCCGATCGTGGGCGCGGTGTACGGTGGGGTAAAAAGTTTCGCCGAGAGCGTCTTTTCCCAGTCGAGCGCATTCCGCAAAGTGGTGATGGTCCAGTACCCGCGCACCGGGGTGTGGAGTTTGGGCTTTCTCACCGCCGAGGACGTGGCCGAGGTGTCGGCGCGGCTCGGTGAGCCGCATGCGGCCGTCTACATCTCCGCGGCGCTGAACGCCACCGCCGGGGTGCTCGTGATCGTGCCGCGGCGAGAGCTGATCGAACTGGACATGAGCGTCGATGCGGCCATGAAAATGATCATCACCTGCGGTGTGGTCGCGCCCCCGGCACCCACGCCCGCCCCCGGCGCGCCCACGCCGCTGCCGGCGAGCGCGCCGCCTGAGGGCGCGTAGGGGCACGATGCAGGCCCTGCGGCTCGAATCCCCGGGTGGGCCGCTGCGCCGCGTGGAGCTTCAGCTGCCGGTTCCCGCGGCGCACCAGGTGCGCATCGCGGTGGAGGCCTGCGGGGTGTGCCGTACCGATCTGCACTTACTCGATGCGGAGCTGCCGGCCATCCCTTATCCGCTCACGCCGGGACACGAAATCGTCGGCCGTGTCGTCGCCGCCGGACCCGGTGCGACGCGCTGGCCGCTCGGCGCGCGGGTCGGAGTGCCCTGGCTCGGCAGCACCTGCGGTCGCTGCCGCGAGTGTCGCGAGGGGCGCGAGAACCTCTGTCCCGAGGCCCGCTTCACCGGCTACACCCTCGAGGGCGGCTACGCCGAGCAGATGCTCGCCGATGAGCGCTACTGCCTGGCGTTGCCCGAGGAGCCCCCCGCAGCCGAACTCGCCCCGCTCTTGTGTGCCGGGCTGATCGGCTACCGGGCGTATCGCGCCGCCGGTCCCGGCCGCTCGCTCGGGCTGTACGGGTTCGGCGCCGCCGCGCACCTGCTGGCGCAGGTGGCGCGCGCCGAGGGTCGGAGCGTCTTTGCCTTCACCCGTCCCGGGGATGAGGCCGGCCAGGCGTTTGCGCGCACCCTCGGGGCGGTCTGGGCAGGTGGCTCTGACCAGGCGCCCCCGGAACTGCTCGAGGCCGCCATCCTGTTCGCGCCCGTGGGTGCACTCGTGCCCTCGGCGCTCGCAGCGGTTCGGCCAGGCGGCCGCGTCGTGTGCGCCGGCATCCACATGAGCGATATCCCGGCATTCCCCTACCGGCTGCTCTGGGGTGAGCGGCAGGTCTGCTCGGTGGCCAACCTCACCCGCCAGGACGGTGAGCAGTTCCTGCCGCTCGCCGCGCGGCTCGGCCTGCGAGCGAGCGTCGAGTGCTTTGCGCTCGAGGCGGCCAACGAGGCGCTCGGCCGGTTGCGGGCCGGGCAGCTGCACGGGGCCGCCGTGCTGGTTGCGGGGGGCCTCGGGGCTTCGTAACATCGCGCCCCTTATGCGCTCACACTACTGCGGACAGGTCGATTCCCGGCTCATCGGCCAGAGCATCGAGGTTGCCGGCTGGGTTCACCGCCGCCGCGACCACGGCGGCATCATCTTCATCGACCTGCGCGACCGGGAGGGCCTGCTGCAGGTGGTGTTCGATCCGGATGCCGCGGCGCTCTTCAAGGAGGCCGAGCGGTTGCGCAACGAGTTCGTGGTGCGCGTCAAGGGGCGCATCCGGGCGCGACCCGAGGGCACTGTGAACGCCCAGCTCGCCTCCGGGGAGGTCGAGCTGCTCGCCGATGAACTCGAGCTGCTGAACCGCGCCGAGCCGCTGCCGTTCCAGCTCGATGAGACGGTGGGCGAGGAAATCCGGCTGCGCTACCGCTACCTCGATCTGCGTCGTGACGTGATGAGCCGGCGCCTGCGTCTGCGCCACCGCATCACGCAAGCGATGCGTGGCTATCTCGACGCTCACGGGTTCATCGACATCGAGACCCCGATGCTGACCAAGGCGACGCCCGAGGGGGCGCGCGATTACCTGGTGCCGAGCCGAACGCACGAGGGCAAGTTTTTCGCCCTGCCGCAGTCCCCGCAGATTTTCAAGCAGTTGCTGATGGTCGCCGGCTTCGACCGCTACTACCAGATCGTGCGCTGCTTTCGCGACGAGGACCTGCGTGCCGATCGCCAGCCGGAGTTCACGCAGCTCGATATCGAGACCTCCTTCCTCACCCAGGGGGAGATCATGGCGTTGATGGAAGGGCTGGTGCGGCACTTCTTCCACGAGGTGCTCGGTGTGGCGCTGCCCGAGCCGTTCCCGCACATGACGTACGCCGAGGCGATGCGCCGCTACGGCTCGGACAAGCCCGATCTGCGCGTGCCGCTCGAGCTCGTCGATGTCGCCGATCTGGTTGCAAGCTGCGACTTCAAGGTGTTCTCGGGCCCGGCGCGCGATCCGAAGGGACGTGTCGCGGCGCTGCGCGTGCCCGGCGGCGGCGCGATGCCGCGCTCGCAGATCGACGCCTATACCGCTTACGTGGCGCGCTACGGCGCCAAGGGCCTCGCCTATATCAAGGTCAACGAGCGCGCACGCGGACGCGAGGGCCTGCAGTCGCCGATCGTGAAGTTTCTGAGCGAGGAGGCCGTGGCCGGCATCCTCGAGCGCACGCAGGCGGCGGACAATGATCTGATCTTCTTCGGCGCCGACACCGCCAAGGTGGTGAGCGATGCGCTCGGTGCGCTGCGGCTGAAGATCGGGCAGGATTTGTCGCTCGTGGCGCCGAGCTGGCGGCCGCTGTGGGTGGTCGATTTCCCGATGTTCGAGTGGGATGGCGAGGAGCGTCGCTGGGTGGCGATGCACCACCCGTTCACCTCGCCGCAGACCGATGATCCGGCGGCGCTGCGCGCCGACCCTGAGCGCGCGATCGCCAAAGCCTACGACATGGTGCTCAACGGCTCGGAGATCGGGGGCGGCTCGGTGCGTATCCACCGCCAGGAGATGCAATCGACGGTGTTCGACCTGCTCGGCATCGTGCCCGAGGAGGCGCGCGCGAAGTTCGGCTTCCTGCTCGATGCGCTGAAGTTCGGTGCACCGCCGCACGGGGGCATCGCCTTCGGGCTGGACCGTCTGGCCATGCTCATGGCCGGCGCGGACAGCATCCGCGAGGTGATCGCCTTCCCGAAGACGCAGACCGCGGCTGATCCGCTCACCGACGCGCCGACCGAGGTGAGCGAAGCGCAGCTGCGCGAGCTGCACATCCGGGTGCGCAAGCCGGCGGCGTGAGCCGCAAGCCTCAGTGCACGATGTCCCGCGTGACGGCGCGACCGAGACGCGCATGAGCGCCTCGGAACACGTCATTTACGTCCACGGTCTGTGGATGTCCGGCGGCGAGGGATTGCTGCTGCGCCACCGTCTGGCGCGCGAGCTCGGCGCGCAGGTGCATGCGTTCAGTTACTCCGCCGTCACCCACGGCATGGAGCAGATCACCGACGCGCTGCGCGAGTTCGTCAGCGCGCTCGCCCCGCCGCGGGTGCATTTCGTGGGACACAGTCTCGGTGGCCTGGTGATCTACCGGTTCTTCGAGCGCTTCGCGGCCCCGCCCCCGGGGCGCGTGGTGTTTCTCGGCACGCCGTGCGTGGCCAGCCGTGCGGCGCTGCAGGCGAGTCAGTCGCGCTTCATCAGCGCGCTGATGGGCCGCTCGGTGGCCGAGGAGCTGCTCACGCCGCATGAGCGCCGCTGGCGCTTCGCCCGACCGCTCGGGATCGTGGCCGGCTCGTACTCCCTCGGCGTGGGGCAGTTTCTGGCCGGATTCGAGGAAGACAGTGACGGTACGGTGGCGGTGAGTGAGACGCGCCTGCCCGGCGCCACCGATCACATCGTGGTGCCGGTGAGCCACATGGGCATGCTGGTGTCGGCGCGCGTGGCGCGCGAGAGCGCCTATTTCCTGCGCGAGGGACGTTTCTCCCTCGGCTGAGCGGCGGGGCGCCTCAGGACAGTGACTTGGCGAGGCACACGGCGCTCGCCGGGCACAGCGCGGCGAACTCCCGGCTCCTCTGCACGGCCGCTGGCGCACGCGCCCGCTCGATCAGCCGGTAGTCGAGCCGTGTGAAAAATGCCTCCGCAGTCTGCGTCAGCAACACGATCTGGTGCACGCCCGCCGCGCGAGCCTGACGTTCCAGGGCCTTCACCAGCCGGTGCCCGAGCCCGCTCCCGCGCCACGCCGGGGCGACCGCGAGGGAGCGCAGCAGCGCGGTGTCGGCATGGATCTCGAGCGCACCGGCGCCGATGAGATCGGTTCCCGCGACGGCCACCAGGAACATCGGCCGCGAGTCGCGCAGGTCTGCCGTGGGCAGCCCCGCGGCCTCGAGCAGCGCATGGATCGCTTGAAAGTCACTCGCCGTCGCCGCGCGGATCAACGGGGGCATGGGTCTGTGTCCGTGCCTTGCCTGAGCAGCTGACGCAGGCGATAGAGCGCATCGAGTGCCGCTCTGGGGGTGAGCGTGTCCGGGTCGAGCGCCTCCAGTGCGCTGCGCAGCGGATCGGGAGGCGGTTCGGGGGGCGCGGCGAACAGCGGCAACTCGCGCTGCGGCGCGAGCGCCGATCCGTGCGCGTCGCGTTGCGCCTCGAGTGAGCGCAGGTAGTCGCGCGCCTGTGCGATCACCTCGCGGGGCACGCCGGCGAGCTGCGCGACCTGCAGTCCGTAGCTGCGGTTGGCCGGGCCCTCCTTGACCGAGTGCAGGAACACGATGCCATCCCCGTGCTCGGTGGCATCGAGGTGCACGTTGACGCAGCCGTCGATCTCGCTCGCCAGACCGGTCAGCTCGAAATAATGGGTCGCGAACAGCGTAAATGACTTCAGTCGCGTGCCGATGTGCCGCGCCATCGCCCAGGCGAGCGACAGGCCGTCGAACGTGCTGGTGCCGCGGCCGATCTCGTCCATCAGGATCAGACTGCGAGGACCGGCGTTGTTGAGGATGTTGGCCGCTTCGGTCATCTCCACCATGAACGTCGAGCGGCCGCCGGCGAGGTCATCGGCCGCGCCGATGCGCGTGAAGATGCGCTCCACGGGGCCGAGCAGCGCCTCGGCGGCCGGCACGTAGCTGCCGATGTGCGCCAGGATCACGATGATCGCGGTCTGGCGCATGTAGGTCGATTTGCCGCCCATGTTGGGGCCCGTGATGATCAACATCCGCCGCGTGTCATCGAGCGCGAGGTCGTTCGGCACGAAGGCACCGGTGGTGAAGCGCTCGACCACCGGGTGGCGGCCGGCGCGGATGCGCATCGAGGGGGCCTCGGTGAGCGTCGGTTCGCTCCACTCCAGTGCGCCGGCGCGCTCGGCGAGCGCTCCGAGGGCGTCGATTTCCGCGAGCGCACACGCGCTCTCCTGCAGGGGCGCGAGTCGCTCGGTGAGCTGCGCGAGCACGTCCTCGTAGAGCTCCTTCTCCCGCGCGAGTGCTCGCTCGCGCGCCCCGAGCACCTTGTCCTCGAAGCGCTTCAGCTCCGGCGTGATGAATCGCTCGGCGGACTTCACCGTCTGGCGTCGCCGGTAATCCGTCGGGGCGCGCTCGGCGTCCTTGCGCGGGATTTCGATGAAATACCCTTGGACGCGGTTGTAACCGAGCTTCAGAGACGCGATGCCGGTACGTTCGCGCTCGCGCCGCTCGAGCTCGAGCAGATATTCGTCGGTGTGCGTGGCGATGCGCCGCAGCTCATCGAGCTCGGGGTCGTAGCCCGCGGCAATGACATCGCCGTCGCGCAGGAACGTGGCCGGTTCCTCGGCGATCGCTCGTGCGAGCAGCCCCGTCTCGGCCTCATGTGTACCGATCCGTGCGTGCGTGCGGGCGATCAGCGGCGAGTCTATTCGCTCGAGTGCGGTATGCACCGGGGGGAGTGCCGCGAGCGAGGCGCGCAGCTGCGTCAAATCGCGCGGGCGCGCCGAGCGCAGCGCAACTCGTGCGAGGATGCGCTCGACGTCGCCAATCGTACGGAGCCGCTCGCGCAGTTCCTCGAACCGGCGGCCCGTGAGCAGCGCGCCGACGGCCTGGTAACGCTCGCGCAGGGCCTGCCGGTCGGTGATCGGCCGGTTCAACCAGCGACGCAGCTGCCGCGAGCCCATCGCGGTGGCGCACACGTCGAGCACTGCGAACAGCGTCGCGTCCTCGCGGCCGCTGAGGCTGACGTCGAGTTCGAGGTTGCGGCGCGTCGCCGCATCGATCAGGAGCCCCTCGCCGCGCTCCTCGACCCCGAGCCCGCGAATGTGCGGCAGCGCGCTCTTTTGGGTGTCGCGCACGTACTGCAGCAGCGCGCCCGCGGCGGCAATCGCCAGCGGCAGCTCATCGGCCCCGAAGCCCTTCAGATCCAGCGTACCGAGCTGGTCGGTGAGCAGCCGCGAGGCGCTGGCGAGTTCAAAGTGCCACGGCGGACGGGCGCGCAGCACCGCTGCGGTGCGCAGCGCCTGGCGCTGATCCTCGGCCACCAGGAGTTCGGCCGGTTTGAGGCGCTCGAGTTCCGCTTCGAGCACCCCGGGGCCGCTGGACTGCAGCACGGTGAAGCGGCCTGCGGCCAGATCGAGCCAGGCGAGCCCGAAGCGCTCCGAGTCGCGCGCGACCGCCGCCACCAGGGTGTCCTGGCGCTCATCGAGCAGCGCCGCATCAGTCACCGTCCCGGGGGTGATGATCCGGACCACCTCGCGCTCGACGGGGCCCTTGGACTTTGACGGGTCACCCATCTGCTCGCAGATCGCCACGCTCTCGCCCTTGCGCACGAGCCGCTGCAGGTAGGACTCGACGCTGTGCACCGGGACGCCGGCCATCGGAATCGGCTGGCCGGCCGACTGGCCGCGCGAGGTGAGCGTGATGTCCAGCAGCGCCGCGGCGCGCCGCGCGTCCTCGTAGAACATCTCGTAGAAATCGCCCATGCGGTAGAACAGCAGCACGTCCGGGTGGCTGCTCTTGATGCGCAGGTACTGCTGCATCATTGGCGTGTGGGGGTTTTCTTTTTCAATCAATGATTTGGGGTCCATTTTGGGTGGCAACGCGCAGTGCAGATTAGCCCGGCGTGGGTCGAAGCGCGAGAACCCGTAGCGAAGAGACCCGCTCGAGCGCCTCGGTGCGCCTTGGTCGTGCGGTCGCAAAGAGGACTGCACGCCGGTCCGGCGGCGCACCCTCGGCGTTGGCCAAGGCCGCTTCGCGTTCGTCCCCCAATGGCCCCGCTGAGACGCGGCCGCCGGTTCTCAACGGCAGGGATATCGGCGCAGATAGCGTCCTAATAAGAGCGCTTATAGTCGTTAAAAGGTCTTATGAGAGTGTTTATTGGAGCTTCGACTTGATAGGGCAGCGGTAAAAATTCATAATCGCCCGTACCCAGATGCTTATCAAAAATAAGCGTCCTAATAAGGGTGCTGATGAAACGATACCCCCTCCCGGATCCCGTCCGTCGTGCCCTCGCCAAACTCGGTCGGGATCTCTCGCTCGCTCGCCGTCGGCGTCGCCTCTCGCAAGCCTCATTGGCCGAACGCAGTGGCATGGCGGTCAACACGGTCCGGCGGCTGGAGAAGGGTGTGCCCAGCGGCTCGATCGAGCATCTGGCCCGCCTTCTTTACGTGCTGGGCGAGCTCGAACGGCTCGAGACACTCCTCGACACCGGCACCGAGGAGATCGGACTGTTGATGATGGATGAACGCCTCCCGCAGCGCATTCGGGTCCGACACTCGAAGGGGGAACTGTGAGTGCGCGGCCGCTTAGGCAGCAGGCCGGCGTCCTGATCGGGACCAAGGCCTCAGCGCTCGGCCAGCTCACCTTCGTGCGCGAGGGGTGGCGCGAATACTCTGGCTTCTCTTACGCCTCTGAGTGGTTGCGTTCGCCCCAGCGCTTCGAGGTCTCGCCTGATTTGCCACTGCGCGAGGGGCTTGTGACGCGCCGCGCGCCGAGCGACCTTGACTCACCGTTTCCATTTGCGCTCGCCGACTCAGCCCCAGACGCTTGGGGGGCGCGCATCATCAAGCGCGCTCACGCGAAGCGTCGCGCCGAGGACCCGACACTCACTCCGCTGACGGCTTTCGATTATCTCGCCTCTGTTGATGACTTCAGTCGCCTTGGCGCGCTACGGCTGGTCAATTCGAAGGGCGAGTTCCTTCGCTCAGGCGCGCATCAGCGCACGCCCCCACTCCTCGAACTCGGCAAGATCGCGCTCGCCGTACACAAGGTCGAAGGGGGAAGCGATACCCAGACGGATCTCGCCTATCTTCTCGGTAAGGCGACATCCCTCGGCGGATTGCGGCCGAAGTGCACGGTCCTCGAGGAGGATGGCGCCCTTGCAATCGGCAAGTTCGCAAGCATCAAGGACGAACGGTCGATCGTTCGGGGCGAAGTGCTTGCGCTGAGGCTCCTGGCCCATGCCGGCGGCCAGGCGGCGCATGCGCGCGTGGTCACGATCGACGGCGCCGACATCGCCGTCGTACGTCGCTTTGATCGCAACAGTGAGGGCGCGCGAATACCCTACCTTTCGGGCGGGGCGCTGCTGCAGTGCCGTCGCGATGAGGATCGCGCATACACTGAGCTGGCCGACGTCATCCGCAGGATTGGCGTGGCCCCTGCCGATGATCTGCGCGAGCTGTGGCGGCGATTGGTCATCAATTTTTTAATGACCAACGTGGACGATCATCTGTGGAACATAGGTTTTCTGTACGCGGGGGACGGGAAGTGGCGTCTGGCGCCGGCCTTCGACGTCAACCCATTCCCGGACAAGGCTCGGGAGTCGAAGACGTGGCTGAGTGAGACCTCCGGGCCGATCACGTCGCTCGCGCAGTTGCTCACCGAAGCGCCTTACTTCGGTCTCACTCGAGTCGAGGCCGAGGAGGTCATCGCCACCGTCGCGCTGAAGTTGGCTCAATGGCGAGAGATCGCGAGCGCCCAGGAGGTGGGACTCAAGGATGCCGACATCGCAGAGTTCGCGCCCGCATTCGAGCATGACGACGCGCGTGCCGCACGGGCACTGGTCCGTTGAGCCGCTGGGCGCCTCGACGGGCTCTTCATCGAGCGGCCCGAATCTGCCTCCCGCGTCGCCTCGGACGCGGCGCCGGGAACAGGGGGCCTTTCGCGTGACCTTTTCCACGCCCGGCAGCGTCCACAGACCCCCGAGCCTGGGCGCCCGCACCCCCGTGTGCGCGCCGATCGCCTGAAGTCCTCAATCCAGTGCCCGAGTGCAAGCCCGTGCCTGGAACCGCACCGGATGCGCGCGGCGTGCGCGCGATGCGCGGGTCCCTGCCCGACTCGGCCGCATCGAGCCACCGTCCCGGCTATGTCTAGCAGCGCACAGACCGCGTCGTTGTGCCGCGCATAATCAGCGCGTGAGAGCACAACCGCTGGGCGCGCCCACTCGGCGCTATCGCGCGACTAGTGTGCAAACAAAGCCCTTGCGGACTTGCCACTGGCCCGTCCGCCAGTGTTGGAAATACCCTTGGTAAGGAGTCCATGACATGTCCCCGGACAACATCTCTTCCGTGCCCCACGCGCCGCCCGCTTCAGGTCCCGATGCCACCGAGAAGCTGATCGATGCGGCATCCCGCGCCAGAAGTAAAGCAACCAGCCCGGAGCACTTCGCAGAATCCAATGGCGGTAGTGCGGACGGCTCAATGAGTTCCACGGGCACTGCACGTTCTGAGTCGCATGCCAGGGCGGAGCCGTCCGTCGGAGCGAAGAGGCTGACTCGCGCCGCGCACGCTACCGCCAATACGCTGAACCACACCGCGGAATACATCCGTAAAAGCGACGCGGCGAGCATGATGTCGGACGCAAAGCGCCTCGCCAAAGACAACCCGGGCCTTACGCTCCTCGGGGGCGCGATCATCGGCTTCGTGCTCGCCAGATTGTGGGCGCGCGATTGAGGTTGAGGCAGATCCTATGTCTGACCCACAGCGCTCCGCGTTTGACATCATTCTGCAAGTCCTCGGAGATGCGCAGGACATTCTGCGGGCCGAAGTGCAGCTCGCGCTGGCGCAGTTGCGCGAGGAGTTTCTCGACTGCAGAGCGGGCGCGCAATGGTTCGGCGTGGGAATTCTCAGTGCGCTACTTGCCGTCTTCTTCGCGCTCGTTGCCCTCGTGATGCTTCTCTCATATGTCCTTCGGCCGTGGGCTGCCGCATTGATTGTCGCGCTCGCGCTGGCGATTTGCGCCGCATTCATGCTCAGGAGCGGGTCCGGGCGGCTGAAGCGACTCGCCAGTCTCGGTAAACATCGCGTGGAATTTCACCAAGAGCCTTAGATGAGCAAGACATCCGAACAAATCGCCGCTGACATCGCGCTGAAGCGTAAGGCGTTGCACGTCAACGTCGAGGAACTGCAGGCCAAGGTCCGCTCGGTCACCGACTGGCGGCAGCAGTTCGAGCGGCATCCTGTGATGATGAGCGCTGCGGCCGTGGGCGCCGGCGCATTGCTTGCAACCCTCACCGGTGGGACCGAGCGGGCCCGAGACCCTCCCGAGGGCGCAGTCGCCTCGGACGTGCCTGCCGGTCCCCGTCAATCGAATGGGCGCCCGCAGTCGGGACTTGCGCGTCGGGTCTGGGAGCCGCTCCAGGACGCGTTGATTGACATCGCGGTGGTGCGACTCACAGAAATGCTCGAGCGCAAGCCCCTGGGCTCGAAGCAGCCTCCCGCGGGCAACGGCCCGGCTCGGGGGGCGCGTCGAACCGCAGATCAATGATTTGCCGCAGGCCGAGCCATCGCACAGCGGCGCGCGATCATGACGCCGATGCGGATGAGTCTCTCGGGACGGATCCTCTCGAGCGAGCGCAATGTGAGGCCACCTCGGAGGATCCGCGGCCGAGGGCGGTGGTGGGTGCGGCGCGACGGGCGGGAGGGCTGAACGCGGCTGGAGTAGGTGTTGCTCCGCCGTAGGCTGCCGGTCCGATGGCGCGGCAGTCGGCATCGCCTCGAGTGCCCAGGGGTTGTGCCGCGCGGACTGGGTAGCGAGCGTCGCCGTGATTCGACGACTTTGCGCTCGGCCGAACTGAAACACACGGTGGCCTCTCGCAGCGAACGAGAGGAGGGGCCGTGCTCCTCACTCCCCCGAGCGCGATCCGATGCACCCGGGGTGTGATGCCAACGGCCGGTCCGCGAAGCCGGAGCCCTGCGTTTTGCGCGGCGCGACAGAGCGTACGAGATACGAGGAGCGCGTGCATCACCGGAGCGTCTCGCTCGCAAGTCAATGCTCCCACCGATGCCTCTCATGGCGCAGCGGTGCTCCGCGGAGGAGATGACGATGAGTGATGAGTTTCAGTCCAATTTTGTGTTGGCGGGCCTTCCGCAGCGCTATCGCGCCTTTATCCAGGAGAGTCTTCAGCCTGTCGTGCTCAAGTTCCGCCAAGTGCTTTACGAGCCGGGCCGAACCATTGGGTACGTCTATTTTCCGATCGATTCGCTGATTTCGTTGCTGACCAGCGTGGATAGGCGTCGCAGCCTCGAGGTCGGTATGGTGGGCCGAGAAGGCATGGCGGGCATGCCGTTCATTCTGGGCGTGGGGAAATCCGGAGTACGTGCGATCGTGCAAGGCGGCGGCAAGGCGCTGCGCATGTCCGCGGCGTCCTTTCTCCTGGAGTTCAACAAAAATCCGCCCTTGCAGCAGGCGCTGTATCGCTACACGTTTGCGCTGATGACGCAGATATCGCAGACGGCGGCCTGTAACCGGTTTCATGAGGCCGATGCGCGCCTCGCGCGGTGGCTGCTGATGACCCGTGATCGCGTCGGGGCCCCGGAGTTCTTTCTCACCCAGGAATTTCTCTCGCATATGCTCGGGTTGCGCCGCGAAGCGGTGAGCCTCGCCGCTGGCGTGCTGAAACGCCGCGGCGTCATCCATTATTGGCGTGGTAAGTTGCGAATATTGAATGAGAAGGAGCTCGAAGCGTCCTCCTGCAAATGTTACCGCGCGGTTCAGGAGATCTATCGACGGACACAGGGCTGATTGGCTGTGCGCGCGCATGCGCGCGCCCTATGCGGCGCAATTTCGTGCCGAAATGCTCAGCGTGCGCCGTTCAGTGTGCCGAGCGATTCTCGCCGCGCACGTTCACTTACGCGTGGCGATCACGTGATCTGACATTCGTGGGGAGAATAGTTGGCTCTGTGCCCCGCCGAGCATTTTGGCGTTGATCATGGCGATGTCGGCGTGACGTATGAGGGTATCAGCGTCGGCGCTGTCGGTCGGGAAGAGCGCAATTCCGATGCTGACCGTGATGCGCAGCATCAGCAGATCAATCGGATGGGGGCGGTGCAAGGATGCGAGCAAATGCTGCGCACACAGCGTTGCGTCACGCATCTGCTCCACCTCCGGCAGCAGGATGATGAATTCATCGCCGCCATGGCGACTCACCGTATCGGACTCGCGCACCGTGTCGATCATTCGATGCGCCACGGAGCGCAACAAATGATCGCCGATGGTATGACCCATGGAGTCGTTGATCTGCTTGAACCAATCGACGTCGAGAAACAGTACGGCAAGCAGAGAGTGACGACGGCGCGCGAGCGAGATGGCCTGCGTCAGTCGCTCGTTGAGCAGTAATCGGTTGGGAAGATCGGTCAATGTGTCGTGTTGGGCCCGATGGACCATTTCCAGTACCATGGATCGGGTCGCGCCGACATCGCGGAAAACGATCACGGCGCCGCACAGCTGTCCGCTCGAGTTGTGCATGGGCGCGGCGGTGTCGTCGATCGCGGTCTCGGAGCCGTTGCGGTGAATCATGACGCTGTTGGGGCTCAGCGTCGCGGTTCTGTTCTGCAGGATCGCCGTGGCCAGAGGGTTCACGGCGGGCTCGCGGCTTTCGCCGTCGATGATGTGCAGGATCTCCAAATGCGGACGTCCGCACGCTGCCGCGCGCGGCCAGCCGGTCATGCGTTCGGCGGCGGGATTGACGTACGTGACCGTGCCATTGATGTCGATCACCATCACCCCGTCAGCAATCGAGTCGAGAGTCATCTGGAGTGACTCGACAGTGGATTGTGGGGTCTGGGAATGCACGGAGTTTGCCCATGATCGATCCAGCAGGGTGGCTAGGATGTCGCTACCGGTTGGGTGGGTCTGTACGCTTTCGCACACAGGCGAGCCTGCCAGAGGTCGCACACCTAGTGCCACGGCGCTCGAAGCGAAGGTGTCCCATGGGGCCGATTTGGGCGGTAGGGGACGCTGTTGATCAGGAACGTTGGCGTCAGGACCGACCATGTTGTCGGTGGTGACGCTCTTTGGGTTCTGCGGTTGTGCGCTCGCGCTTTCCGTCAGGTGACGCTCTGTCGGGTCCGATTGCTTGGGACGTGCACCCAGGTGGAGTGGTTTTGCGGCGTCGGTGGCGATGCATCGTGCGCGGGGGCAAGGGTCTTTCGAAGCGGGTGTCGAGCGGGCATCGTGGCGCGAGACCCTCGAGGTGATGACCGTTGCGGACCGTGCGCCGGATTGCGCAGGTGTCGTGTGTTTCTCGGCGGCGAGGTGGGGTCAAGGTGCGCGTGGCACAAGATGGTGCGCAGTGATCCCACGGCGGGCTTCACTCAGCGGTGGCGCCGGTGGTCGGGCGAGGCACGGTGCTGCGACGGGTCTCGCGGCGGAACAGAAACAGCGTGGCGAGCAGCAGTGTCATCGGCACGAGAGAAAAGTAGAAGGCGTGAATGCCGCCGAAACGTGCGAACACGATCGCGGTGATGCGCGAGCCGAGTGTGCCGCCGAGTGCGGAGAACACCAGAATCAGTCCGGTCATGGCCGCGTGCGCGGGCTTCGGCAGCGCACTCAGCGCCACGGAATTGATCACCGGGTAGATCGGCGCCATCAGCAGGCCGATCAGCGGGATCAGGTAGGCCGCCAGGGGCGCATGCAGCCAGCCCAACTGTCCGCCGCTGATGCCCCGGGCGAGCGGGAGCGTGACGATCATCAGCAGGGCCATGCCGACGATGCAGGTGTTGAGCAATGGATACCAGGCGACCCGGCGCAGCAGCTGGCCGGCCGCGACCCGTCCGATGGCGATGGATGCGGCAAGCATGCTCGCCATCTGCACCGCGACGGCATCCGGGAGCTTCAGCACCTCGTTGTTGAAGGTCGGCAACCACGTGCCGAAGCTCTGCTCGATGAGCACGTAGAAGAACGTCGAGGCGAGGAACACGTACACCATCGGGCGCAGCGCCGAGCCGCTGATTTGCGCCAGGGACGCGCGCACCGGCTGAGCCCTGCCGCGCGCCGCCGACTCGTCCAGACGCGACGTGCCGAGCAACGTCATCGCCACGATGCAGGTTGCGGCGATCACCCAGTACACCCGCAGCCAGGCGATACTGGCGGGGGCACCGGAGCGGATGAATGCGCTGAACAGCCAGCCCGAGATCACCACCCCGACCATGAACAGGCCCTCGATGATATTGGTCAGGCGCGCGTGTTCGCTTGGGGTGCGGGTGAGCAGCCCGATCGCCCCGTACACCGACACCTTGGTGAGCGCGAAGGCGATGCCGACGCACACGAACAGCAGCTCGGTGGTGTGGAAGCCCGGGAAGAGCGGCATGAGCGTGCAGGCGACCGCCACCACCGCCAGGCCGATCAGGATGGCGCGACGGTAACCGAGCAGCGGCAGGAACGAGGCGATCGTGAATGAGGTGATCACGATCGGAAGGTCCTTGAACAGCTCGAGCAGGCTCGCCTCGGGCTTGCCGACCTGAAAGCTGTGGATCGACTGCAGGATCACCGTCCCGACGCTGTTCAGCAGCACCGCGAAGATCATGAAGCTCAGCGCCAGAGCGCCGATCAGCCGGTAGCGGTTCACAGGGTGCGGCATGTGGGAGCGGTCTTTACGGGCAGCGTGGGCCGGTGGATGATAGCGATATACCCGATGGTGTGACCCTGCAGTGGCGGACCGCAAGAAAAAATCCCCGAACGCGCCAGCGAGCCTCACCATGGCCGACCTGGCCGCGCTCGCCGGTGTCTCGACGATCACGGTCTCGCGCGCACTCTCCGGCCGCGCACTCGTCAGTCCCGAGACACGCGAGCGCGTGCAACAGCTGGCGCGCAAGCACGGCTACAAGCTCAATGTCAGTGCGCGCAATCTGCGCCTGCGGCGCTCGCACGCGGTCGCGGTCATCGTCGAGATGACACCGACGCCGGAGCGCACCATGTGGGATCCGTACCCGCTGGCGCTGCTCGGCGGGATTTCCCAGGAGCTGACCTCCGCCGGGTACAACGTGCTGCTCACCACGCGCCAGGCCGCGGGCGATGTTGCGGTGCAGGCGGCCGACGGGCTGATCCTGCTCGGCCAGGGTGCTCATCAGGACGCGGTGCACGCCTACGACCGGCTGGGTCTGCCGATGGTGGTGTGGGGTGCCGCCGGGGTCGGCGGGGATGAACACATCGTGGTCGGCAGCGACAACCGCCATGGAGGCATGAGCGTCGCAGAGCGCTTCGTCTCCCTCGGCCGGCGCCACCCGGTGTTCATCGGCAATCCGGATCACCCCGAGATGTCGCAGCGCTTCGGCGGGTTCTTTGATGAGCTCGCCCGCCACGGCATCAAACCATTGCTGATGCGCCGCTCGGATTTCACCCTCGAGAGCGGCGTGCAGGCGGTGCGCTCGCTGCACAACCGCCGCGTGCAGTTCGACGCCATCTTCGCCTGCTCGGACTTAGTGGCGATGGGGGCGATCCGGGCGCTCGTAGAGCTCGGTCAGACCGTGCCGGCGGACGTCTCGGTGATCGGCTACGACGACACGCCGCAGGGGGCGACCTTTTTACCGCCGCTCTCGACCGTGCGGCAGAACTGGCAGGAGGGCGGGGTGCTGCTGGCCCGCAAGGTGCTCGGTGTCATCCGCGGCGAGCCGGTCGACTCGCAGATGCTGCCCACCGCGCTCGTGCTGCGCGCGACCTGAGCGCACGGCCTCAGGGTTTCAGGCCGATCTGCGCGTAGCGGCGCGCGGTGTCCGGATTGGCCTTCAAGGCGGCGGCGAAATCAGCGTGCGCGGCAGCACTTTGGCCCAGGTGCAGCTCCACGAGCTCGCGCCCGTAGCGCGGCAGCGGCCGGTGCGGATGCCGCTTCAGTGCCGCGGTGTAATCTTGCGGCGCGCGCCGCCAGTGCCCGAGCCGAATGTCCGCAAGGCCGCGGCTGTCGAGGACCGGGGTGGAGCCCGGCAGGCGCTCGAGCGCTCGGTCGCAGTTCTGCAGAGCCTGGTGCAAGTGGCGGTTTGCGGCCGCATCGGCCCAGCACAGGCCGTCCCATGCGTAGGGCGCCGCCGCATCCTCGCCGTGATGATCGAGCCACGCGCGGTACGCATGGCGCGCCAGCGTGAATGCGCCGGCCTCATTGGCGAGGATGCCGAGCATCATCTGCGCGACCGAATGGGCTGGCATCACGCGGCTCGCCGCAGTGAGGTGGCGGGTTGTCGCCCTCATGAGCGTCGTCCATTGTGGTGCGCTCGCGGTGCGGCGCACTGCGAGCTGTGCGGCGGCGAGTCCGAGCAGCTGCGGGTAGTGATCGGGCTGCAGGCGCACGGCAGTCTTGAAGGCGGCCAGCGCGAGCGCCGGCGCTCCCGCCGCGAGCGCAGTCTGCCCGCGGTACGTGAAGCAGCGCGCGTCGTTGGGCGCGAGCGCGCACGCGTGCTTGAGATCCGCGAGCGCCTGCGGGTACTGCTCACGGGCTCGCGCGGCCAGCCCGAGGCGGATCCATTCGGCAGCCGTCATGTTGGCAGCGGACGCACCGGCAGGGTTCGGGGCGACAGCCGCCGACTCGGGCTGCCCGAGCGCAAACACCGGGCCGCCGCGGTAGGTGAAGTAGATTTTGTGTTGGCGGTTGGCGATGTAGACGTGGTGCGCGAGAAAAAATCCGTGCCCAGCACGAGGCCACTGTCCGGCCCGGCGGTCGTCATGGGCACGACCTCAATGTGTGTATGTTCGATCGTCTCGCCACCGATCTGCAGTCGTGCGACCGGAACGATCCAGGTCTTGACCCAGTGGTGCGTGAAGCCCATCACGCGGCCCGCGCTGCGCACCCCGGGAGCGCCCGGACCGATGTGCAGCCGCTCTGCGGTCGCGAGCGAGAGCATCGAGCGCCCGGCACCGGTATCGAACAGCACCACGATGCGGTGCCCGTCCCGTCGCGCCGTGGCCACGAACCGCGGACTGCCCCCGGCAGACGGGGTGAAGCGCACGACGGCGACCGGCCGCGTGCCAGCCCAGTACGCGAGCGGCAGGTTGCCGCAATGCGCGGTGTGCACGAAGCGCATGTAGCCCCGGCCAAAATCCAGCTCGACGTATGCCATGCGCAGCAGGTTGTCTCCGAGCAGACCTGCGCCGCGGGAGAAGGAGTCGTTGCCCGCCACCAGGAACTCCACGCGCTGGAGCGTCTGGTGCACGAATGTGAAGGTGCGGGCGCTCACCAGCCCGGGGTGGGTGACCCCGCCAAGACCGCCCAAGAACAGGCCGGGCGGTGTGAACAGGCGTGTCAGGTGATACCGCCGGGCGCCCTGCGGGGAGAGCACGCTGAAGAATGCGCCCGAATCGACCGCGAGTACGGCCGGCGCACCATTGATCCGCACAGAGATGAGTGCCTGCATGTCCTTCAGGGTCACGGGCATCTTCGGATAGCGCTCGATCTTGCAGCCGGCGGCCGAGGCGAGGCGTGCGGCGCAGAGTACGATCAGCGCCGCGAGGGCTGCGCGTGTGCGTGCGGGCGTCATGGCGTGTGCCTTGACGCGGCAGTCGTTTTCCGTCTCGGTGCGGTCGGCGAGGCGATCAGCCCGAAGCGCCGGAACTCCGCGCCGATGCGTGCGTCGTCCCGACGCGCCGCGGACAGGTCCGCCGCGGCGCGGTGCGGCTCCCCGAGGTGCAGTTCAGCAAGACCCCGGGCGTAGAGCGAGATCGGTGACTGCGGTGCGTGTGCGAGCACGGCGTCAAAGTCGCGGATCGCTCGACGGTCGCGGCCGAGGCGCAGGTACACCAGGCCGCGACTGGCGCGCACTGCAGGATCGCCGTGGTTCGCAAGCGTCCGGCGCATGTACGGCAATCCGGTAGCGGCACCGAGGGTGCGCTGTGCCGTGAGATTGATCGCTTCGGTGCAGTCGGCGAGCGCGCGGTGCAGCGCACGATCCGCCGTGGCGCGCAGCCAGCACCGCTCGTTCAATCCGGTGGCCTGCTCGCTGCGCGTGCGGTGAGTGGCGAGCCAGCGGTTGATCTGCGTCAGGCCGGCGCGGTACTCGCCGTCCAGGCCATACAACAGGCCGAGTTCCAGGCGCAGATCGGCCTCCCGGGCGGCCCGGCGCGCCATGACGGCGAGGTCTGCGTCGATCTGCGCACGGTGAGCCGCGGCGTCGGGGTGCGTAAGACGCACTGTGGCGCGCGCCAGATGCGCCTCGACATCAGCGGGCGCGAGAGCCAGGGCTGCATCGAAATCCGCGAGCGCCGCGCGGTCGCGGTGCAGCTCGAGAGACACCCTGCCGCGCTCGTAGCGATCCTGGGCATCGTGCGGTGCGAGCCGGCACGCGCGAGAGAGATCGGCGATCGCACGCCGGAACTCCCTCATGGCCGCAAGGGCCAGACCTCGGCGCATCAGCTCCGCGGCGCTGAGCGGCGGGCGGGGCCCGGGTGCGCGCCGCGCGCGTGCCACCGTCTCGCCGTACTGCGGCAAATTGAGGTTGAACAGCGGCCCGCCGTGGTACGTGAAGTAGATCCGGCGCTGGCTGTAGGCGACGTAGATTCGCTGCGAGAGGAAAAAATCCGCCCCGAGCAGCATGTCGACCCGGCGGTGGCTGCGGATCTGCCCGGTCGGCCCGCGCGGATCGATGTTGCCGATCAGCAGGTGCGTGTGCTCGATCCGCTCCCCGCCGATCTGGAACTGCGCCACCGGGGCTGACCAGAGCGCAAAGTGCCGTCCGCCGAGGCCGGCCGCAAGGCCGAGCGGCTTCACGCCGGGACTGTGGCGGGTGATACCGGCGCGCCGCGCCGCCTGCAGCGAGAGGATCGAGCGCGGCGCGCCGGTATCGAGCAGCACCGTGATGCGCCTGCCGTTCACTTCGGCGTGCGTGAGCATCTGCGGGTGAACCACGCCCGCGTAGCGCAGCTTCACGACGGAATACGGTGTTTTGTCCGCCCAGTAGGCGAGTGGCTGGCCGGCGCAACCGGCGGGCCGGATGAAGCGTACGAGGCCGTCGGCCAGGTCGTACTCGACGTCAGAGATCCGCAGCAAATTCTGGCCGATCGAGCCGGCGAGATGCCCCCAGAAATTCTCCGGGATGACCAGAAACTGCACGTGGTGCAGCGGCGCACTGAGGTAGGAGAAGGTCCTGACGGTGGCGAGCTGCGGTCGGGTCATGCCCCCGCCGGCACCGCTGAGGTACAGATCGTCGCCGGGGATGGCATGCAGCGAGAGCCGGTAGCGCGCGGCCGTATCCTCAGAGATCGTGCTGTAGGCGGCGCCACTGTCGAGCAGGAACGTCGCCCGGTGACCGTCGATGCCGGCCCGCACGGTCGGACGCAGGCCGTGCAGGGTCACCGCCAGCGTACCGAGTTGCAGCAGTCGGCAATTGCCGGCCCAGGCGCTCGATGCGCACAGCAGTGCAAAGCCGGTCGTCCATCCTTTGTGCCGCCTGCGCAGGGGTACCCCTCCCGGGATCCCTAGTGCTGCTTGATCTTCTCCGGTGACCTCGCGCCCGACCCCGTGTGGCGCGGCTCCGGTCCGTCCAAGCCGAGCGCACTGCGGTCGGCGTGCAGGCGCGGTTTGAGCCCTGGGACCGCGCCACGCCCGGCGTACACTGCGCGCATGAGCCCCCCTGTCGTGACGGACCGTGCGCTGTACGCTCTTGCCGAGCAGGTGGGACGGACCCTGCTGGCCGCAGGTGTGCGGCTCGTCACCGCCGAGTCCTGCACGGCGGGGTGGATCGCCAAAGCGCTGACGGACGTGCCCGGCAGCTCGCGGTGGGTCGAGTGCGGCTACGCGACCTATTCCGATGCGGCCAAGATGCGCGACCTGGGCGTCTCGGCGGCGACTCTCGCGACCCACGGCGCGGTCAGCGAAGCGGTGGTTCGGGAGATGGCGCAGGGGGCGCTGCGGGTGTCGGGGGCTGAGCTTGCCGTGGCGGTGAGCGGGATCGCCGGCCCCGACGGCGGCACCCCTGATAAGCCGGTCGGCACCGTGTGGTTCGCGGTCGCGGCGCGATCGCGGCACGAACCGCTGAGCGGCGTGCAGCGCTTTGCCGGTGATCGTGATGCCGTCCGCCGGCGCACCGTGGTGCATGCACTGCAGCTAGTGCTGAGCGTGCTCAGCGGCGCGGTCGTGAGCACGTGATGACCGGTAGCGGTGGGCCCCGGCCAGGCGACGGGGCGCCCGAGCCGCGCTCGCGGCGATTGTTCTTCGCGCTCTGGCCCGATGCGGCCATGCGCGAGCGGCTGGCAGGGGCGGTGCGCGAGGCCGTACACGATTGCGGCGGGCGGCCCGTACCGCTCGAGCAATGGCATCTGACGCTGGCCTTTCTCGGTGCCGTGCCGGCTGAGCGGATCGCGGATCTCGCCACCCTCGCACCGGCTGCGGCGCTCGCGGCAGACCTGCCCGAGCCGGGCCTCGAGCTGTCGCTCGGCCGGTTGGCCGACTGGCCGCAGCCGCAGGTTCGGTGCGTCCTGCCGATCGAGCCGTCGCCGGCCCTCGGACGGCTGGCGCGGGCGTTGGCGGACTCGCTGAGCGCGGCGGGTTTTCTCCCGGATCTCAAACCCTTCCACGCGCATGTCACCGTGGCACGCAAAGTGACGCGGCCAAGTGAGCCGCGCCGCCTGCCGGTGGTGCGCTGGCGGTTCGAGCGCTTCGCGCTGCTCGAGAGTCGTACGCTGCCGAGCGGGGCCGTGTACAGTGTTGTCGAAACGTACCCACTGTGCAGTCCTGCCTGGACGCGAAAATAACATCTTGCGCAGCTATCCGGGGTGCTGAGCGCGGTATCTTTGTGGGATAATTCGCGTATCGCTCCGTTATCAAAACACCCGGGACACCCAGATGGAAGAGAATCGTAAGAAGGCGCTCGCCGCCGCTTTGGGCCAGATCGAGAAGCAATTCGGCAAGGGCTCGGTGATGCGTCTTGGCGACGCAACCGCCTCCTACGACGTCGAGGCCGTGTCGACCGGTTCGCTGGGGCTGGATATCGCGCTCGGCGTCGGTGGCCTGCCGCGCGGACGCGTGGTGGAGATCTACGGACCGGAATCCTCGGGCAAAACGACCCTGACGCTGCAGGTGATTGCCGAAGTGCAGCGCAACGGCGGCACTGCGGCATTCGTCGACGCCGAGCACGCCCTCGATCCGGCCTACGCCGAGAAACTCGGGGTGAACATCGCCGACCTGCTCGTCTCGCAGCCCGACACCGGTGAGCAGGCGCTGGAAATCACCGACATGCTGGTGCGCTCCAACGCGGTCGACATCGTGGTGATCGACTCCGTGGCGGCCCTGACGCCGAAGGCCGAAATCGAAGGGGAGATGGGCGAGATGCAGGTGGGCCTGCAGGCGCGCTTGATGTCCCAGGCGCTGCGCAAACTGACCGGCAACATCAAGCGCTCCAACACCATCGTGATCTTCATCAACCAGATCCGCATGAAGATCGGCGTGATGTTCGGCAGCCCCGAGACCACCACCGGCGGCAACGCGCTGAAGTTCTATGCCTCGGTGCGGCTCGACATCCGCCGCATCGGCGCGATCAAGAACGGCGAGGAAGTGGTCGGTAACATGACCCGGGTCAAGGTGGTCAAGAACAAGGTTGCCCCGCCGTTCCGCGAGGCCGAATTCGAGATCATGTATGGCCTCGGCATCTCGCGCGAAGGGGAGATCATCGATCTGGCCAGTGCCCAGGAGATCATCGAGAAGTCCGGCGCATGGTATTCGTACAAGGGTAACCGGATCGGTCAGGGCAAGGACAATGCCCGGACCTTCCTGCAGAGCAACCCGGACATCGCCCGGGAGATCGAGACCGAAGTGCGCGCCCGGCTGCTGCCGGTCCGCCCGCCGCGCAGCACCGGTGGCGAAGCGGCCACGGCCTGAGGCGGCCGGCGATGCCAGCAGTGCCCGGGCGGCCGCGCTCGGGCTGCTGGCGCGGCGCGACTACTTCCGCGCTGAACTCGCTCGCAAGTTACTCGAACGCGGGTTCCAGTCGCAGGCGGCCACCGAAGCCCTCGAGCATCTTGCGGCCGAGCGCCTGCTCGATGATGCGCGCACGGTCGAGCGCTTCGTGGCGTACCGCGCTGGGCGCGGCCAGGGACCGCTGCGCATCGCGCTCGACCTGAAGGCCCATGGCGCGCCGGCCGAGCTCATCGGTCCGGCACTCGAGTCTGGAGCGGATTGGAGGGCGCTCGCCCGGGACGTGCGCCGCCGCCGGTTCGGTACGGCGGCCCCCGGCGACTGGAGCGAGCGCGCCCGGCAAGCGCGATTTTTGCAGTACCGGGGCTTTTCATCGGATGATATCCGGGCGGCCACTGGCGCCGAGCTCGAACTGGACTGACGACCTTGACCCAACCTCCCTTTTGGGGCGCTGCCGATGTGCGCCGTGCCTTTCTCGAATTTTTCCGCGACCGCGGCCACACCCTCGTGCCCTCGAGCCCGCTCGTGCCGGGCAACGATCCGACGCTGCTGTTCACCAATGCCGGCATGGTGCAGTTCAAGGACGTGTTCCTCGGCAAGGAGAAGCGCGAGTACGTGCGCGCCGCGAGCAGCCAGCGCTGTGTGCGCGCCGGTGGCAAACACAATGACCTGGAGAACGTCGGGTATACGGCTCGTCACCATACGTTCTTCGAGATGCTGGGGAATTTCTCCTTTGGCGATTACTTCAAGCGCGAGGCCATCGGGTTCGCCTGGGCGTTTCTCACCGAGACGCTGAAGCTCGATCCGCAGCGCCTGTGGGTCACCGTGTACCGCGACGACGATGAGGCCGCGGACATCTGGCTGAAGGACATCGGTGTGTCCGCTGCGCGCTTCTCGCGCCTCGGGGAGCAGTCGAACTTCTGGGCGATGGGCGATACCGGCCCCTGCGGCCCGTGCAGCGAGATCTTCTATGACCACGGCGCCGATGTGCCCGGTGGCCCGCCCGGCTCGCCGGACGAGGATGGCGACCGGTACGTGGAGATCTGGAACCTGGTGTTCATGCAGTTCGAGCGCGCCGCCGACGGCACGCTCTCGGCGCTGCCGAAGCCCTCGGTGGACACGGGCATGGGGCTCGAGCGCATCTCGGCCGTGCTGCAGGGCGTGCACTCGAACTATGACATCGACCTGTTCCGCAACCTGATCGTGGCGGCCGCGAAACTCGCCGGCACCGCCGATCTGACCTCGAGTTCGCTGCGGGTGATCGCCGATCACATCCGCGCGTGCACCTTCCTCGTGCTCGACGGGGTGCTGCCCTCGAATGAGGGGCGCGGCTACGTCTTGCGCCGCATCATCCGCCGGGCAGTGCGTCACGGCTACAAGCTCGGGATCTCCGAGCCGTTTTTCTACCGACTGGTCGCCGTGCTCGAGCATGAAATGAGTGGCGCCTACCCAGAGCTGAGCGGCGGCCGAGCCCAAGCCGAACGCGTGCTGCGTCAGGAGGAGGAGCGCTTCGCCGAGACCCTCGCCAAGGGCATGGCGCTGCTGGAGGGGGCGATCGCGGATCTCGGTCCGGCCGGCACCGTGATCCCGGGCGAGGTGGTCTTCAAGCTCTACGATACCTATGGTTTCCCCGCGGACCTCACCGCGGACATCGCGCGGGAACGCGGCCTCGGTATCGATCACGACGGGTTCGACGCCGCCATGCAGTCCCAGCGGCGCCGCTCGCAGGAGGCGAGCAAGTTCGGGGTCGATCTGCGCGGTGCCGCACCGATTGATGCGCGCACCGCGTTCGAGGGCTACGCGCAGACCCAGGCCGCGGGCCGTGTCGTGGCGCTCCTGCGCGACGGGGCGCAGGTCGAGCAGATCGGCGCCGCAGAGCAGGCCGAAGTGGTGCTCGACCGCACGCCGTTCTATGCCGAATCGGGCGGCCAGGTGGGCGATACCGGAATCCTGGCCGCCGCCGGTGTGCGCTTCGAGGTGACGGACACGCGCAAGCGCGGTGCCGCCCATGTCCACATCGGGCGCGTGATCGAGGGCCACATCCGCATGGGCGATACGCTCACTGCGACAGTCGATGCCGAACGCCGGCACGCCACGGCGCGCAACCACACCGCCACGCACCTGCTGCATGCGGCGCTGCGCCAGCGCCTCGGGGCGCACGTTCAGCAGAAGGGCTCACTGGTGGCGCCCGATCGGCTGCGCTTTGACTTTTCGCATCCGCAAGCGCTGGGCACCGAAGAGCTGGTGGCGATCGAGCGGGTGGTCAACGCGCAGATCCGGGCCAATGCCCCCGCCGAGACGCGTCTGATGGATTACGAGCACGCCGTTGCCGAAGGCGCGATGGCGCTGTTCGGCGAAAAATACGACCGAGACGTCCGGGTGCTGCGAGTCGGGGACTTCTCGATGGAGCTGTGCGGTGGGACTCACGTCGAGCGCGCCGGGGACATCGGGCTGTTCAAGATCGTGAGCGAAAGCGGCGTGGCCTCGGGCGTGCGGCGCATCGAGGCGGTGACCGGTGAGGGGGCCGTCGAGTTCGTCGAGCAGAACGAAGCGCTGCTGAAGGAATTGGCGCACCTCGTGCGCGGGTCGCGCGAGGACGTGACGGACAAGGTGCGCGAGGCGCTCGAGCGCGTGAAGCTGATGGAGCGGGAAGTGCGCGCCCTGAAGGACCGGCTCGCGGCCGGCCAGGGCGGTGACCTGGCGGCCGGTGTGCGCGAGATCCACGGCGTGAAGGTGCTGGCCACTCAGGTGACTGACGCCGACGCGGCGGCGCTGCGCAATGCGGTCGACGGGCTGAAGGAGCGGCTGAAGTCCGCCATCATCGTGCTCGCCTCCGTGCAGGCGCCGGATAAGGTGGTACTCGTGGCCGGTGTCACCGCAGACCAGACGGCACGCATCAAGGCCGGTGAACTGGTGGGCATGGTCGCAGCCCGCATCGGCGGCCGCGGCGGTGGCCGGGCGGATTTTGCCCAAGCGGGCGGCACCAATCCGGCTGAGCTCGAGGCTGCGCTTGCGGCGGTGGCGGACTGGGTGGGCGGCCGACTCACGGGCTGATATGCCAGATCGCACGGACTCCCGCGGCGGCCAAAGGGTGTACAGTGGCTCGTGAGGAGGTCGAGCCATGCTCATACTGACCCGAAGAGTAGGCGAGACGCTGATGATCGGAGACGAGGTCTCGGTCACCGTCCTCGGCGTCAAGGGAAACCAGGTGCGGATTGGAATCCAGGCGCCGAAAGACGTCGCGGTCCACCGCGAGGAGATCTACAGACGCATCCAGCGGGAGAAGGAACAGCACGCTCCGGGGCCGCATTCCGGGCCGGAAACGAGCGCGGGGAGCGAAACGGCGAAAGCGGACATACCCGATACCGTGCTCTGAGCCATGGCGCCAATCGGCGCGTGAGCGGTCCCCTTGCGGCTCCGATCGTTGCGCCGCGGGAGACGAACTGTCCCTGTCGATGTCGCCTCGCCGCGCATCGACCCGGCGGCCGGACGGGTCAGGGCCGGGCTCGAACTTTCCGTACCCCGGCGTCTGATTGGCGGCTGGCGGCTCGAGGTCACGGGCTGCACATCCAGTAGGGTTCGCAGATTTCGTGGACGAGCCGGGTTGCTCTCGGTCCCGTTCGCTTCGAAGTCCCAATCTTGGGGCATTTCCAGTATCATGCGCCCCCTGTTCGCGGGGCACAGGGCAGCGCGCATGCTGACCCGGGACGCTCTGCGGCATACCCACCGCACGAAACGCGGAGAGATGGCCGAGTGGTCGAAGGCGCACCCCTGCTAAGGGTGTAAGGGTCAAAAGCCCTTCGAGGGTTCGAATCCCTCTCTCTCCGCCAGTTCACATTCT
>JBMFWZ010000028.1:0-32836 GCA_049964755.1 Steroidobacteraceae bacterium | reverse complement strand
CGAACAAGGAGTACAACTCCACCGAGTACGTGAGCTCCGGTGGATATTTCCAGACGTCTTATGGCGGGTACATCATCGCCAACCCGGGTGCGCCGCGGCTGATTTACGGGTCTGTCACGTTGAAGTTCTGAGGATTGCAGTCTTTGGAATGTGCCGGCCTCGTGCAAGGCGAGGCCGGCGGATCGCTGAGGCGCGCAGGGAGGCGCGCCGCCTTTCGACGCCGAGGGAGGCTCGCGCCTGCCGCACGATGGCGTTTAAATCGCGAGCGAGCGCGCAACGGCGTGAGCGAGTTCATCTCCCACGCGTGAGTCGACCCCGACTCAACACAGCCATACCCATTCGGTTGAGTCTGGCGAGTTCGCCGCAAGTCTTTGCATAACAGGACGCCGAGGTCACGATTCTGCGCGTGCCGAGTCCGATCCGTGCGCAACGACGGACCGCGTCAGTGGGGTCATGATGCGGATGAGATCTTTCGTTCGCGGCAAGAATGCTGCAGACCCACTCACGGTGCATCGGTATATGTCAAGGGGGTAAAAAAAGGCGCACCTGTCGCTCAGTTTCGAGCCTGTGATCTTCGTCTCGGTCTTGCACGGCAGCGTCGTATATCAAGGATGCTAGGTAATACAAATGCGTGACGAACCCGCACCGAGTCGAGACACGGCGATTGATGCATCCGCGCGCGATGGCGGTACAGGCGTGCGTTGCGCCGCCGTGGCCCGTTCCGGCGGGATCCCATGATGTTCGCGGCAGTCGGCGGGGGCGTGGTGGTGGCGTTGGCCGCTGTTACGCTCATCCGGCATGGTCGTCCAATAGCGGACCTTCCTTTTAGCGGCCACGAGCTGTTCGCGTTCGCACCGGAAGCGATGCTGCTCGTTGATCGGCAGGGGCGAATCGTCCAGGCTAATCCGCTTGCCGCAGCGCTGTTCGGTTGGACGCAGGCCGCGCTGGTCGGGGAGTCGGCCGAACGCCTTGTGCCTGGCTTCAAGGAACAGTGCGCGAGCGTCCGCCGGGGGGCTCGAGGGCGCACCGGTCCGTCCGGATGCGGCCGAGTGATGCGCGGGGCGCGTCGCGATGGCAGTGAGTTTCTGCTCGAAATCACCTTGAGCACGCTGTCGTCCGAGACACTGATTGCCGCGGTGCGTGATCACACGGAGGCGCGCGCGCAATTTGAGCAAAACCTGTTCCTCAATCGCATGTACTCGACCCTCGCCGAGACCAACCAGTTGATTGCGCGCTGCGAGAGCGAGGCGGAGCTGTTCGATCGGGTCTGTCAGATCGCGGTCCGTTACGGTGAGCTCTGCTTGGCGTGGATCGGGCAGTGCGAGCCGGCTTCCGGGCGCATCCTGCCGTTGGCGCGCTGCAGTGCGTCGCGCCAATTCGAGCGCTATCTGAACGAATTGTCCGTGCATGTCAGCGCCAGCCCACCTGAGGGGCGCGGCCCGGTGGGTATCGCCTGGCGCGAGGGGCATGCCGTGTTCGTGCAGGACTTCCGCCAGGACCCGCGCATGGGGCCGTGGCGCACTGAAAGTGCTCCGGTGCTGTGGGGTTCGTGCGCCGCGCTGCCGCTGCGACGTGGTGGTGCGGTGTATGCGCTGCTCGTACTCTACGATACGCAGCCGGAGGCGTTCACCGACAAGATCCGCGATCTTCTCGAGCGCATGGTCGTTGATATCGAATTCGCGCTCGATCGGATCGAGCTGCGTGCCGAGCGTGAGCGCGCCACCGAGGAGCTGCACATCGCGGCGCTCGCGTTCGAGTCGAGCGGTGCGATGCTGGTGACGGACGCGGCCGGGCGGGTCATACGGATCAATGAGGCGCTGCGGCGGATGAGCGGCTTCGGCCCCGAAGAGCTGCTCGGCCAGGAGTTATCGGTGTTGTGCTCCGCCTCGCGGCCGCCGCTCGCGGAGTTACTCGCGCAGGTACGCGAATCTGCCCGCTGGCAGGGGGAACTCTGGGGCCGGCGCAAGAACGGCGAGGAGTATCCGCTGTGGCTGTCGCTCACCGGGGTGCGCGGCGAGGATGGACGCTGGACCCATTTCATCGGTGTACTCACCGACCTGTCCGACCAGAAGGACACCGAGCAGCGCATCTCGCGCCTGCTGAACTTCGATGCGCTCACGGGGCTGCCGAACCGGCGTTTCATGCTCGATCGGCTGCGCTCGGCCGTGCAATGGGCCGAGCACGCCGGTGGACACGGCGCGGCGCTGCTGATCGGACTGGACAAGTTCCAGGCGGTCAACGACATGCTCGGGCACCAGGCGGGCGACGTTCTGCTGCAGCAGACCGCGGAGCGGCTGCGTGCGGCAGTTCCGGGGGAAGATCTGGTCGGGCGCGTCGGGGGGGATGAGTTCCTGCTGGTGTTGGAGGATCTCGGCGCCGATGCCACGAGTGCCGATGCGCTCGCGGGCGGCACTGCGGAGAATTTGCTCGCCACCATCCTGCAGCCACATCTGATCGGCGGACAAATGGTGTCGTGCTCGGCGAGCATTGGGATCGCGCCTTGGGGCGGGGAGGTGAGCGCCGGGTTCAACGAACTGCTCAAGCGCGCCGACGTCGCGCTGCATGCGGCCAAGGATGCCGGGCGCAACGCTGTGCGGCTGTTTTCCCCGGGAATGCAGCTCGCGCTCGAGCGGCGCTCGAGGCTCGAGTCGCGGCTGCGCCACGAGTTCAGTACCGATCAACTCGAGCTGTATTTTCAGCGGCGCGTCGATGTGCACGGCACGACCCTTGGCGCCGAGGCGCTGCTGCGCTGGAATGATCCGCAGCGTGGTGTGGTCTCGCCCCTCGAGCTGGTGCCGCTCGCTGAGGAAATCGGCCTGATTCACGAGATTGGCCGCTGGGCGCTCGGTCGCGCCTGCCGACAGCTGCGCGAGTGGTCGCGCCCGGGCAGCCCGGCGCGCCGTCTCAAAGTGGCGGTGAACATCAGCCCCAAGCAGCTCGCCGCCGAGCACTTTGTCGCCGAGGTCAGCGACATGATCGCGCGCACCGGTATCGATCCGAGCCTGCTCGAGCTTGAAGTCACCGAGGGACTGCCGATCCAGGACATGGATGACGTGATTCCGAAGATGCATGCCTTGCGCCGGCTCGGGGTCAGCTTCGCAATCGATGATTTCGGGATCGGCTATTCCTCGTTGTCGTATCTGCGCCAGCTGCCGATCAGTATCCTGAAAATCGACCGCAGCTTCGTCACCGGCATGGCTCATCCGGGCGGGGAGACGCTCGTGCACACCATCGTGCAGATGGCGCGCAGTCTGACCCTGGAGGTGATCGCCGAGGGCGTCGAAACGCAGTGGCAGTGGGACACGCTGATCCGCCAGGGTTGCGACCAGTATCAGGGCTACCTGTTCGGGCGGCCGGTGCCGATCGAGGCGTTCGACCGGGACCTGATGGTGATCACTGCCGCGTGACCGGCGCAATGTGACGGCGGTCACGGCATAGCCGCTCCGTGGCACCCCTCACTGCAGTCCGAACGCGATCTGGTCGATAACTCCCCGGCAGAAACCTCAGTTACGGTGCCCCCCATGCCGCAGGAGATCCCCTCGTCCGCTCCCGAATGCAATCCCGCCGAGGGGGCGTTCTACGCCTATGTCGGCTGGGCTCGCAGCATTCTCGGGGAGCTGCAGGGCGTTTGCCTGCTCGACGGGACGCTCGGGGTGCTGGAGGCATGGGGTGTGCTTCAGGGCGAGCCCTGTGCCGCACGGATGCGCGACTTGGGGTGGCTGTCGGGCGGTGCGCTCGAACCTTTTTGTGACGTCACTGCCGGAGTGCTCCAAGTGCTGCTGCCGTTGGTCTCGGCCGAGGGCGAGCTGGTGGGCGCGATGGGACTGACGAGCCCTTGCGCGAGCCTGCAGCAGGCGCCTGATCTGCCCGCAGCGCTGCAGCCGCTGCTCGGATGCCTATGCCGTCAGCTCGAGGAGGGCCGGGCGCGCCAGAACGCGATGCAGCGGCTCACCGAGCGCACTGCGGATCTGCAGTGGTTGCTCGAGTTGCCCGGCCCGGAACAGCAGGCGCCCGGCGGTCGTTCGTGCTTGCACGCATTGCTTGCGGCGGCCACCGTCCGCATGCGCTGCGCGCTCGGCGTTCTGTATCTGCCCGAAAACCACTTCTCCCTGCTGCAGTCGGGCGCGGTCGTCCCCGATGAAGAGTGTGCCGAGCTGTGGCAGCGCTCTCGTGTGCAGATGAGCGCCTGGGTCCGACAGAAGCGCCGCCCCCTGGTGCTCAACGGCCGCGGCGGCGGCGCACCACGCTGCAAGATTCTACTCGCGCCGATCGTCGCGGATGCCGGGCCTGTGCTCGGCGTGCTGGCATTCTTCCGTCCCTCCGAGGCGTCCGACTTTCGCCAGCGCCATCTGCTGCTCGCCGGACACCTCGGCCGTCTGGCCGCAGGCATCGTCGATGCGCAGTTCGACAGCATCACCGGACTGTACACGCGCGAAGGACTGGAGCAGGTGTACTTGCGCGTCCTCGGTGCGGGCAACGACGGCTGCCACAGTGTGCTGTATCTCGATGTCGATCAGATGCACGTGGTGAACGAGCTGTACGGGTTCGAAATCGGCGACGAACTGTTGGTGCGGGTCGCCGAACTGCTCGCCCCACCGCAGCTGCCGGACAGCGCGCTCGCCGCGCGCATCGCCTCGGATCGATTCGCGGTGCTGCTGCCTGATACCGATACCCCCGTGGCGACGGTGCTGGCGCAGCAGCTGCAGGAGCGGATCAATCGCCTCGCCATCGGACCGGTGGCCAATCCCATCGATGTGTCCGTCAGTGGTGGTGTGGCGGCGCTGTTGATGCTGCCGCAGGGCCTCGCGCGCGCGCTCGCGGCGGCGGAGCTGGCCTGCAAGACCGCTAAGAAGCGGGGCCGCAACCGCATCAAGGTCGATACGTGCGATGACGGGACGATGCTGCGCCGGCACGTCGATGCGGTGACGGTCGGACAGCTGCGCGCGGCCTTGAAGGCCGACCAACTGGTGCTCTACGCGCAGCGCATCGAGCCGCTGCACAACCCGGCGTTGCCGGGCGGGTACGAGGTTCTGGTCCGCCTCGATGATCCGACCGAGGGCATCGTGCTGCCGGGGGCACTGATCACCGTCGCAGAGCGCTACCAGATGCTGCCGGCCATCGATCGCTGGGTGGTCCGTAAAACGTTGCAGTCCCTCGCAGCGCACCGTGCGGTGCTCGAGGAGACCGGTATTGGCATCTCGATCAATCTCTCCGGGCAGTCGATCGGCGATGAAGCCTTCGTGCGCCAGCTCGGGGAGGAGTTGCGGGCTGCGCAATTGCCGGCCGGTATCATCACCTTTGAGATCACCGAGCAGGCCGCGGTGAGCAGCTTGGCGCGCGCGGAGGAAATGATCCGCCGGCTCGCGCAATCCCATTGCCGATTCGCGCTCGATGATTTCGGGACCGGTGCGAACTCGCTGACCTACCTCAACGCGCTGCCGATCGGCCGGGTCAAGATCGACGGCTCGTTCGTGCGCGACATCCTGACCAACCCGCGATCCGAGGCGACGGTGCGTGGCATCGTCGAGCTCGCCCGCGGCTTTTCCATCGACACGGTGGCGGAGTTCGTCGAAAACCGGGCAATTGCCGCGCGGGTCGGGGAGCTCGGCGTCGATTACGCGCAAGGCTACGCCTTCGGTCGGCCCGAGCCGCTCGAGGAGGTGCTCGAGGGACTGAAGCAGGAGGACTCGCAGCGCCTGTTGCTCGAGGCCTGAACGGCCGCGCGCTCGATTCACCGGCCCGATCGGTTATGCTGCGCACCTATGAAGCAGCGTGCGCGGGAGAGCGGCCGCAGCAAAGCGGCGAAGATGACCGACATCGCGCGCCTGGCGGGGGTGCACGTGTCGACGGTGTCTCGCGCGCTCGCCGGCAGCCCACTGGTCGAGGCCGGCAAGCGCAAGCGCATCGAGCAGCTCGCGCAGGCTCACGGCTACGTGGTCAATCCCGTGGCGCGCAGCTTGCGTCTGAAGCGCACGCAGATGGTCTCGGTGGTGATTCCGTTGCAGCACGAGGCGGGTCAGCCGCTGACCGATCCGTTCTTCGTCGCCATGCTCGGCCATCTGGCCGAGGCGATCACCCAGCGCGGCTACGGTTTGCACCTGCAAAAGGCGCTGCGCCCGACGCATGAGTGGCTGGGGGAGTTGATCGCCTCGGGCCGCAGCGACGGCATCATCGTGATCGGGCAGAGCACTGAGCACGAGACGCTGCAGCGGGCTGCGGAAACCTACCGGCCGCTGGTGGTCTGGGGGGCGCAACTCCCGGACCAGCACTACTGCTCAGTGGGCTCGGATAACCCCGGTGGCGCTGGCGCCGCGGTGCGCCATCTGCTGCGCTCGGGTCGGCGGCGAATCCTCTTTCTCGGCGATCCGACCGGACCGGAGCTGCGCCAACGCTACGAGGGTTACGAGCGCGCCCTGCAGGGCGCCCCGCGCGGCACGGCGCCGGCGCGCTGGGTACCGGCGCACCTGACGCCGGATGCGGCGTATCTGGCGGTGCGCGATTGTCTGCAGTCCGGGGACTCCTTCGATGCGCTGTTTGCGGCCACGGACGTCATCGCGATCAGCGCCATGCGCGCGCTGGCGAATGCGGGCCGCGCAGTGCCTCAGGATGTCGCGGTGGTCGGCTTCGATGACATTGCAATCGCTGCGCACACGACACCTAGTCTGACCACGGTGCGTCAGGATGTCGAATTGGGAGCACGGACCCTCATTGAGCTGCTGTTTCGGCGTATCGAGGGGGAGTCGACCGATTCAGTGACCCTGCCGGTCGAGCTGAGGGTCAGGGAGTCGGCCCCGGTGTGAGCGACCCGGGCGCGACGAGTGCGTATTCGCGCTGTTCCATCTCGTGCAGCCGTCTGCTCGAGGCGCCGCTCAGCGCATTGACCCCGAGTCCGAGGGCGAGCAGCAGCGCGAATCCGGTGGCGAGCACGAACCCGTAGCGAGGGCTGTGGTACGCATCGCTCAGCGCACCCATGGCGAAGGGCGCGAGCGCGGCAGCGAGCGCCGTAAAGGCCAGTAGCAGCCCCGACACCCGACCGTGCTCGGCTTTGGGAAAGCCGCTGATGCCCTTGGAGTTGACGGTTGGATAGATCACGGACATGAACAGTCCGGAGAGCGGCAGCAGAATCAGGCCGATGCGCGCGCCTCCGGCCAGACTGCCCGCAAAGCAGCCGAAGATGGCGATGCTGAGCAAGGCGAGCGCCGTGGACCAGGAGCAGCGCGCCAGGAGCCAAGCCCCGAGCAGCCGGCCGGCCGCGCGCAGCACGAAGAATGCCGTGAGTGCGTACGGGACGAACTCGATGAGTGCGCCGCGGTAGAAGCCCAGATACGTCGGCATCCACACGTAGATCGCCACTTCGACGGCGACGTAGAGCGAGATGAGGCAGGAGAAGCTGAGCGCGTACGGGTCGCGTAGCAGCGTGAGGGTCGGCAGCAGACCTGTCGGCGGTCGCTCGGTGCTGCGCTCGGGGGGATACTCGGCCATCAGGGCGAGCACGATGAGCAGCGCGCACACGGCGGCGGCGATCACGTACAGCCATTTCCACGACAGTTGCTCGGTGAGCAGCAGCGCCACGATGGCCGGACCGATGATCGAACCGATGCCAAAGAAGCCCTCCAACAGGTTCATCAAGCCGGTGTGCTGCGCCGTCGAGTGTGACACGTCTGCGACCAGTGCCAGCGCGCCGGTCTTGAAGATGCTCACACCGAGTCCCTCGAGTGCCAGCAGCGCGACGAACTGCCCGAAGCTGCTGCCGAGGGCGAACAGCGCCGAGGCTGCTGCGTACAGCGCCAGTCCAATGATGATGGTCGGCTTGCGCCCCAGGCGGTCGGCGAGAAACCCCAGCAGCACCGCCCCGGCGGCCATGGCCGCCATGGGTGCATATTGAAACGCCGAGGCGGTCTTCATGCTCAGGTGAAACTCGGCGATGATCTTCGGGATGACGCTGCCGACGGCATCCGAGGTCATCGCGAACATCAGAAACATCAGACAGGTCAGCGCGCGGATGATGGCGAGATTGCGCGCCGGAGCCGGCGACTGCGCGGTCATGTTCCCCTCTTTACATTATAATACAATCGATTGCATTATAGCTCCGACCGGCCCCGCCGTAAACCGATCGCGCCTTCGCCATGAAGAATCAGGTTCAGCTCATCACGTATGTGGATCGTTTCGGCGGCGGCACGCTGCACCAGCTCGAAGCGCTGCTCGCCGGGCCGCTCGCGGGGCTGTTCGGTACGGTGCACCTGCTGCCGTTTTTCGACCCGATCGACGGTGCCGATGCGGGCTTTGACCCCATTGATCATACCCGTGTCGATGCGCGCCTCGGCAACTGGGAGGATCTGGCGCGTCTCGGGCGGCGCATCGACCTCATGGCCGACGTGATCGTCAATCACATGTCCTGCGAATCTCGGCAATTCAAGGATTTCTCGCGGCGCGGACACGAATCGGCCTACGACGGGCTGTTTCTGACGCTCGAGGCGGTGTTCCCCGTCGGGGCGCACGAACATGAGCTGACGGCGATCTACCGGCCGCGGCCCGGCCTGCCGCTGACGCCCGTGACGCTCGAGAATGGCGAGAAGCGGATCCTCTGGACGACGTTCACGCCGCAGCAGCTCGACATCGACGTGCGTCACTGTCAGGGACGAGCCTACCTGGAGAGCATCCTCAGGACCTTCAGCTCGCACGGCATCCGAGCCATCCGGCTCGATGCGGTCGGGTATGCGATCAAACGCGCCGGGACGAGCTGCTTCATGCTGCCGGAGACGTTCGAGTTCATCGACGAGCTGACCGCGCTTGCGCGCTCGCTCGACATGGAGGTGCTGGTCGAGGTGCACTCCCATTACCTGCGCCAGCTCGACATTGCGGCGCGGGTGGACTGGGTGTACGACTTCGCGCTGCCGCCGCTGGTGCTGCACGCGCTGTTCAGCGGTACCGCCCGCCACCTGAAGCACTGGATCGAGATCCGGCCGCACAACGCGTTGACGGTGCTCGACACTCACGATGGGATCGGCGTGATTGATGTCGGGCCGGAGGCCGGCGGCGGCCGGGACGGATTGTTGCCTGCTGCCGATATCGAGCGGCTGGTCGAGACGATCCACGAGCGCAGCGGCGGGCAGAGCCGCCGCGCCACCGGCGCGGCGGCATCCAATCTCGATCTGTATCAGGTCAACTGCACATTTTACGATGCGCTCGGCCGCAACGATCAGCACTACCTGCTGGCGCGCGCCGTGCAATTCTTTCTGCCGGGGATTCCGCAGGTCTACTACGTCGGTCTGCTCGGCGGTGGTAACGACATGGCGTTGCTCGAGAAGACCGGGGTGGGTCGCGATATCAATCGCCGCCGCTACAGCACGCCGGAGGTGCTGAGTGAACTGAAACGCCCGCTGTGTGCGGATTTGAGGCGCCTGATCCGGCTGCGCAATACGCACCCGGCCTTCAATGGCGAGTTGCTCTGCGGCCGCACGCCGCACAACGTTCTTGCGTTGCGCTGGCAGGCGGACTCGTCCTATGCCGAATTGGTAGCGGATTTTTCTACGGGCAAGTGGACGGTTCGCCACGGCGGGGACGGCGCGTGCGAGTCGCTTCATGTTGCCAGCGGTGGGTCGCCCTGGGCTGAGATGCCGCGCGATATCGAGTGGTGTGGCTGAAGCTCGATCACCGCCGCGCTATGCTGTGCGCGCACCGTTGAGACGGGGCACGGTCAACCTCTGGGGGGTGTCAAGTGAGCACGCGAGCACTGTACGGGGCCATCGAGGCCGGCGGCACCAAATTCGTCTGCGCGGCGGGTTACGGGCCGCGTGAGATCGCGCCCCAGATGCGCACCGTCATCCGGACGACGAATCCGGCTGAGACCCTTGCGGCGGTGGTCGCATTCTTCGAGCAGGTGAGCGCGAACGCCGGAGCGTTCAGCGCATTTGGCGTGGGCGCCTTCGGGCCGGTGGATATCGAGCCGCGCTCGGGCACCTGGGGATCAATTCTGAGCACGCCGAAGCCGGGCTGGGCGGGCGCCTCCCTGGTGGCGCCGCTTGAGCGTTTCGGGTGTCCGATCGCGCTCGATACCGACGTGAACGCCGCGGCGCTCGCCGAGGCGCGTTTCGGTGCCGGACAGGGCGCGAACTCGCTGACTTACGTGACGGTGGGGACCGGGATCGGCGGCGGGGTGATCGACCAGGGTCGCTCGATCCGCGGCATGCTGCATCCGGAGATGGGACACATTCGTGTGCGCCGCGATCCGCGCGATGCGCAATTCCGCGGGGTATGTCCGTTCCACGGGGACTGCCTGGAGGGGATGGCGAGCGGCCCGGCGGTCGTGGCGCGCTGGGGCGTGCCCATGAGCGCGCTGCCCGATGGACACGCGGGGCCGGACATCATCGGCGGATATCTCGGGCAGCTCGCCGCCACGATCGGGCTGATGTACGCCAGCGAGCGCATCGTGTTCGGCGGCGGCGTCATGAGCGGGGCTGACCTGCTGCCGCGCATCCGCGCGGTCGCCGCTGAGCAACTCGGCGGCTATCTGCCGATCGAGTCGCGTGTCGGCGGATTCGAACGGATGATCGTCGCCCCGGCGCTCGCCGATCAGGCCGGGATCACCGGCGCCATGCTCCTCGCGATGGCTTGAATTAGGGTTTCTGATTTGCAAATACAATCGTCTGCAAGCTAGATTGCAAACGATTGTATCTTGTGATTTACTTTTGCCGCGCCCGCGCATCACGCCGCGGAGCAGCAGGCGTCAGAACGTCAATAGGGGGGTCTTACGTGAAACATCTGAAGTCGCAACCGCAATCCCATTTCACCGGCACGCCGGCGGCCGCTGCGCGCACGGTGCGCTTCATGAGCGTCGCAGCAGCCGTATCGCTGGCGCTCGGCACAGCCCGGCTCGCCGCGGCCGCGCCGGCGCAGCCGGCGGCAGATGCGCCGTCGGCTCCCGCCACAACCGGCGCCTCGCGCCACGTATCCACGATGATCGCTCCGCCGAGCAACATGCTGCAGCAGATCGTCGTAACCGCCTCAGCCGAGGCGCGCAACAACTTGGAGACCTCCGAGCAGGTCACCACCATTCCAAGCAAGCTGATCGTGGCGATGGCGCCGCGGTCCATCGCGGAGATGCTGCGGCTGATCCCCGGGGTGTCCGTCCAGGACCAATCCGGCAGCGGCGGTAACGCGAATTTCACCGTGCGCGGCCTGCCGGTGACCACCGGCGGTGCGCCGTTCGTGCAGATTCAGGAGGACGGTCTGCCGCAGGTCCTCTTCGGCGACATGAACTTCGGCAACAACGACTACTGGACGCGCTTTGATGTCTCGGAGCAGATGCAGGCGACCGTAGGCGGCAGCGCCGCGACGCTCGCCGCCGGAGCCCCAGGGGCGGTCATCAACTTCATCAGCGCCACGGGTCGGCACAAGAGCGGCGAGTTCACACTGTCGCAGGGACTGGGGTATGGGGAGACCAGGGCCACGTTCGCGGTAGGCGGTCCGATCAATAGCACCTGGCGCTACCACCTCGATGGCTTCTATGTCCACGGCATCGGGCTGCGCGATCAGGGGTTCATTGGCGAGAAGGGCTACCAGCTGAAGGGCAATATCACCCACGACCTTGCGGAGCATAAGGGGTTCATCCGCCTGTACGCGAAGCTGCTCAATGACCGCGAGGAATACAACGCCGGCGGGCCGGTGAGTGCCGTGGGCAGTGGCGATGCGCTCTCGAGTATCTCCGTCTATCCCGGCTTCGACGTGCGCACCGGTACCACAGTCGGAATCTACAACCAGTCGATCACCTACCTCAGTAACGTCGCCGGCCGGTTCGCCCAGACACCAAACGATGGCATCCACCCGCACGTCAATTCACTCGGCGCCGAACTGTACTACTTGCCGGGCGGGAATCTCTCGGTCGATGACAAGTTTCGCGTCAGTTGGATCAATGGCACATTTGCTGCACAATTCTTCGGGCTCGGCAATACCGCCTCGATCATCGGCAGCACCGTCAACGGCGAGACGGTCGGGCAGGTCGTCTATGCCAATGGTGCGAATGCCGGTCAGGCATACTCCGGGCTGGTGAACAACAACGCGCAGATCTACACGAACATGCACAACATGGGGAATGTGGTCAACGATCTGTCGCTCCAAGATCACTGGCGCACTCCGTACGGCAAACTCAACGCTGGCGGTGGCGTGTTCTACATGTCGCAGACGATCGACCAGAGCTGGCACCCGAATGCGCAGCTGCAGGCCATCAGCGGTACCAATCCAGAGAATCTCGACCTGATCAGCACCACCGGTCAGCTGCTGAGCAATAACGGGGTGACCGGGTACAACACCAACTGGGGTGCAAGCGTGGATCGGCTGTACAACATGAATGTCACCGACACCGCGCCGTACCTCGATCTGACCTGGGGGATCGACCGGCTGCAGCTGCAGGGCAGCGTCCGAGAAGATGATTATCGAGTGAGCGGCTGGGCCGAGAGCGCCAGTGCGGCGACCACGGATATCGGCTATCTGAGTGGTGGCATGCTGAGCGCCACCGGCGCGCTGAACACGCCCCTCGTGTCCTACTCGACCATCGATCCGAACACCTACGAGCCGCTCGATTACGGGATCAGCTACCGCTCCTGGTCGCTCGGTGCGCTGTACATGTTCAACCACAGCACCAGCGTGTACGTGCGCGCCAGTCGCGGCGGCAAGCCGAATACTGACCGCAACATTCTCTCCGGGTACACCAACGCGAATGGCTCGCTGAATGCCTCCGGTGCAGGTAAGGCGCTCGACATCGTGCTGCAGCAGGAAGCCGGTATCAAACATGAGGGCGAATTCCTCGGTGGCAGTTATGGCGTCACGCTCTCTTATTTTCACACGAGTTTCAGCGAATCGAGCTTCGATCTGACCCAACCGGTCGCGACGCGCTATTTCAACGAGAAATACTCGGCCAACGGTGGGGAATTCGAGGCGACCTGGGCTGTCGGGGGCTTCTCGCTGTATGCGCAGGCGACCTATCAAGACCCGAAAGTCGACTCCAATGAGGTCGGTCCAAGCCCCAGTCAGCTGACCAATCTCGGTTCGGGATTCCTGCCGCCCGGGATGTCCAAGGAGATGTGGGTGCTCGCGCCCACGTATCGCTGGCGGGCGCTCACCGGCGGGCTGATCTGGCAGGGCCAAAGCCAGCAGAACATCGGCGGCCCGGTGCCGTTTTACTCCCCGGAGCAGGATTTTCTCGATGGCTTCGTCTCCTACGCGTTCAATCGCCATCTGTCCGTGGCGCTGCATGCGAACAATGTGTTCAATAGTCTCGGGGTGGGCGGCGGTGGCGCCGTGACCACCGGTCCGGGGGTTGTCGGTGTCAGTGCCGAGCCGGGCCGCACTGTGCTCGCCAGCGTAACGATGAAGTTCTAAGCTCTCGACTCCCGGCGCGGGCGCACCAGGCCTGCGCCGGGAGGTCCCCGAGGCCGCTCTCAGCGCGAGGCCGAATATGTCAGGCTCGAGCCGCAGGATTGAGCAAATCGTGATCGTCGGCGGCGGGGCGGCCGGCTGGATGAGCGCCGCGGCGTTGGCGCGCACGATCGAGCGCGATTGCCGCATTACGCTCATCGAGTCCGAGGAGATCGGCATCGTCGGGGTGGGCGAGGCGACGATCCCGCCGATCAAGCTGTTCAATGACATGCTCGGTGTGGCGGAGGACGAGTTCCTGCGGCGCACCCAGGGAACGTTCAAGCTCGGCATCGAGTTCATCGACTGGGCCCGCCTCGGGCAGCGGTACTTTCACCCTTTTGGCAGCTACGGCCGACCGTTCGATCTGATACAGATCCAGCATCACTGGCTGCGCGCGCGCGCGGCCGGCCAGGCCGAAGGTCTCGAGGAGTACTGCATGGCCTGGGCGGCGGCGCGCGAGGGACGCTTCGATCATCCGGCCGCCGATCCGCGCAACGTGCTCTCGACCTATCTCTACGCGTATCACTTCGATGCGCACCTGTACGCGAGATTCCTGCGCGAGTACGCCGAGGCCCGTGGTGTACGGCGCATCGAGGGCAAGGTGGTGGCGGTCGAGCAGCACCCCGAGAGCGGATTCGTGCAGGCGGTGCGTCTGCAGGATGGGCGCCAGGAGCGGGCAGAACTGTTCATCGACTGCTCTGGCATGCGCGCGCTGCTCATCGAGGGAGCGCTCGTGAGTGGCTTCGATGACTGGTCTCAATGGTTGCCGTGCGACCGGGCGTTGACCGTGCCGAGCGCGCGGACCGTGCTGAGGCCGTACACTCGCTCGCAGGCGCATACGGCCGGCTGGCAGTGGCGCATCCCGCTGCAGCATCGCTCAGGCAACGGACATGTATACGCCTCGTCGTGGATGAGCGATGCGCAGGCCGCCGAGGTGCTGCTCACGCACCTCGATGCGGCGCCCCTTGCCGAGCCTCGCCTGATTCGCTTCACGCCCGGGCGGCGCCGGGTGCATTGGAATAAAAATGTCATTGCCATCGGCCTCTCGAGCGGCTTCCTCGAGCCGCTGGAGTCGACCGCGCTGCACCTGATCCAGGCGGGCATCTCCAAGCTCATCGCCTACTTTCCGGATCGGGATTTCGATCCGTTGGTCATCCGCGAGTACAATCGGGTGGCCCGCGCCGAAGTCGAGCGCATCCGGGATTTCATTATTCTGCACTACCACCTCAACAGCCGCACCGATGGGGAGCTGTGGCGGTATTGTGCGCACATGACGGTACCGGAGACTCTGCGGGACAAGATCGAGCATTTCCGCCGCTACGGACGGATTCTGCCGAGCGAGATGGACATCTTCGGACCGACCAGCTGGCTGGCGGTGCACATCGGGCAGTTGAATTGGCCCGAGCGAGAGGATCCGCTGCTCGAGTACCGCAGCTTCGCGGGCGCCCCGTATCTGGAGCAGCTGCGGCGTACCCTAAGATCGGCGGCCCTCGGCCTGCCCACTCATGAAGAATACATCGTGCGGCACTGCCGCAGTTCGTGATCGACTGGGGGGAGTAATGAGAAAATTTCTGCCGCTGATCGCGTTGGGGTGGGTCGCAGCGCTGCTCGGCGCTGCGCCGGCACGTGCGAGTGAGCCGATGCACTTCTACGCGCGGCCGGCCAATGGCCTGGCGTTGACACCACCGATGGGCTGGAACAGCTGGAACCACTTCGGCTGCCACGTGAACGCGGCGCTGATTGAGCGCGAGGCGCGCGCCATGGTGTCCTCGGGCATGAAGGCCGCCGGCTATCGCTACGTAGTCATCGACGACTGTTGGCAGGGCGCGCGCGGCCCGAACGGCAACATCCATGCCGATCGGAAGCGTTTTCCGCAAGGGATGAAGGCGGTGGTCGATGCCGTGCACGCGCTGGGGCTGAAATTCGGGATTTACTCCGACGCCGGTACGCAAACGTGTCAGGGCCGGCCGGGCAGCCGCGGCCATGAGTATCAGGACGCGCTCACGTATGCCCGCTGGGGTGTCGATTACCTCAAGTACGATTGGTGCAATACCGGCGGGGAGCGTCCGCGGACCGCGTACGCGACCATGGCCGATGCGTTGCGCGCCACCGGCCGGGCGATCGTATTCAGCCTGTGCGACTGGGGTGTTCGCCAGCCCTGGCGTTGGGGCGCGGCGGCCGGCGGGAACCTCTGGCGCACCACGCCGGACATCTGGGATGCCTGGAGTGGCCGCCATGGATTCGCGATCGGTGTGCTCAACATCCTCGATCGGCAAGTCGGACTGGCGCACGCCGCCGGGCCCGGTCACTGGAACGACCCGGACATGCTCGAGATTGGCAACGGGGGCATGACGCAGGCGCAGTACCAGGCGCAGTTCAGCCTCTGGGCCATGCTCGCCGCACCGCTCATGGCGGGCAACGACCTCGCGCACATGGATGCGCAGACCCGCGCGATCCTCACCAACCGCGAAGTGATTGCCGTCGACCAGGATCGACTCGGCATCGAGGGGCGGCCGGTCTACCGCAAGGGGGCCGCCGAGATCTGGGTCCGGCCGCTCACCGCCGGTCGCGAAGCGGTGGTGCTACTGAACCGAGGCGTGCAACCACTCAGCATCCGGCTCACGTGGTCGCAACTGGGCCTGCCGAGCTATCTGCCGCTGCAGCTGCGCGACCTGTGGCGGCACCGCGATCTGCCGGTCGCTACACACGCGGTTCGTTTTCAAGTGGCCCCGACCTCAGTGATCATGCTGACCGAGACCCCGGTGCAGCCCGGCCATCGCGGTTGAGACTCGGTATGCGGTGGGCAACATGAACGCGGTTTTGGCCAAGGGCATCTTCGTCGGCGGGCTCACCGGGCTGCTGTTCGGATTTGATACGGCAGTCATCGCCGGGGCCACGCACGGACTGTCCGTGACGTTCGGGCTCGGTCCGGCCGGGCTCGGCGCAACGGTCTCAAGCGCGTTGTGGGGGACGTTTACCGGGGCGCTCATCGCCGGTTATCCCGGCGACCGATTCGGCGCACGGAACTGTCTGCGCGTCATCGCCGCGATGTACCTGCTCTCGGCGCTCGGCAGTTTTCTCGCGCCCACGCTCGCGCTGTTCATCGCCGCGCGCGTGCTCGGTGGACTGGCGATCGGCGCCTCGACGGTGCTCGCTCCGACGTACCTTGCGGAGATTGCTCCGGCCGACCGGCGCGGGGCGCTGGTCGGCGTGTTCCAACTGAACATCGTGTTCGGCATCCTGGTCGCTTACCTCAGCAACTATCTGATCGGGGTGCATCTGGGTGCTCCTGATGCCTGGCGCTGGAAATTTCTGGTCGCGGTGTTTCCCGCGGCGTTGCTCGGCGCGCAGCTGTTTACCATTCCCAACAGTCCGCGCTGGCTCGCAGTTCGCGGGCGCAATGGCGAGGCGGCAGACGTGCTCGGGCGCATCGGCGTGCGCGATGTGGCAGCGGAACTGAACAGTTACTCGCACGCCGATCGTCCGGCCAGCGGTGCACTGGCGAGACTCTCGTGGCGGCGGCATGCGCGCCCGATGCTGCTCGCGATGGGCATTGCCGCCTTTAATCAGCTCTCCGGCATCAACGCTATTCTCTATTACCTCAACGACATCTTCGCCGCGGCCGGCTTCGGTCGCGTGTCGGCGGCCGGGCAGGCGGTGCTCATCGGTGCCACCAACCTCGTATTCACCCTGCTCGCCCTTGCGGTGATCGACCGGTTTGGACGGCGTACGCTGCTCAAGGTCGGTTCGCTCGGGCTGATCGTCTCGCTCGCAGCCACCGCCTACATCGAGCTCTCCGGTGCGCACCAGCAGTGGCTGCTGTGGATGCTGGTGCTGTTCATCGCCTCGTTCGCGTTCTCCCAGGGTGCGGTCATCTGGGTGTACATCGCGGAGATCTTTCCCACCGAGGTTCGCTCGCGCGGTCAGGGCCTCGGCGCCTCCACGCACTGGTGCATGGACGCGCTCATCGCCACGTTCTTTCCCGTCGCGGCGGCCTATTCGAAAGGTCTGCCGTTCGTCTTTTTCGCCGGGATGATGGTGGTGCAGCTGGTGGTGGTCACGCTGTACTTCCCCGAAACACGCCGGGTGCGCCTGGAGGATATGGAGAAGGCCCTTGGCCGGGCGTAAGGGGCGCGCCGCAGCCGATGTGCTGGCCGCTGTGCTGCTGATGTGGGGCGGCTCGGTGGCGCGTGCCCATACCGTGCGCAGCGATGCGGGGTACAACCAGCTGTATCGTCCGCAGGTGCATTTCACCCCGGCGCGCCACTGGATGAACGATCCGAACGGTCTGGTGTATTTCCACGGGTGGTACCATCTGTTCTTTCAGTACAACCCGTACGGCTCGCGCTGGGGCAACATGAGCTGGGGGCATGCCGTGAGCCGCGATCTGCTGCACTGGCGGCAGTTGCCGGTGGCGATCCCGCAGGGTCGCCGCTCGATGATCTTCTCAGGCAGCGCGGTCGTCGATGGGCACGACACCAGTCACTTTGGCATCGGCGCTCGTGCGCCGTTGGTGGCGATCTACACCGCCAATCCCCGCCACGGGCCGGGGCCGCAGACCGAGAACCTCGCCTACAGTACCGACGGCGGGTATGCGTGGCACAAGTACGCCGGCAACCCGGTGCTTGACATCGGTCTGCGCAATTTCCGGGATCCGAAAGTGTTCTGGTACGCGCCGCGGAGCGAGTGGATCATGGTGGTCTCGCGGGCCGCGGCCCGCGAGATCTCCTTCTACGCCTCGGCCAATCTGAAGACCTGGCGGCACACCGGCAACTTCGGCCCCGCCGGGGATACCCGCGGGGTGTGGGAATGTCCGGATCTGTTCCGCTTGCCGGTGACCAATCGCCCCGGGCAGTTCCGCTGGGTGCTCAAGGTCGACGTGCAGCAACATCGGCCGGGCACCGGCGGGGGCGGCCAGGTGTTCGTCGGGCGCTTTGACGGAACGACGTTCCGGGCCTCGGCGCAGCCCCCGCAGGCGCTCGATTTGGGCGAGGACTATTACGCCAGCGCCTCCTGGTCGGATCTGCCGGGCGGACCTGGGAAAGTGATCACGATCGGCTGGATGGACAATTGGCTCTACGCCCAGGACACGCCGACCGCCCCCTGGCGGGGTGCGATGGCGTTTCCGCGCCGACTCTCGCTGCGCGAGCAGGACGGCCGCGACTGGCTGCTGCAGCGGCCGATCGCGGCCTTGGCACAGCTGCGTACCGCGCCGCGCTCGTTCGGCAGCTTCGCCGCGCCGGCCGGTCGGACGCTCCTGCGTGTTCCGGCGCGGGGCGCAGCGCACGAGATCCGAGCGCGGGTGCGGGTCGGGCAGGGCGGCCGGTTCGTCTTCACGATCGGTTCGCCGGACGGACGGGACGTGCGCATCGGGTACGCGGCGGCGAGCGGTCGGCTGACGGTCGTACGCACCGGTCACTATCGATTCTCCCCGCGCTTCGATTCGCGCAACAGTGCGCTTCTGCCGGGTCGCCCGAGGGTCATCGAGGTGGATCTGATCATCGACCGCTCGTCCGTGGAGGCGTTCGTCGATCACGGTGAGCTCACCGTGGCCGAACGGATGTTTCCGCGCGGCGGGGCGTACACGGTCCGCGTTCGCTCGAGCGAGGCGCGGGTCGAGCGAATGGACCTGTGGCGGCTGCGAGGGATCTGGCCGCCCCGGCGCCCGGCCGTGCCGTAACGCTCCTCGGGACTCTCAGCTGTGCCGGGCCGGTTTCGGCTGAATCGAACGCGGCATGTCAAGGGTTTGCGGGCGCAGCGACTCCTGGTACGCCGCGGCGAAGGCCTCGACGAAGGTCGGCGGCAGATGGTCGTCTGGGCGGTCGAGCAGACTGCGGTAAAACGCTGTGAACTGGCTCCAGTACTGCGCCGTATCGGCCTTACCGCGCACCCCACGCGCAAACCGAGCCTCCAGCTCGGCCGGATCGAGACGCCCCAAGAACTCAATGAAGGCGGCTCGCAGCGCTTGGGCGAGCGCCTGTTCGTGCGCCTTGATCTCATCGTGGCGCTCGCGCAGCCAGCGCACCGCATCGATCGCGTGCGCTTCGTGCTGACCGAACAGCTCGACCAGCAGCTCCTCGACCGTCAGCTGCCCGAGCGTCGGCCCCTCGGGTTGCGGGGACGGCGGAATGCGGAATCGCTCGCGGATCTGGCCGCGGGAGCGCTCCAGGTCCTTCAGTCCGACCAGCGTCTCGCGCAGCAGCCGGCCGGCCAGATGCATCAGCGCCGGGGCCTGGGTGCCCAGCTGCTGCGGTTTCAGACCCGCCCCGCGGCAGAAGGCCTGCCATTCCGAGCCGTCCGTCGCGGCGGGCGGGTCTTCCCGGGCCGCGGCGCGGGCCAAGCGGGAGAGTCGGCGGGCCACCGTGTCATCCCCCGCCTCCGGGACTCTGGCGCCCGGCGAGGCGCTCGCCGAGGGGTACGGCCCGGGTGCTGGCGCGCGGCCCAGCCCGAAAGCATTGCCCGGCTGCATCTCGCCAGCTCCCTCGCTCTGCACGGCGAGCAGATCGTCCAGGTCGAGCTCCGCGCCGATGTCCGTCTGGGCGCCGGTGAGCGGGCGGACCGCGAGGATGCGCGAGGGCAGCAACGCGGCGGAATCGCTGGTGGGTGAGTCTTCGAGCGACACGCCGATCTGGTATTCCCCGATGCGCAGCACGTCCCCGTCGCGCAGCCGGTAGGCCTCCGGCCCCTGGCGGCCGAGCGGCTCGGCAGCCTCATTCACGTAGATCCCGTTGGTGCTGATGTCCTCGAGGTAGAAGCGTCCCTCGCGCCAGGAGATCCGGGCGTGGTGAGCCGAGACGTAGCGGCGAGCGTCGGGCAGCACCCAGTCGTTGTCGGCCGAGCGGCCGATGGTGCCCCCGCCAGGGCCGATTTCGACACTGTCGCGCCCCGCGAGCTGGCGGCGCTGTGCGCTGATGACGCGCAGGCGAAGCGTCATGGTGATGAGATCCGCGATACCGGTGCTGTCACGTGTGCCCGTATCGCCGGGCGGCGGAGGATTCCGCGGCGCCGGGCGGCGATACCCTATAATGTTCGCCCCCCAAACTAGCAGCGTGCGTGCGCCAATCCATGGCAGCCAGTCACATTTTCCGCATCCTGTTCATCAATCAGGGCAAGGTCTACGAAGTCTATGCCCGCAAGGTGAACCACGGTGAGCTGTTCGGCTTCATCGAGGTCGAGGACCTGGTCTTCGGAGAGCGCTCCTCGGTGGTGCTGGATCCGTCCGAGGAGCGCATCAAGGGTGAATTCTCAGGAGTGAAGCGCACCTTCCTGCCGCTGCATTCGGTGCTGCGCATCGACGAGGTGAAGAAGCAGGGCGTGAGCAAGATCACCACGCTCGAGGGCGGGGCCAACGTGGCTCAGTTCCCGATGCCGCTGTATTCCCCGCCGTCGGGCGAGAAGAAATAGTCCTGCCATGAGTGACCCCGTGGTGATGAGGCTGCCGGGCGCACCGGCGTTGTCCGGATTTCGGATCGAGAAGCTCCTGAAGCGGGTGCGGGCGCTGGAGCCGGCGGTGACGGGCCTCACGGCCCGCTTCGTGCATTTCGCGGCGCTCGAGCGCCCCCTGAGTGAGTCGGAGCGTGAACGACTGACGCAGCTGCTCACCTACGGCCCGACCCTGGCGCGGGGGGAGCCCGGCGGCCAGGCGCTACTCGTGCTGCCGCGCGCGGGCACGATTTCTCCCTGGTCGAGCAAGGCGAGCGACATCGCCCACAATTGCGGCCTCACCGCCGTGCAGCGCATCGAGCGGGGCATCGAGTACCGGCTGTGCGCGCCGCAGCCGCTGGCGCCGCCGGCGCTGAGGCGTCTGGCCGCAGCACTCTTCGACCGCATGACCGAAATGGCGCTGCTCGAGCCCACCGAGGCCGGTCGGCTGTTCCATCACGCCCCGCCGCAGCCGCTGCGCAGAGTGGCGCTCGCCGGCGGGCGGCCAGCGCTCGAGCAGGCCAACCGTCAGATGGGACTCGCTCTCTCGGCCGATGAGATCGATTATCTCCTGGCGAGTTTCGCCCAGCTCGGGCGCGATCCGAGTGATGCCGAACTGATGATGTTCGCGCAGGCGAACTCCGAGCACTGCCGCCACAAGATCTTCAACGCGCGCTGGGTGATCAACGGACGCGAGCAGAGCGAGTCGCTGTTCGCCATGATCCGCTATACCCATGAGCGCCACCCCGAGGGCGTGCTCTCGGCGTACCGCGACAATGCCGCGGTGATCGAGGGGGCCGAGGGAATGCGCTATTTTGCCGACCCTGCGAGCGGGGCGTACCGCACGAGCCGCGAGCCGATCGATATCCTGATGAAGGTGGAGACGCACAACCACCCGACCGCGATCTCGCCGTTTCCGGGCGCTGCGACCGGTTCGGGTGGGGAGATCCGCGACGAGGGTGCCACGGGGCGCGGCGCAAAGCCGAAGGCGGGACTCACCGGCTTCTCGGTCTCGAATCTGCACCTGCCCGGCTACGAGCGACCCTGGGAGCAGCCGTTCGGCCGCCCGGGGCGCATCGCCTCGGCGCTGGAGATCATGCTCGAGGCACCGATCGGCGCCGCCTCGTTCAACAATGAGTTCGGCCGGCCGGCGATCTGCGGCTATTTCCGCACCTTCGAGCAGCACTGCGCGGGCGATGCGCCCGAGCGCGTGCGCGGCTACCACAAGCCCATCATGATCGCCGGCGGGCTCGGCAACGTGCGCCGCTCGCACGTGGAGAAGTGCGATATCCCCCCGGGTGCACAGCTGATCGTGCTCGGCGGTCCGGCGATGTTGATCGGCCTCGGCGGCGGGGCGGCCTCCTCGGTGGGCAGCGGCGCCTCCCATGCGGAGCTCGATTTCGCCTCCGTGCAGCGCGGCAACGCCGAGATCCAGCGGCGCGCTCAGGAAGTGATCGACGGCTGTTGGGCACTCGGTGAGGCCAACCCCATTCTGCTGATCCACGACGTCGGGGCCGGTGGGCTGTCGAACGCCGTGCCGGAGGCCGTCGCGCACAGTCAGCGCGGTGCGCGCGTCGATCTGCGCGCCATCCCGAGCGCCGAGTCCGGCCTCTCGCCGCTCGAGCTGTGGTGCAACGAGGCGCAGGAGCGCTACGTAGTGCTCGTGACGGCCGGGGATCTGCCCGCGTTTCGCGCCATCGCCGAGCGCGAGCGTTGCCCGTTCGCCCTGATCGGCGAGCTCGACGATACCGGTCGGCTCACCGTGCGCGATCCGCTCCTCGGTGAGGACCCGGTGGACATGCCGCTCGAGGTGCTGCTCGGCAAGCCGCCGCGCATGACTCGGGACGTGCAGAGCGTGGTGCAGCCGCGTCATTCGTTCGCCACCGCAGGGCTCGATTTGCGGGAGGCGCTCTATCGGGTGCTGCGCTTACCGGCGGTCGCCGACAAGACATTCCTCATCACCATCGGGGATCGCACCGTCGGCGGGCTGATCAGCCGCGATCCGCTGGTCGGCCCGTGGCAGGTGCCGGTGAGCGACGTGGCGGTCACGCTGGCCGATCACGAGGGCCTGCGCGGCGAGGCGATGGCGATCGGCGAGCGTACGCCGGTGGCCGTGCTCGATGCACCCGCCTCGGGGCGTCTGGCCGTGGCCGAGGCCATCACGAATATTCTGGCGGCCGACGTCGAGCGGCTGAGCGAGATCCGCCTCTCGGCGAACTGGATGGCCGCGTGCGGCGAGCCCGGTGAGGACGCCGCGCTCTACGAGACGGTCCGGTCCGTCGGCCGCGAGCTGTGTCCGGCGCTCGGGATCGCGATTCCGGTCGGCAAGGACTCCCTCTCGATGCGCACGCGCTGGAGCGAGGAGGGCCTGGAGAAGAGCGTCGTCGCACCGGTGTCGCTCATCATCTCCGCGTTTGCACCCGTTGGCGATGTGCGCAAGACGCTCACACCGGTCTTGCGCACTGACGTGCCGACGGCGCTGTGGCTGATCGACTTCGGCCGGCAGCGCCTGGGCGGCTCGGCGCTCGCCCAGGTGTACGGGGCGATGGGCAGCGAACCGGCGGATCTCGAGGATCCGCAGCTGCTGATCCGTCTCGCCGCCGCCCTGACTGAGCTGCGGCGCGCCGGACGGGTGCTCGCCTATCACGACCGATCCGACGGTGGACTCATCGTGACGCTGCTCGAGATGGCGTTCGCCGGGCACTGCGGGCTCGAGATCGAACTGCCCGCCGGGCGGGGTGAGCCGCTCGCGCAGCTGTTCGCTGAGGAGCCCGGCGTCGTGCTGCAAATCGATGCCGGCCAGGAGGACGCATGGCGCGCGGTGCTGGTGCGCCACGGCCTGACCGATTACGCGCTGCAGCTCGGCACACCGCAGCGCACGATGCACGTGCAGGTTCGGTGCGCCGGGCGCGTACTGCTCAACGAATCCTGGCGGGATCTGCGCGCGGCGTGGTCGGAGACCTCCTGGCAGATGCGCCGGTTGCGCGATGACCCGAGTTGCGCGGATGAAGAATACGCGGCTCAGACCGATGAGCGCGATCCGGGCCTGACGGTCGATCTGCGCTTCGATCCCGAGGAAGATATCGCCGCGCCGTACATCGGCGGCACGACCCGTCCGCGGCTCGCGGTGCTGCGCGAGCAGGGCGTGAACAGCCACAACGAGACCGCCGCGATTTTCGAGCGTGCCGGATTTGCGCCCTACGACGTGCACATGACTGACCTGATCGCAGGCCGGCACGCGTTGCGCGATTTCGTCGGCCTGGTCGCCTGCGGCGGGTTCTCGTACGGTGACGTCCTCGGCGCCGGAGAGGGGTGGGCGAAGTCGATTCTCTTCAACGAGGCGCTGCGCGAGCAGTTCCAGGCGTTCTTCGAGCGCCGCGACACCTTTGCGCTCGGCGTATGCAATGGCTGCCAGATGTTCGCCGCGCTGAAGCGCATCATTCCGGGCACCGAGCACTGGCCGCGTTTCGTCACCAATCGCAGCGAGCAGTACGAGTCGCGCCTGACGCTGGTGGAGATCCTCAGTTCACCGTCCGTGCTGCTTCAGGGCATGGCGGGCTCCGTGCTGCCAATCGCCGTGGCGCACGGGGAAGGCCGAGCGGAATTTGCGAGCGCGGCGAATGAGGCGGCCTGCCTGAGCAGCACTCTGGTGGCGGTGCGGTACGTCGATCACCACCGCAACCCCGCGACGAGCTACCCGTACAATCCGAACGGATCGCCCTCAGGTATCGCAGCGCTCAGTAATGCCGACGGCCGAGTGACGATCACCATGCCGCACCCCGAGCGCTCGGTGCGCTCGGCGCAGAATTCCTGGCGAGCGCAGCGGGCGGGAGAATACAGCGGCTGGATGCGCCTGTTCAGAAACGCGCGCCGATTCGTGCAATGACGCTGCTCGCGCCGTGATCGTGATGGGGCGCGCGCCCCTTGGAGCGGATGCTCTGCTCAGGCCACCACATCCGCGAGGATGCTGTGTCCGTGCGCCCACGCCGCCAGCAGGTCCGCCAGGTGCTGCTGATCCTGACTGGGAACGCGCTGCAGCACTTGTCCCGTGACCGCATTTTGAATCTCGGCAATGGTGTGGCCCGTCACGGCGTCGACACGCAGGACCAGTACATGGTCGGTGGCCGCGAGGCGCTCGTTGATCTGCGCCAGAGACTGATGGATCGCATCGGGTGAACTCACGGTGCTCTGCGTCGTGGCCGCGCGTGCCCCGATGTTTTGCGCCCGGGACGCAATCACGCCCGTGTCGCCGCTCGTCGTCGAGCCGAATCCCAAACTTCCCGCAGCGCCGATCGAAAGGCCGCCCTGTTCTTCGTTGCTCATAATCTACATCCAGCCCCAACGTGTCGCTGAAGAGCGGAGCTTTCTATGCGACCGCAGCCTGTTCAGTCCGCGGCAGCCCGTGCCGGCTGACCTCTCACCTCAGGTCCAATGGCCGCCCACGCTTCGCGGATCTCGCTCAAAAGACTCTGCACCTCGCCCAACGCGGCCGAATCGTCATTCGCGCTGGCCTGCAGGAGACGGCGCACCATGTAGTCATACAAATCACTTAAATTCTGGGCGAGCGCGCCGCCGCGCTGCAAATCGAGGCTGCCGCGCAGCTCACCGAGCAGCACCACGGAGCTGTGCAGCAGCCCCGCCTTGCGGCTGATCTGGCCCTGCTCGATGCACGAGCGCGCCGTGATCAGCCGGCCGAGGATCGCATCGAACAGAGTCAGCACCAGCGTGTGCGGGTCGGCGCTCGCCACGATGCCGTGTGCATTGACGCTGCGATAAGCAGCGACCTTTGATTGCGCAGAGTACGGACTCACGTATTGTCGCTCTTTGTGCTAGTGACTACTGTAGCGGCTCGGACACCGTCAACTTGAGCCGCCGTGTCGTCAACCGCTCGAGGTTCCCTTAGGAGCGTTCGGCAGCGTTGCGAATGCTTGCGTCAGGTACGATGAGGTGGTCTGCAACTGTGAGAGCAGCGCATTGAGTGCCGAATACTGCTGAGTGAGACTCGCCTGCAGCATGCTCATCTGCTGGGTGAGCTGCTGGCTCTGCTGAGTGAGCGCATTGTTCTGCTGCACCAGAGATTGGCTGAGAGAGGCGATCGGTCCGTTGCTGCCGAGCTCGCTGTTGAGCACGGTATTGAGCCCAGAGGCGATGCCGCCCGCGCCACTGAACAGATTGCTGACCGCGCTGAAATTCGTGTTCAGTGCGACCGAGAGCTGCGCGGAATTGAGGCTCAGCGTGCCATCGCTGTTGCTGGTGATGCCAATACTCGCCAGGCTGGTGTAGGTCGAGGAGCCCGTATTGACGAATCCGTAGAGCGTGGACTGAATCTGACTTTGTGCATCCGTCAGTGCCGCGTTACCCATGAGCGGACCGGCCGTGCTGGTGGTCGCATCGAATCCGCCGAGTTGAGAGAGAGTGCCTTGCATTGTGTTGTAGGCATCGACGAACGCCTGAATATTAGCCGTGATCGTCGTGGTATTGTCCGCGACCGTCAGGCTAGCCGCCGAGGACGTCGTGGCCTGCAAATTCAGCGTCACACCGCTGAGCGCGTCGGTGACGGTATTACTGGGGCTCGTGTAGCTAACGCCGGCGATGCTGAAACTGGCATCCTGGGCGGCCGTCTGCTGAGTGTAATTCGTGCTGCCGCTTCCGTAGGTGAGCGTGGACAGGCCGGTGCCACTGTCGGTCTCAGTGATCGACATGGTGTTGGCGGCACCGGTGAGCGTTGAGGTGAGCACCAGGTGCGCACCGCTCGTGCCGGTCACGACACTCGCTTGAATGCCGGGATTGCCGCTCGCGGAATTGATCGCCGCCGCAATACCGGACAACGTGTCGTTGCTGCTGCCGACGACGACGGAGAAGTTGCTGCCGCCGAGGGACAACTGCAGCGTGCCGGTGCCGACGGTGGCCGAACCGCTGCTGTACGCAGTGCTCGAGACGATCTGCTGTGCCTGGGCGAGCTGGCTGATCGACACGCTATACGAGCCGAGCGTTGCGCCGGATCCCACGGTCGCGGTGAAGGCCGTGGGAGCGCTGCTCGTGGCGCTCAGCGAACCGAACGCGGCCGGAGTGTCGATCGCCGCCAGCGAAGACTGGAACGTGGAGAGCGCACTCTTCAACTGGCCGACCGAGGAGATCTCGGTGGTGAGCGACTGAGTCTGCTGCTTGATGAGCGCCTCCTGGGGCGCTTGCGTGGCGGCGACCAGCTGCGATACCAGGGAGGCGACATTGATGACCGAGCCGCCGGCCGCCCCAGCGCTGGTGCTGCTCGCGACGGTAACCGGAGAGGTGGAAGAGCTCGACATGCGGGGCGCTCCTAACGCGGATCCGATGAGTCGGTGCCACGGGTCGTCCATGCGCCCCGGGCGAAAAGCCCAAGGGGCGAGGCCTTACGGCGCTCGCCCCCCGGAGTCCCTGTTCGAGGCAGGTGCCTCATGCCGAACCGCTCGGCATCCTTACGGCAGCTTCTGCAGCAGCGTCAGTATGTTCTGCGGGATCGTGTTCGCCTGAGCCACCATCGCCGTACCCGCCTGCTGCAGGATCTGCGCCTTGGACAGGTTCGAGGTCGCCTGCGCGTAGTTCGTGTCCACGATCTGGCTCTTGGCGGCGGAGAGGTTCTGCGAGTCCGTCTGCAGTCCCGTGACGGCCGCCTGGAACCGGTTCTGGTATGCGCCGAGCGCTGCGCCGCTGGTGGCGAGCTGCTGCAGCGCATTGTCGATCGAGATCAGCGTGAGGTTGGACTGATCCACGGTCGTGACATTGACGCCGCTCAGGTACTGAGTGCCCGAGGATGCGGCCGCCGTGGTCCCGGGAACTCCCGCAGTCGGAGTTGAATTTCCGATGCTCAGCGCCAGTGGGGTGCTTGCGGTATACCCGCCCGTGCCGGTGGGAGTGATGGTCGCCGAACTAAGCGTAAACGATGTGCCCGTGTCGCTGTCGGAGATAACGATACTGCTAGTGCCTGATGCGTTGCTCGCGGTGTAATTGGTGCCCGCCAAGGCGCTATTGAGGGCGCTCGCGAGGTTCGCGGCGGTGGTTGTATTGGTGGTGCTAACGCTGAATGCGGCTGTCGTATACGTGGAGCCGCTAATGACTACGGTGGCCGTGCCAGTGCCGGCCGTGGTGACCGCGCCGCTAAGTGTGCTGGTGAAGTTGTTCGTCGGGGGGGTGGCGCCAGTCGCGTACGCGCCGATGACATCAGCGGTGTCAACGCCTAGGGCTCCCAGCGTGCTGGCGCCCGCGGTGACCGAGTTGCCCGAGGCATTGGTCGCGCTTGCGACCGAGAACGTGACGAGAAGGCCCGTGCCCGCGGCGGAGGTGCCATTGAGCTGGATTCCGGTACCCGCGGCGTTGACGGTCGCGACAACTCCACCGACAGAGCTCACCGCCTGGTTGATCGCCGCGGCGATGCTCGTCAGGTCAGTCGCCTGGTTGCCGGTCAGCGTGATCGCATTCGTATTGTAGCTGGTGCCATCGACACTGACGGACAGCGTGACCGAACTGCCGTTGACCGCCGTGCCGAGGCCGGTGGTGCCGGCCAGCGTGGTCGAATTGTAGGATCCGGCGACCCCTGCGGTGCTGTTGTACAGCGTGGTGCCTGTGGCCGTGAGGACAGACGAGTTCGCGGCCGCCTGCGTGCCAGTGTAGTAGTTGCCGATCGCCGTAGTGCTGGCGCTCGCGACCGCGCCGACCGTGATCGACTGGCCGGCATTGGCGCCCACCTGGAAGGTCGCGCCCTGGAAGGAGCCGTCGAGCAGATTGACGCCGTTGAAGGACGCGGTCTGGGCGACCTGGTTGATGTCCGCGGAGAGCTGCTGGAACTGCTGATTGAGGTCGGCGCGATCCTGCGAGCTGTTCGTCGCGTTCAACGACTGCACCGCGAGGTTGCGCATGGTCTGCAGGTCATTGGTGATCTGCTGCAGCGATCCCTGCGCAGTCTGCGTGAGGGATACGCCATCATTGGTGTTGTTGGTGGCGGTATTGAGGCCGTTGATCTGGGAGGTCATTCCCTGCGCGATCGCGTAGCCGGCCGCGTTGTCGGCGGCGCTGTTGATCTGCAGGCCGGAGGACAACTGCTGCAGGGCGGTCGTCAGCTGGCTGCCCGAGCTTGTGAGGCTGTTCTGCGCAATGAGCGCGTCAATATTCGTATTGAGGACGAGTGACATGGTTCAGTGCTCCTGAAGTCTTAAGTCAGGCTCCGGACACCCGTCCGTCGCGCTGGCGGGAGGCGTGGGTTGTGCGCGTATCCCGTTCAGCACCGTTATCGGACGGTTGAACGAGGACTTGAGTCGTCCGAGGGGAGGGTGATGAAAATGAGAAGTGGGTCACAGTATGGGGGTCTGCAAGGGCGGCGTGCCGGTCAGGATCAGAGATATTTGAATAACGTCAGCTGCATCATCGAGGCGTAAGACGCCTGAGCGGCCTGCAGTGCGAGTTCTTCGGTGGATAACTTGGTAGTCGCAGCCGCGTAATTCGTGTCCGAAATCTGTGAAATCGTCGTCTGCACGGAGGTCTGCTGACTTTGCGCCGCGGTTGCGGTGGCCGAGATCGCATTGATGCGCGCCCCGACCGAGGCCGACACCTGGTCGAAGTTGTTGATCGCACCGTCGAGCTGTTGCAGGGCGGTGTTGAGTTTCGTGGTGATCTGTGCAGAGCTAAGCGTCGTGGAATTCAGAGTGCTGATGGCGCTGGCAATGGTCGAGAACGCGCTGGCCGTGCCGGCAGTGGCGACAGTGAATTGATCGTTGACGGCCGGAGCGCCGCTGAATGGAAGCTGTGCGCCGTTGAAGGAAATGGTGAAGTTGCCACCGGCGTCCGGTGCATACGTTCCAGAGGATACTGTGGTGCCCGACGCGTTGGTGATCTGGTAGGTGTTGCCCGTGCCGAAGGTGACTGTGTAGTTGCCCGGAACCCAAGCGGAGGGATTGGTCAGGGTACCGGGACTCAGTGATGCGGTGCCCGTATTGCTTGGGGCGGCAGCGACGGTGAACGTGCCGTTGCCCGCCGGGATGTTCATGAAGACCGCGCTGCCGGTGTCACCGGCGGAGATGCTCTGATCGGCACTCAGCTGTACCTGATTGACCTCGGCGGCGCCTTGGTAGGTGACCGAGGTGCCATTCTGCGCAAAGGGCTGGGTGCCGCTGGCGTAGCCGCTGAAGAGGTAGTTTCCCTGTGCGTCCTGCTGATTGCCAATGCTGACCAGCTGTTGTTGCAGCTGGTTGAGCTGAGTGGCAATGGCCTGTCGCTGGTTTGCGTTCAACGAGCTGTTGTTGGCCTCGACGAGCAGGCTGCGCGCACTCTGCAGAGTATTGGTCGCGTCGCTCAATGCCTGGGTTTCCAGGCTAAGGCTCGTGTTCGCCAAGGTTCCGTTCGCGACATATTGTTGCGAGGCGGAAAGTTGCGTATTCAGCTGTATGACTTCGGACATGCCCACCGGATTGTCGGCGGCGTTTTGAATCTGCTTGCCGGTCGACAGCTGGGTTTGCGTCTTCGCCATCGCAGTCTGCAGCGCTTCCATCTGGTTCGCTGCATTCATCTGGAAGGACAGAGTCGAGATGGTCACGGCGTTACCCGACGGCTTGGATGAGGGAGGTAAACATTTGATTCGACATGGAAATCACCTGCGCCATCGCTTGGTAGGCCTGCTGGTAGCGCAGCATGTCGGCGGCCTGCTGATCGAGGTTCACGCCCGTGGCGTTGCTGCGGGCCGTGGTCGCCTCCTGGTTGACGGCCTGTTGCGCCGAGGCGTTGTTCTGCGCCTGCTGGGTGAGGACACCGACCTGGCTGACGAGGTTCGTGGCGGTGTCGTTCACGGAGGCCGTGCCGCCGGCGAGCGCCTTGGAGGACAGCCCGCTGATCATGGCGAGCATGTTGCTGTTGTCGCCTATGTTCGCGGTGCTGTTCGGGCTGATGGTGAAGGTATCGTTTGCGGCCGGCGTGCCGGTGAGCGTGACCTGCTGCCCGTTGAAGCTGATCGGGCTCCCGCTGGTGTAGGTGCCTGAGCTGACGGGGGTGGCGCCGTTCGTGACCGTGTACTGCGTGGGGCTGCTGAAGGTCACCGTGTAGGTGCCGGCGACATAATTCGCCGGGCTGGTCACCCCCGCGGAGCCGACGGCGCCGGTACCGGTGTTCGCCGTTCCGGCGCTGGCCTGCACCATCGAGGCCGCAGCGATCTGAGACGGGTCCGTGAGCTGCATGGTGAGCCCGGCGGTCGCCCCGGCCGTCGGTGAAATCTGGTAGCTATCGTTCGCCGCGGCGGTCCCGCTGATCACGAAGGACATGCCGGCGGCGGTGAATGGGCTCAGTGCGGTCCCGCTGCCGGTCATGGGGACGGGTTGCCCGGTGGTGGTGTCTTTCAGTTGCCAGCTGCCGCCGGTGTATTGCAGCTGGTAGTTGTCCGTGGTCAGCTGGCTGAGGGAGGTGCGGCTGGCGCTGATCGTCGCACTGCCGGCATTTCCGCTGGCCGCAAGGACCTGGACGCCGCCCACGGTGAACATCGGCTGCCCGGCCGTGCCGGTGAGGGTCATGCCGCTGGTCTGCTGCTGATTGACCAGCGTCGCGACCGCCACGCTGATCTGGCCAATCGCGCTCTGGGTGGGGTCCAGGACCTGGCTGCGTGCACTCAGGAGGCCACCGAGCTCCCCGCCAGTCATCTCGGTGGTGAGGTTCGCCACGCCGGTAGAACTCTGGATGCCGATGCCGAGTTCGCTCGGATTATAGGTGCCCGGAAGAGTGGTGAGCTGCTGGGCGGTGCCGCTCGAGACGAGCGCCTGTCCGTTACCGATGTACACGTCCGTCATGCCGTTCGCCTGGGCAACGGTTTGCACGGAGACGTACTGGCTCAGCTTATCGATCAGCGTACCGCGCTGATCGAGCAGCTGATTGGGGGTCTGTCCGCTCGCTGATGCGGTGGCAATCTGCTGGTTCAGGTTTGCGATATTGGTCGACAGCGTATTGATCTGCGACACATCGCTCGCGATCTGGGACTCGAGCTGCGAGCCGTACTGGTTGATCTGCGCGTCGTAGTTCTGCAGCTGCTGGGCGAGCGCCTGACCCTGACTGAGCAGCGCCTGGCGAACCGGTGTCGAGGTCGGGGAGGTCGAGACCGTCTGCAGGGCATTGACGAAGTTCTGCAGACTCGCCGACAGGCCCGTCGTGGAGTCGCTCAGCATGTTGTCGATCTGCTGGGCTTGCGTGGCGAGGGTATTGAAGCTCGAGTAGCTCGACTGCGAGGAGCGCACCTGCTCGGTCAGCTGCGCGCTGTATGCGCGCGTGGTGCTCTGCACCGCGACGCCGCCGCCACTGAAGCCCGAGCCGGTGAACTGACCGGGCTGTTCGACGAGATTGGCGGTCTCGACGCTGTAGCCCGGTGTCGCGGAATTGGAGATATTGTTGCTGGTAACGTCGAGGGCCTGCTGGAAGGCGAGCAGGCCAGAGACGCTGGTGGAAAGCAGGTCAGCCATACTTCAGGGCCCTCAGAGCGATCGACTGCTGGTAGTCATCGGCTGAACAGCGGCAAGCTTTAGCGCTCCGGTGTCCGTCTGGGCCGAAAGGGCGTGCGTGAGCGTCGCGGCGACCTCGGTGAGCTTACGGGCATAATTCGGGTCGGTGGCGTAGCCGCCGTGCTGCAGGGCGGTGGCGAAGGCGCCGACATCGTTGCCCGTGCCCAGGGCCCCGGCGTAGCGCGGATTGCTGCTGAGCAGCGCGGTGTAGTCCTTAAAGCACTGGCTGCAGCTGCCATAGGCGCGGAACTGCGCCTGGGTCGAGGTCTCGATGCCGTTGCGATACTCATGGGTGCCGCTCGTGACACTCGAGCCGCTCCAGCCGCCGCTGGCCTTGATTCCAAAGAGATTATTGCTGGTGGTGCCGGTCGCGGTGCGCGGCAGATTGCGCCCCCAGTCGGTCTCGAGCGCGGCCTGGGCAATGAGGCTCACGGGGCTCACACCGAGCTGGCGCGCCGCGCGCTGCGCATCGGGCCAGAGCGAGCGGGCGAACGCGCTTT
>JBMFWZ010000027.1:0-33884 GCA_049964755.1 Steroidobacteraceae bacterium | reverse complement strand
TTGTTGCGGATGCCGCGCAGCTGGTTCCACGGCAGCTCCGGATGCACGACCACGAACTGCGGCGCATCCTTTTGAATCTTAACCGCCGCTTCGCCGATCACTGTGAGGGCGCGCACGATGGCGTCCTGGGCTTTTCGTCCTGTTCCAGCATGGCGAGGTCGTCGAGGTCGCCGACGTAGCGTATCGCGCGCTCGATCGCGCCGGCGATGTGCTCGAGATAGTCCCCGAGCCGCTCGGGGTGGCTCATAGCGGCTGGGCCTGCTCGAGTACTCTGTCCCGGAATTTTGGCGAGAGAAAGCCGGGCGTGAGCACCGACACGCGCACGCCCGTCAGCTGGCGGGCTTCATCCTCGAGAGTCGCCAGGGTGAATAGCGTCGTGCCACGCACGGGCTCGACGAGCACATCGAGGTCGCTCTCCTCGGTGTCCGTTCGGGTAAGTGCCGAGCCGAATACGCGCGGCTGCCTGAAGCCGTGACGGTTCAGGAGCTCCCTTAAGGCGGCACGGTGCAGCGTGAGCGCTTCGGAGGGTCTCATGGCACGGAGGATATCATGGAGTTCATCCTGATAAAATATGTTATCAATAGCAATAGTGATCGCCGCCGGCCATTCGCTGGGGCGCTCAACCCGGTCCGAGTCACGTCTGCGGACGCAATTCAGGGCCGAACTCGGCCGGTCGTTACAGTCGCGCTCACTCAGTTCGAGTGCGCGTCATTTTGCGTACAGACGCACAAACGCCAGGAAGTAATCAACGGGCAAGGCATTCGCCTCGTGTTCACGCGGCTGAGCGCGGTTGAGCTGTTGCGCAAACCATGTGCGAATCGCATGGAGCCGCAGTCGCACCGGTTTGTCGGCCTCCTCCCAATCGCCGATCTGATCTGTGTCGTTGACTCGCTCCACCGCATTGCCATCGACCAGGCCGATCTGCGCAGGCGCAGTGACTAGAGGCTCCCACTCGGTTCGCTTGCGGAACCTCGATTGCGCGAGGAGTTTCAGGGCCGTCCATCGGTGACTGATGTACCACGCCGCTCTGCGCAAGCCTGACGAGGTCTTCATGACTGCCCGCCCTTGTGGCCCGATCCAGGCCCGAAGCGTTCCGCAATGCCCTGGGGCGGCTCAGAACACGGTGTAGTATCTCGATCGATTGCCCAGCCCCTCCCGGGCGGGCTCGCGCCGTCGCCAGAGGAGAACCCGTGTCCGCGCATTACCTGCTCAAGACAGAACCTTCGGACTATGCCTTCGCTGATCTGGAGCGCGAAAAGGAAACGATCTGGGACGGTGTGGCCAATCCGGCGGCGCTGAAGGTGTTGCGCGGAATGCAGTCCGGGGACCGGCTGGTGATCTACGAGACGGCCGATGTGCGCAGCGCGGTCGGCACCGCGACCGTCCGGTCAATCGAGGGAGCCGAGGATCACGAGCCGCGCGTCACGATCAAAGTGACGCGGCGGTTGGCGCAGGCCGTGCCCCTTGTGCAGATCAAGGCGTGCGCGCTCTTTCGCGACTCCCCGCTGGTCCGTCAGGGACGACTGAGCGTGGTACCGCTCACTGAGGCGCAGTACCGCTACCTGACGGGCGCGTAGGACGCGGATTCAGTGCGGGGGAGGGGCTGCAGGTCTGCGCGAGGTCCTGCAGATCCAGGTCCGGACCGACGGGAAGCTTCCGCCCGGCGGGGGACCCTGCCGCTCCGTCGACGCCCTCGCAGGAGGATGATCCTTCGCGCACGGCGTTGCTCGCGGCGCGTCATCGGCCACAGCGTCAGGGAGCTCGCTCGGCCCGCCAATGACTGCGAGACGCCCCGCATGAGCAGCAGGTTCGCCGCTCCGGTGAGCAGGAGTCGGCCCGGTGAGCGATTGCGGTCGATCGATCGTTTGACCGCGCGCAGCACATCAGGCTCGCGCTGCACTTCGTCCAGCGTCATGGGCTGAGCAGGGCCTGGGAGTCGCGTCCGGCCAGATCCAGGATGTCCAGATCGTCGAGAGACGCAAAGCGCCGGTGCTCGTCGAACAGGTGTTCTGCCAGCGTGCTCTTGCCGGTCTGGTGGGCGCCCGTGAGGCTGACGGCCGGCATCACCTTCAGTCGGGCCGCCAGCGCAGCACTCACCCAGCGCGGAAGATTATTCATGGCGTGAATTACAATCATTCACGACGTGAATGGAAATCAAAGCCGGAATCCGCCGCGCGCCGGCGCGGATTGCTGCGCGGTACCTATTGAATTCCCATGGGGGGCGCACCCACCGGGCTTCAGCTGCGCGAGGCGCATGAAAGCCCATCCGTGACCGAACACCCTCGCAAGTGCGAGCATGGGTCGGGGACACGGTGCTCGAGCAACCCACGGCGCGCAGCCGACGAGGTGGGCCGGGGTGTTCGGCCGTCTCCTCAGGGGGTTGAGCGCGCCTTTAGTCCCGCCGGGCGGGGCCGATTGTGCTCATCGACGAGCACGACGACCGGACGGTGCGCCGCGAGCTCGGCCTCGGAGTACTGCGAGTACGCGCAGATGATCAGCAGGTCGCCCACCATGGCCCGGCGTGCGGCTGCGCCGTTTAAGCTGATGGTGCCGCTGCCGCGGGGGGCGCGGATGGCATAAGTCGAGAACCGCTCGCCGTTTGAGACGTTGTAGAGCTCAATGTACTGGAACTCGACAATGCCCGAGGCCTCAAGCAGCGCCTCGTCGATCCCGCAGGAGCCCTCGTAGTTGAGGTCCGCCTCGGTGACGCGTACACGATGGAGCTTGGCCTGAAGCAGAGTCTTGAGCATTGCAATCTCGGGTCGGGGTCGGGGGCGCCCAGGATACCTGATGCGCCCCCGGTGAGGCCGATCCGGCGGGCGTGCGCCCTGGGGGCGCTCAGGCGCCCGGAAAGAGCCCCTCGAGGTCGACCGCCACATCCATCAGCCCCGGCAGGAAGGTCACACCCGGATGTTCGGTCACGGACTCCTCGGTGTAATGCCCGCCGGTGAGCGCGCGGAAGAAATGCAGAGTCGCGCTCGTCAGGTCGATCAGCCACACCTCGGGGATGCCGTGCCGGCCGTAGAGGGGCACTTTGGTGTCGCGATCGTAATGCCAGGTGGCCTCGCTGACCTCGATCAAGAGGAGCGCGTCGGCAGCCGATGGCTGCCGGGGGTGGGCGCTGTCGCGGCCGGCTCGCAGTACCGCGAGGTCCGGGGCGGCCTCGGAGTCCTCGGCGAGAAGGATCGGGGCGCGGTGCAGGATGCTCGCCTGGCCGAGCACCGCGGCGCGCAACCGCGCCTCGAGCTGCCGCACCATCGTGCGGTGTGCGTGGCTCGCCGGCGCGAGATCGAAAATCGTGCCCTCGATGAGCTCGAGCGGGGCATCGGGGCCGAGCAGGCCGAGCTCGCTCATGCGATGGTAATTCTCGACGCTGATGCGGTGACGCTGGGGCCGCGCCTCGGCGCGGCTGCTCGATTCTTCGGTCATGGCGAACCTCACCGGGCCAGAAGCGAACCGGAAGGCAGTCTACGCGGTGCGCGCGCGGTGCGCATTTCGCTTCCCCGAGCCGCGCTGCGGCCGACCGCAGGGGTTGCCCTTGCTGCCGGCACCTGCAATCCTTCACCCTCTCGCCAGGAGCACGCATGCCGAATCTCAACGCGTTCAAGGCCTACGACATTCGCGGCCGCATTCCCGATGAAATCAACGAGACCCTGGCGTACGACATCGCCCGGGCATTCTGCGCGCTGGTCAAGCCGCGGCAGGTGGCGGTGGGCTATGACATCCGCCTCACCAGCCCCGCACTCGCCGCTGCGGTGCGGCGCGGGCTCACCGACTGCGGCGCCGATGCACTCGACATCGGACTCTGGGGAACCGAGGCGGCCTATTTCTCGACCTTCGCCTACGAGCTCGATGGCGGCATCATGGTCACCGCCAGCCACAACCCGTCGGACTACAACGGCATGAAGTTCGTGCGTGGCGAGGCGCGCCCGGTGAGTTCCGACACGGGACTGAACGAGATGCGCGACATGATTGCCGCCGGGAGCCTCCCGGGCAAGGCCGCCACACTCGGTCGCGAGCGCACGCTCGACATTCGCGAGCGTTACATCGAGCACCTGCTCGGCTACGTCGATCTGCGTAAATTGCGCAAGCTCAAGGTGGTGGTGAACCCCGGCAATGGCGGGGCGGGGATCGCGATCGATGCGCTCGAGCCGCATTTGCCGTTCGAATTCATCAAAATCAACCACACGCCCGATGGCACCTTTCCGAATGGTATTCCCAACCCGATGCTCGAGGAGAATCGCGCGGCCACCGCCGCGCTGGTGCGCAAGAGCGGGGCGGATGTCGGGCTCGCCTGGGACGGGGATTACGACCGGTGCTTCTTCTTCGACGAGCACGGCACCTTCATCGAAGGGTATTACCTCGTCGGTCTACTCGCCGAGGTGTTCTTGAGGCGCGAGCGCGGCGGGCGCATCGTGCACGATCCGCGTCTGACCTGGAACACCATCGACATCGTGCGCGAACACGGCGGTGAGCCGGTGTTGTGTCGCTCGGGACATGCGTTCATCAAGCAGAAGATGCGCGAGGTGGACGGCATCTACGGCGGGGAGATGAGCGCACATCATTACTTCCGCGCGTTCTCCTACTGCGACAGCGGCATGATCCCATGGTTGGTGGCGCTGCAGGTGATCGCCGAGCGCGGGCCGCTCTCGGCGCTGGTGGGCGAACGCATGCGGCGTTTTCCGGCCAGTGGGGAAATCAACCGCAAGCTCGCAGGCGATGCGCGCTCGATTCTCGAGCGCGTGCAGCATCGGTATGCGCAAAGCGCGCTCGCCGTCGATCACACCGATGGGCTGTCGATGGAGTTCCCCGAGTGGCGCTTCAACCTGCGCGGATCCAACACCGAGCCGCTGGTGCGTTTGAATGTCGAGAGTCGCGGCAGCGAGACGTTGATGCGCGAGAAGACCGAGGAGCTGCTGAAGCTGATCGATGCGTGAGGGGCGGGTGTGAGCGGCGTCACACTGACGGTGTCGTCGCTTAAAGACACTGGTTCTCACGCGCCGATCGCGGTACCTTGCGGGTAACTGACTTCAGCTACCCGAACATCTGGGGGTTCTCATGGCGTTGTGGAAAGATTCAAACTCACCCGGCTCAGGCTTCGCCAGCGGAGCAGCTCCTGCGGTACCCGCGACGCGCGAGAGCGCGCCGAGCATCACGCCGGTGCCGGACGCCCCGCGGCGCACCGGGCGGGAGCGCGCCGAGGCGAAGGAGTCGGTGCTCGCCGCCGGACTGACCCTCGAGGGCAAGGTCAATGGCACCGGGCACGTGCGCATCGCTGGGCGCTTCAAGGGCGATGTGCACATCGACGGCACGCTCACGCTCGATCCTGGCGCGCGCATCGAAGGACATGTGAAGGCCGCGACCGTGATCGTAGCCGGGGAGCTGATCGGCAACATCGTCGAGGCCGAGCAGGTCGATTTGCGCGAGGGCGGACGGATCGAGGGCGACATCAAGGCGGGCTCCTTCACCGTGGCCTCTGGGGCGCGCATGCGCGGTAAGGTGGAGTTCGGCTGGCACGCCGGTGCGGATGCCGATACGCTGAGCGAGTCGGTGATCACCGGTACGGTATGAATGCCGCGGCTCGACCGGTGAGCGCGGGCAAGACGCGCGTCTGTCCGCACTGCAAGGCGGTCGTGCTCGAGAGCCTGAGTGTCTGCCCGGGATGTCGGCATCACCTGCGCTTTGACGCCGAGGCCGCGCAGCGTCAGGAGGCGGCGATCCGGGCGTTCGAGGTGGCCGGGCAGGTCCGTCACCCGGCGGGGGAAGAGCCCTGCGAATACAGCATCGTGGTGACGGTTCACAACGAGGCGGGTCAGCAGATTGCCCGCCAGTTGGTGGCCGTCGGAGCGCTCTCGGGCGGTGAGTCCTGCACCGTCTCACTGGCGGTCGAAGTGCTGCCGACTCGCCTTCCCGAGCCGGCCGGGCGCGAGAGTGAGCCGGTCGCGCTTGCGGTCGTGACCGAGCCGGCCGCGCCGACGCCGACCGGTCGACGCTTGTCGGACGGCACCGTGCTGATGCCTCCGGGGATGAAACCGCGGCGTTAGAACTGCCGTTCGGTCTGCACCAGGAACTGCACCCGCTGGATGTTCGAGCCCCCATCGAGCGGGAAGGCGAGATCGATGTGGATGACGTTGCCGAAGGCGGTGCGTGCATTGCCGAGCCTGAGGCCAAAGCCCGCGTCCTTCAGTAACCCCAGGCTCGGCTGCGCGAGCGGCGCGCGGCCCCAGGTGCGGCCCATGTCGAAGAAGACCGCCGCCCCGACCCGAAACAGTCGCAGCGGATACCAGTTGCTGAACCAGCGCTCCTCGAGGGTGAAGAGCGCTCGCGCCGTGCCGTCCTGGTAGCGCAGCGGGTAGCCGCGCAGGCCACTGTCTCCGCCGAGCAGGATCTGGTTGTCCAGCGTGAGCCGTCGCCCCGCGGTGGCACTCATCGCGGTGTAGAGCAGCCATTGCGGGCCCTGCTCGGCGTAGTTCACCACGCTCGCACTGAGCACGCCGTTCTCGAGCGTGCCGTGCAGCAGCCGCCCGGAGAAGTTGCCCGAGACCAGCAGCGTATCCCCGTGCGGCAGCACGTAACCGTCCCCAGTGGTGAACGTGAACGGCACTTCCGTGCGACTTGAGCCGAAGCCCCGTGCGGCCCAGCCCACCCGCCCGGTGAAATACGCGCCCAGATCGAAATCCTCGGTACGGCCGATCTGGTTGTGGTTGTGCAGCTTCGCGTACTCGTCCTGGATGAGATCGAACTCGAACCAGGGATAGATGAACGTGCGGTTCACCGGCAGCAGCGTCGGGCCGCTCCACAGCGAGCTGGGTGCGAAGTGGTGCTCATCGTCCGTCCAGCCTACGCTGAAGCGCCGGCTCCAACCGCGCACCAGACCGCGCGACCAGCCGACGTAGCCCTGCAGTTGTCGGTCATGCTCGGAGAACCGGTCAACGATCTGGCCGAGATCGTAGAGAGGTTGGTCGAAGGTGGTATCGGTGAGCGAGAGCCCGCCGGCATGGCGCGTCTCGAGTGCGTAGAACGGCCGATTGACGATCAACTGGCGCCTGCGCCCGTCGCTGAGGTTGCCGTAGGCGGCCGACACGCCGGTCCAGCCGTCAAACAGATGTGCGTTCGAAACCGAGACATCCGATTCGCTGCGGTCCACCGAGTGCAGGTGCTTCAAGGCCAGTTCCGTGCCCGTGCCGAGCACGTTCAGATCCTCCAGCTGCACCCCGGTGCGGCTCTTGCCGCCGCTGCGCGAGAAGTCGAAGCCGGGATTGAGGGTCCACACGTCCCGCGTGGTGACCAGTACGTCGACCTTGCCGTCGTGGTAGCGGACCGGGCGGATCGAGGCGTCGTAGAAGTACGGATCGGCGCGCAGCAGCCGGGCCGACTCATTGATCAGGTGGGCCGAGAAGCGCTCCCCGCTGTGAAAGAGCAACTGTTTGCGGATCAGGCTGCGACGGGTGCGCCGGTGCAGGCGGTTGGCGAGCCTGAACAGTGCATGGTTGTCCTTGGGGTTGTGTAGGTTGAAGATGTTCTGGTTGTGGATGATGATCCGGCCGATCACTGCACCGCGGCGCTTGAGTTCAGCGTCCGAGGGCAGGCCAGGGGTGTCGGTCCGGTGCGCCGCAGGCGCGGCGTTGTTCGCGGCGGCACCTTGGGCCAGGCAGGGCAGAGTGAGCGCTGCGGTGAACGCCAGCAGAGCGCAGGTTCGTCGGGCGGGCGTGCCCGCGAGGCTCAAATGCGGCACTCTGCGGGGCGCTCGCGCCCGGCCGGATGCGCTCGCCTCCAGTGGCCGCCCCTATGAGAACCCTGCATGCGCCGCACCGCCGTGATGCCTTCCCGCGAAAGGAATCCAGGATACTGTATCGGCCGAGGCGCACTGCGCTCAATGCCAAACGACGCACGCCAGGCGGCACCTGGCCCATAGAAACGAATCCAAACGCGAGCGATTCCGGTGGTCGTGCCCACCGTGCCGGGGGCGCCGTGCTGGCTGATGCAACAGCGCGGAACACGGCACCGAGACGCCGCTCCGGCCGGCCGCGCGCTATAGAGGGGCGGGTCAGGCGGGTCCGGACCGAACCGCCGATCTGCGCGGTCAGGTCTTGCCGTCAGCGGTCCCGATAGGTGACCTCGCAGAGGCTCTCCCGCTCGAGCGTCTCACCCACCCCGGCGCTGATCACGGCGTTCACGCCAAATGTCACGCCGCGCAGCTGTGGATCGAAGCGAAAGCTGCGCAGCACCGGCATCGGATCGATGTCGGCGTCCCCCGTCAGCGGGTCTCGGGCGGGGATGATGCAGCGTGTACACGGTTTGACCAGGCGCACCGTCACCTCTCCGATGCGCAGAGTGTCGAATCGGTCCTCGGCGAACGGTTCGACCCCCGTCAGGACGAGATTCGGGCGAAAGCGGCTCATCGACAGCTGCGCGCCGAGTCGCTCGTTCAGTGCATCGAGGGACGCCTGCGTGCAGACCAACAGCGGAAAGCCATCGGGGAAGGCGAGCGGGGGCGGATCGGGGCCGGTGTAGTGCGGATCGGCGTGGCGTGCCGGACTCGGCGGGGCGTGCACCACGCGCACGGGCTCACCGAGTAGCGCGCCGACCCAGGCCGCGGCGCTCTCGCCGGCATCGATTCCGGTGCACAGATCCCGCCAGATCCGCACCGGCCGCGCCGGCGGTGGCGCTTGGTACGGCAGCAGCAGCGGCGCACCGTCCTCGCGGCTCAGGCGAAGCCCCTCTGGCGTCAGCTCGGTCGCGATGCGTGCCAGGCGCGGGTGGGTCCGCTGGGTGAGGAAGGTGCCGTCAGAACGTACGACCATCCAGTGCCGGTCCCAGGCCAGTCCGCTCGCGCCGACCGTCGTCCGCGCCAGCGAGAGACCCCGGGCGGACTTCAACGGATAGACGTGCAGCGCCTGTAGGCGGGGCGTAGGCATGGTGTCATTCTACGAAAGCGGATGGGCGTCGGTGAGTGGTCTGCCCCGAGGACGGTCCAGGGGTGTCAACTGTGAGGTCCGTCGCGCAACGCGACAGGGGTTTTGCGGAAGGCTCCACTCCGGCGGTCCTGCCGAGGCTCGAGCGTCGTGTCATAATCGGGCGAGGAGCGGGGGCACAAGGGCGCGACGGCAACGCCGTGGACGCGGTCCGCCGCAGGGTGCGGGGCAACGTCATGAGAGTGCAGCGAATTGGAGTGCTGGCGATGCTGGCCGTGCTGGGGTCGGCGGCCGCGGGCATGGCCTGTGCCCAGAGCAGCCCCCCCTCGCGCGTCGGACGCTTGAGCTACGTGGGCGGCAGCGTGTCGTTCGAACCGGCCGGGACTCGTTCCTGGGCTGCCGCCGAACTGAACCGCCCCGTGACGATCGGTGACCGTCTCTGGACCGACTGGGACTCGCGGGCCGAAATCGAACTCGGCGATGCGGTGGTGCGCCTCGGCAGTCGCACTGGATTTTCCTTCCTCAATCTCGATGCGCGCACCGCGCAGATGCAGCTCACCGCCGGTACGGTGATCGTGCACGTGCGGACGCTTCGGGACGGTGAGCAGGACGAGGTCGATACGCCGAATCTGGCGCTCTCGCTCGAGAGACCGGGGACTTACCGGGTACACGTTTTCGCCTCCGGGCAGATGACGCGGGTCGAGGTGATCCGCGGGCAGGCGCTCGCGAGCGGCGGCGGGCAGACCTACCCCGTTGCGGCGCAGCAGAGCGCCACCTTCAGTGGCCAGAACACCCTGAGTGTCGTGTACGCCACCCTCGGGGAGCCCGATGCGCTCGATGAGTGGTCGATGGCGCGCGACCGGGAGGAGGCTCAGGCCGCACCCACGGTGACGCAGTACGTCCCGGCGAACATGGTCGGGGTCTACGACTTGGATACCTACGGTAGCTGGGAGAGTACCGCGCAGTGGGGCTACGCGTGGTTCCCGAACGTCGTGACGGGATGGGCGCCGTATCGCTTCGGTCATTGGGTCTGGATCTACCCCTGGGGCTGGACCTGGATCGACGATGAACCGTGGGGATTTGCGCCGTTTCATTACGGGCGGTGGGCCTACTGGAACAATGCCTGGTGCTGGGTCCCGGGTCCGCGGGTCGTGGCGCCCATCTACACACCGGCGCAGGTGGTGTGGACACGGGGCGGAGCCGCCGCGGGCCCGGTTCGCGGGCCCCAGTCGGGTCCGCGGATGCGGCCGCATGTGGGCTGGTTGCCCCTCGGGCCGGGCGATGTGTATCTGCCGGGGTATGCGGTGAGCGGCGCATACGTGCGCAACGTCAATCTGGCGAACGCACGCGACGTGAATCCCGCGCTCGTCTCGGCCGCCTACCGCCGCGGTGGTGAGGATCTGCGCTACGGGAATCGGGGCGTTCACGGAGCGATCACCGCGGTGCCGCGTGCCGCCTTCAGCGCCTCTCAGGCCGCCGATGCGCATCGCGTCGACTTCACGCGGCGCGGCTTGCTCGCGATGCGGTTCACCCCCGATGCGCCGACCGTGACGCCGACACGGCGGAGCGTCTTTGGTGCGCCGCTGCGCACGGTGCAGGTGCCGCCGAACCAATTGACCCATCGACCGGTCGTCGCACGGCTGCTGCCGGCGCGCGCTGCGGTCTCATTCGATCGTCAGCAGGCGCTCATCCGCGCCAATGGCGGTCGCCCGCTCAGCGCGATGCAGTGGGCGCGGTTGCGCTCGAACACCCCGGCCGGCGCGGTGCGTCTGGCGCCGGATATCGCGCCGACGAGCCGCCGTTCGTTTGCACCGCAGGGGCCCCCGAATCAGCCGCGTGAGCCGAGGCTGCCGCCCCACCCGATGGCGCGTGCGCCGCGGCCTTATCGAACCGATCACCCCTACGGGGTCGGTGCGTCGAATGGCCGGAGCGGTCCGTCATTGTGGCTGCCCAGGCGCTTCGCACCGGTCGTGCCCGCCGCAACGCCTCGGCGGGCGTTACCCGGAGGGGTGATGCGGCGGGGTGGGGCCCCTGCAACGCCCGCACGCGGTGTGAATTTTGCCGGTGCGCCCCAGTGGCGCTCGGCCCCGCCGATGTATCGGGCGCAACCCCCCTTCGCGCCCCAGCGGCCGAGTCCCGCGATGCACTTTCGCAACCCATACGCCCCGCCGCGCTCCCCGCCGCCGATGTACCGGCCCGTCGAACCGCAATTCACGTCACATCCGGCGGCCCCACCGGCCTATCACCCCGCGTTCCATCCGGCGCCCGCGCGCCCGTGGCAGCCTGCGCGCCCGCCGCGAATTCAATAATTTGCGCCGCGACTGATAATTGCCAACTGGTGCAATCGGGGTTTCGGTTTTGCGAAACACCATGGCGGGGTTTGCGGCTTCTCCTTATGCGCTCGAAGCACGTATCGTGCGGGCGTTTCCGCCGGACTCCCGGCGGATGGGAGGAATGAGATGCGAGTCCCGAGAAGGTTTCACCTGGCGCTGGCGGCCACTGCCGCCGCCGCAACGCTGCTCGCGCCGGCGGCACAGGCGGTCCCGAGTTTCGCGCGCCAAACCGGCATGGCCTGCGCGGCCTGCCACACGGTATTCCCCGAGCTGACCCATTTCGGTCGGGTGTTCAAGGCCAATGGCTACGTCCTCGATAACCTCAGGCAGGTTCGCGCCGTAAACAGTGACCGCCAGCAGTTGCTGTCGCTCTCGCAGCTGCCGACCTTCTCGATCATGACCCAGGTGTCCTACACGACGCTCAACAAGCGCCTGCCGGATGGAACGAATCCGGCAGCGCCGGGACTTGCGCAAAATGGGACGGCCGGCTTCCCGCAACAGCTCAGTCTGTTTTATGCCGGCCGGATCGCGCCGCATTTCGGCGTGTTCTCACAGCTGACGTATGCGAATGACTCGGGGACGATCGGTATCGACAATACCGATTTGCGCTTTGCCAAGCTGATTGTTCTGCCCGGGAAGAACACCTTGACCTATGGGGTGTCACTCAACAACAACCCGACGGTCCAGGACCTGTGGAACAGCACCCCCGCGTGGGGTTTCCCCTACGACGCGAGCAACGCGGTCGTCTCGCCCCTGGCGGCAACCGAGATCGATCAGACCATGGCGCAGAGCGTCGCCGGCATGACCGGATATCTCTACTTCGACGAAGCGCTGTACGTCGAGTTCGGCGGCTACCGTTCCGCCCCTCAGGGTCAGACGAATGCGTTGACCGGCCAGGCAGGCCCGCTCGATGGAACCTTCAGCAACGTGATCGAAGGATTCTCTCCCTACTGGCGTCTGGCCTACGAGTACGACTGGGGCGCGAATTCGCTCGAGGTCGGCACCTATGGCGAGGACTTCAAGCTGCACCCGGGCAGCGGGCAGGCGCTCGAAGGTCCGGATAATCGCTTCGCTGATGTGGCTGAGGACTTCCAGTATCAATATGTGGGAGAGCACAACATCATCAGCGTCGCCGGTACCCATATTCATGAAAACATGAATCTCGTGGCCAGCTACCTCAGTGGTGCCTCGTCGAATCGCGCCGACACTTTGAACACCTCGCGCATCTGGGCGAATTACTATTATCAGCGACGCTACGGTGGATCCATCGGTTGGTTCTCGACGACGGGCAGTACGGACTCTGCGCTGTACCCGGCCGCAGGCACCCCACCGTGCGTCAATTCGAGCGGAACGTCGATTGCCTGCGGCGTAGTGACCAGTGCGAACGGTTCACCCGACACCGACGGATTCGTCGGCGAGGTTGACTACCTGCCCTGGCTCAATGTGCGGCTCTCGCTGCAGTACACGCATTACAGCAAGTTCAATGGCGCCAGCACCAATTACGATGGTGAGGGACGCAATGCGTCGGACAACGACTCGCTGTACTTCCTGCTCTGGTACGCCTTCTGAGGTGCAAATCATGTCCATGGATCACACGATACAAAAATGGGTGCGGCGTACCGCACCGTCGATTGCCGCCGCAGTGCTCATGATGACCAGTGCCCCGAGCGGCGCGCAGGGCGCCCCCACGCCGCCGCAGCAGGCCCCGCAGTTGGCGATCGCGGTGTGCGGAACCTGTCATGGCGTCGATGGCAACAGCATCAATCCGATGTTCCCGCGACTCGCAGGGCAGCATGCCTGGTATATCGAGCAGCAGCTGAAGGAGTTTCGTGCCCAGACCCGCGGCGATCCGTACGCCATTGCCTACATGTGGGGCATGGCCAACCAGTTGTCCAACCCCACTATCGATGCGCTGGCGAAGTATTTCTCGAGCCAGACTCCGGGGCCCGGCGTGCCACATCCAAAGGCGATCATCGCTCGCGGTCGGAAGATTTTTGAGCAGGGCATTCCGACTCAGGGCGTTCCGGCGTGCGCCGCCTGTCATGGACCACAGGCGCTCGGCAGTGCGCAGTTTCCGCGCCTCGCCGGCCAGCATGCCGAGTACATCCTGAAGCAGCTGCAGTCCTTCCGGAACAACATGCGCAAAGTCGCGATCATGCACGGCGTTGCGCAGACTCTGCATCGCTCGCAGATGCGCGCCGTCGCTGATTATCTCGAGTCGTTGCCGTAGTCGTTGAATGAAGCGCCGCCTCTTGGGCGGACGGCGATTGATCGGGGTTTACCGCCTTCCCCCCTGCTGGCGGTAAACCCCGTCCCTTTTATCCGCGCTGCGGCGAAGCTCCACCGCCTCAAATCGTCTCCCCGCACGCCGCCCGCGCAATCTCCTCGACCCACTCGCGGATCTCGTGCGCACTGCAGGCGTCCTGCGCGTGCAGAGTCGCGAGAAGCCCCTGCAGATGCGCCGCGAGCGCCGCAGCGAGGGCGCGCGGCGGGTGATGCGAGAGCAGTCTGGTGGTCTCATCGAGCGCCTCGATGCAGGCCTCGATTGCCGCCGCTTCGCTGTAGTCTCCCGTATTCATCGTGTGCCGCTCTTCAGTGATGTGAGACGGATCGAGCATACCGGTGCGCACTCCGAGGGCGCCGGTGCGCAAGGCGTTTGTGTACAAACGCGCAGGCAATCGCGATTCCACGATCGTTGCGCCCGCCTAGACTGATCCGCGCGCCGATACGGCGCTCGGCTCCAACGGGATTCCAGCGATGAAAGTGACACTGTCGCTGCGGTCGGCTGCCGCTCCTGCAGTCCGACCCCAAATTCTGCGCAACTCGCCGCTACGCCCGATGGCAAGCGTGCGCGGCTCGATGTCCGGTCCCTGGGCGCGCCTGTTCCTGGTCCTCGGTATGGCGCTGCCGGTGCTTGCCGCGGCCCAGTCCTCGCCATTTCTCACCGGCGCCACCGCGCTCGAGAGCAACATCCTCGCCTGGCTTACGCCGATCGCCATCATTCTCGTGATGGTGCTCGGGGCGATGGCGATGGCCAATAGGATTTCCTGGGGCTGGTGCATCGGGGCCATTCTCGGCATTGCGATTGCCTTTGGCGCACCGCAGATTGTGTCGTGGGTGCGCGGCATGTTCGGCGTTTGAGGGTGCAGGAACGTGAGCTTGCGCAACCGACCGCTGTGCGCCGATCCGCTGTTCCTCGGGGCGACTCGTCCACCGATGCGCTGGGGCGTCACGTATAGCGCACTGCTGTTCAATCTTGTCTTCACCCTCGAGGCCTTCCTGGTCACTCGAAACTTGCTGACCCTGCTGCTCGCAGTGCCGATCCATGCGCTGAGCACGCTCTTGTGCGCGCGCGATGCGCGCTATTTCGACTTGCTGCTCCTCGCGGCCCGGACGGGTATTCCGGCGGCGCTTGGCAACCGTTGGGTTTGGGGTGCCGCAAGCTACTCCCCGCTCGTGATCGATCTGCCGGATCGCAGCGGAGCGCGGCACCGGCAGGCCGCCTGCTGGTGTGAAGGGTCTTCGGAGCGGCTCACATGGTGAAGCGGACCTCGGCTGCACTGCGACGTGAGATCGGGCTCGAGCGCTACATACCCTATCGGGCGCACGTGGCGAGCGCCGTGGTGAGGACCCGCGATGGGGACTACCTGCAGGTCTTGCGTCTCGGCGGCCAGAGCTTCGAGAGCGCTGATGCCGAGCAGATCAATGGCTGGCACGAGCGACTGAACGTACTCTGGCGCAACCTCGCCGAGCCGGGCGTGGCACTCTGGACCCACGTGGTGCGCCGCCGCGCGCCCTTGGCGACGCTTCGGGACGTCTCCACGCAGTTCGCAGACCGGCTGCTCGCGCGCTACCTGCAACGCCTCAGTGCCGAGCGGCTGATGGTGAACGAGCTCTACGTGTCGGTGCTGTACCGGCCGGCACCGGGTCGAGCGCAGCGGATGCTCGCTCGAGTGCTCGAGCGCACTCGCCCGGCCGATCGGGCGCAGGAGCTCGCCGATGCGCTGCAGGTGTGCGCACGGCTCGCCCGGACATTGTGCGCGTCACTGTCGCGCTACGAACCGCACTTACTCAGCTGCTACCGGGAATCAGATCGCTGGTACTCCGAACCGCTCGAGTTTCTCGCCCAGCTGATCGACGGGGAGTGCCGGCGCGTGCCGTTGCCGCGTGGCCCGCTCGATGCGGCGCTCGGCACCTCTCGGGTGTTCTTCGGCAATGAACTCATTGAGTACCGTCCGGTGAGCGCACGCCGTGTCGGGGCGATGCTCGGCATCAAGGAATACCCGACGCCGAGCGTGCCGGGCATGCTGGATGCGCTGCTCGCCGCGCCGTTCGCCTTCGTACTCACCCAATCGTTCGTATTCCTCTCCAAGGCGAGCGGGCAGCAGTTGCTCAGCCGACAGATCAACCGCATGGCCAATGCGGGAGATTTCGCTCACTCGCAGGCCGAAGAACTCACCGAGGCGCTCGATGCACTGACCAGCAACGAATTCGTCATGGGCGAGCATCACTTCTCGCTGCAGGTCCTCGGTGACCTCGAAGGCCCGCCGGACGTGGTCTCAGACCGCGCCCTCGATACGTTCCATCAGCATCTCGCCCGAGCTCGCGCGCTGCTCGCCGATACCGGCATGACCGTCGCTCGCGAAGACCTGGGTCTCGAGGCGGCGTTCTGGGCACAACTGCCGGGCAACTTTGCGCTTCGGCCCCGGTTAGCTCCCGTCACGTCCCGAAATTTCTGCGCACTCGCGCCGTTTCACAACTTCCCGGCCGGGCGCGCGGTCGGCAACCACTGGGGCGAATCGCTCGCGATCCTGCAGACCCGGGCGCGTTCGGCCTATCACTTCTCGCTGCATGCCGCGGCCGGCGAGGGTGCTCGGCGCGATACCGGGCACACCTTCATCTGCGGGCCGACCGGATCGGGCAAAACGGCACTCATCGGGTTTCTCGTGACGCTGCTGACGCGTCAAGAAGCCACGCAGGTGATTCTCGATAAGGACCGCGGCCTGGAAATCCTGGTGCGCGCCCTCGGCGGCACCTATCTGCCGCTGCGCAGCGGTGTGCCGAGCGGATTCAATCCGCTGCAACTGACCCCGACTGCGGCCAATGTGCAATTTCTGCACGAGTGGCTCGAGCTGCTCGCCCGAGCGCCGCACGGCGCGGCGCTCTCGGTGCGAGAACTGCAGGATCTCGATCAGGCACTGCGCGGCACGCTCGCGCTCGACCGGCCAGCCCGGCGGCTGTCGCGGTTGCTGGAGTTCATGGATGCCACCGAACCGGAGGGCGTGCATGGCCGGCTCGCGCGCTGGTGCGAGAGCGCCGGCGGGGAGTACGCGTGGGTGTTCGACAACCCCGCCGATCAGATCGCCGAGCGGCTCGCGAGCGCCCGGCTGTTCGGATTCGACATCACCGAGTTTCTCGACCAGGAGCGTTGTCGCGCGCCGATCTCGCTGTATCTGCTGCATCTGGTGCGCGGGCTCCTCGACGGGCGGCGCGTGGTGTGCTGGCTCGATGAGTTCTGGCGTCTGATCGAAGATCCGGTGTTCGAGAAGTTCGCCAAGGACGGACCGAAGACCTGGCGGAAGTTGAACGGCGTGATGGTCCTCGCGACCCAAAGTGCGAGCGACGTGCTCGCCAGTCGCATCAGCCGCACGATCATCGAGCAGACCCCGACCAAGATCTTCTTTCCTAATCCCAGCGCCTTCGGTGAGGAATTGCTCGAGGGGTTCTCACTGTCGGGGCGCGAGTTGGCACTGATCAAGGACGAGCTTGCGCCAGGGGCGCGTGCCTTTCTCCTCAAGCAGGGCCCCCAGAGCGTGGTGTGTCGACTCGAGCTCGCCGGTCTCGAGGCGGAAGTGCAGGTGCTCTCGGCCCGAGCCGGGGGACTGCGCCGTCTCGAGCAGTTGCTCGGCGAGCGCGGTGCGGCGCCCGAGGCATGGCTCGAGGCGTTCCTGGCCCAACCTGATACCGAATGATCGAGCGGAGCAGTGCCATGAGATCCATGAGGCAGATGCGCTACACCTGGGGACTCCTGCTCGCCGCCGCGGCGCCGGCGGCGCACGCCCAGTGGGCGGTGATCGACGTGGCGGCGGTCGCTCGCCTGAGCGCTGAGCTGCAGACGCTCGAGCAGTCGCTGAGCACTGAGCAGCAGCAGTTCTTTGCCGCCGAGGCGCAATTGCGCGGCATGAGCGGCACGCGCGGCATGCAGGATCTGCTCACCGGCATCCGCCGAAATTATCTGCCCGAGAACTGGGCGCAACTGCGCACGGCGGCCGAGGGCAGTTCCGGGAGCTACCCGGGGCTCTCCTCCGCCGTGCGCGAGGCGGTTGCCGCCCATGCCTATCTCAGTCCCGGACAGCTGCAGAGCCTCTCCCCGAGTGCCCAGCAGCAGCTGGCCGCCAACCGCCGCACTGCCGCGTTGCTCGAGGCGATTTCAGCCTCCGCGCTGAGCGACGCCAGTGCCAGGTTCTCCGGTCTGAAGCAGCTGATCGCGACGATCGGCACGGCGCAGGATCAGAAATCGATCCTCGATCTCACCGCCCGAATCGGCGCAGAGCAGACCATGCTCGAGAACGAGCAGACCAAGCTGCGCGTGCTGTTCGCCGCCGCGCAGGCCGAGCGGTGGATCGATCATGAGCGTGAGCGCGAAGCGGCTATCGCGGCGCAGGGCAACTTCGCCACGCGGTTCCGTCCGACGCCCTGAGGGCGGCGCGGCGGGGGGCAGATCAGGGGCGGCACGAGGCAGTGGGCATGGGATTCTTCGCAACCTTCTGGAATTGGCTGAACGGTGCGCTGTCGAGTTACATCGGTGCAACCACCGTGCGGGTGGCGGACCTCCTCGAGCCGGCTCTCATCGCACTGGGGACGGTGTACGTGACGGGCTGGGGGTACCTGCTGCTCAGCGGACGGATCCGAGAGCCCCTCGGCGATGGCCTTCGGCGTATCGCCATCCTGGCGGTCGTGCTCGGCGTGGGCGTACATCTTTGGCTGTACAACACGTTGATCGTCAACACCTTCTACCGGGCGCCGGCGGAGTTCGCCGCCGATCTCGTCGGGGCCGCCTACCCGGTGCAGACACTCGATGCGATCTGGAACGCCGGCGGTGCCGTGGCAGGGCGGCTGTTCGATCAGGGCAGTATCTGGCGGGGCGATATGGGCTTTTATCTCGCCGGCGCGGTCGTGTGGGTGCTGGTCGGACTGCTGTGCGTGTACACGATGTTCTTACTGGCGCTCTCGAGCATCGCGCTCTCGGTGCTGCTCGCGATCGGTCCGTTGTTCATCGCGACGCTGCTGTTTGAGGGCACGCGGCGCTTGTTCGCGGCGTGGCTCGCACAGCTGACCAATTACGCGCTGATCAGCATCCTCACCGTGATGGTGGCAGCTCTGCTGCTACATCTGGTTCAGCGCTATGCCACCCAGACCGCCGCGCTCGGTAGCGCGATCGATACGGTCGATGCGCTGGATTTTCTGCTCGCGACCGTCCTGGTGTTTCTGTTCATGCGTCAGGTGATGCCTATTGCCGCCGGACTCTCCGGTGGCATCGCGCTCAGTACCTTTGGATTGATGAGCCGCACGATGCGCACCGCGGCGAGTCCGTTCGTCGCCGGTGCCAGTTACCTCGCGCCTGCGGCGGCCGGCGCCGTTGTGGCGATGAGCAGCGCGGCCCGAGCACGCTTGCGCCGCCGCGAGGGTGCGCAGATCGGCGAGGGGGATTGAACGGTGGGGATCGGGGCTTTTGCGGAGGCGGTCATGAAAATGCTCGCAACGATGTGCCTGATGGGACTCCTCGCCGGGTGTGCATCCGGACCGGGATGCGCAGATCGGCTGGTGCCGATCAATACGCCGTCGACGGCCGGGTTGCACGCTGGCGCGAGCGCGCCGGTGTCTGCAGTCGCCAAGCGCATCGCCAGGAGTCGCGAGCCATGAGCGCCGAACCGTCGCTGCGCGGGTATCTCGAGGAAGCGGCCACGTGGGACAGCGAGCGAGCGCTGCAAGCACAGCGGAGCGCTCGCCGCGCGTGGCGTGTCGCCGTCGGCGCGAGCCTGTGTGTGGTCGCACTCGCAGCGGCGATCGCGGTCATGATGCCGCTGAAGCGTATCGAGCCCTATCTCATTCGGGTCGATGCCCGCACGGGCGCGGTCGATGTGGTGCCGCCCTACCGCGGCGCCGATACGTTCGGCACGACCATCGCACGCTATTTCCTGATGCGCTACGTCTCGGTCTGCGAGCGGTTTGATTACGCCCTGGCCGCGACCGACTATCAGCGCTGCGGTGCGTTCAATTCCAGTCGGCTGAACGCGGCGCTGTACGCGCGTTGGGCCCGAGGCAACCCGCGCTCACCGCTCAATACCCATCGCGACGGCAGCAGCGTCGGTGTGCGCATCCAGGCCGTGAGCTTCCTCGGGCGCGCCCTCGGCGGCGGCCGTCTGGCACAGGTGCGCTTCGAGCGGATCGCCCGTCAACCCGGAGGTGCCGTGCGCGAGCGGCGGCAGTGGATTGCGACGATCGACTATCGGTTCACGGGCGCACCGGCGCACGCCGCGGCGCGCCGATGGAATCCGCTCGGATTCGAGGTGACGGCTCTGGAGCTGGAACGTGAGGCGCTCGGTTCGGCGCCCCCGGCGCCGCCCCGGCGGGGGCGCCCGTGAGTCGGCCGCGCTCGGCGGCGGTGGTCGGCGGGTTCGCGGTGCTGCTCGCCGCCGCCCGCGTCGGTGCAGTGGCGCTGGTGCACGGTCCGGGACTCCTCCCTCGGGCGATGCGCGTGGCGCGCTCCGCACCTCAGATCCGCTACGTGCGCTACGCGCCCAACCGGGTCTACCACCTGCACGGCGTCGCGGGGTATGAGATCGACCTGCAATTCGCCCCCGGGGAGCGATTTCGTGGATTGGGGGTCGGTGATGCGAAGGCCATCCGGGTCGCCGCGACATCGAATCACCTGTTCATCAAGCCTCGCGCCGTTCGCGTCGCGACGGACCTCACGGTGCTCACCAATCGCCGCGCGTATGTCTTTAGTTATCGAACGGGCTCTGCGCAGGGCAGTCACGCGACGACGCTCTACGCACTGCGATTCGTGTATCCGCGCACGCGCCAGCGGGCGTCCTCGGCACACCGGCAGCGCTCGGCGGTGGCTCGCGAGCTCTCCCGCGCCGAGCATGCTCCGGCCCGCAACACCGATTACTGGTATTGCGGTCCGAGCGCGCTGCGGCCGACGGCCGCCTGGGACGACGGAGTCGAGACGCACCTGGTTTTCCCGTCGCGTGAGCCCCTGCCGGCCGTGTTCGTGCGCAACGCCGACGGCAGCGAGTCAGTCGTCAATTTCGACATGCGCGCCAATCAGATGGTGATTCACCGAATTGCCCAGCGCTTCATCCTGAAGCGCGGCCGGTTGACGGGCTGCATTGTCAACAGAGGATTTGCCGGTTCAGGCCGCCGGCTGCCCTCCGGAACGATTTCTCCGCGAGTATGGCGCGTCACTCGGCGGATGCGGCGTCATGCCATTGGGCGTGGAGGAGAACGCTGATGCGCTGGTTATCGTTTCGCGGGTGGCGCGCGCATCGTGCGATGAGATTCCAACGCAGGGGGGAGGACTCCCTGAGCTCACCGTCCGAGGAGAATGCCGTGGTGAGCGGCGAACGAGGCGCGACGCTCGCGATCCGAACGCGCTCCCTGCAGGCACGCATGAACGCGTTGCTCGCCGGAGCGTTGGCCATCGGGGTCGTCGGGGCGATGTTGACTTGGTATTACAGTCGTGTGCTGCATGAGCAGGCCGATGGGTCGGCGCGGCGCGCGCTGCTGCGCAGCCCAGACCCGCTCAGTGTCCCCCCGTCGCTCGGGGTCATCCCGGCCCCCCGGCCGCTGACGTTGCCTGCGCAAAGTGTTGACGGTCTGCATGCCGCGTCGATACCGCTTTCGGTGCTGGCTCGCTGGGCGCCCCTGGACGCACGTCAGTCCTCTGCGCTCCCGGTGTCCCATCGCGCGCAGCGAGTGCACGGGGCGCGTACTCGCCGGCTCACCGGGGCGGTGCTGATCGAGGCGCCGACAGCCGCTCGCGCTGGAGGCGGGTACTCTGTGCAGCGCGCGCCTCACGAGGCGCGCCCAAGCTTTGCGCGCCGCGGAAGGTCCCGCTCGAGACTGCAGACGTTGCTGCGTCCGACCCGCATGAGCGCGACACAGGCGCACCTGCTGCCGCAGCAGCGGCTGCTGCTGGCGAAGGGCACGTTCATCGACTGCACCCTCGAGACGGCAATAGACTCGACGCTGCCCGGCATGACTATTTGCATCACGTCGACCGATACGTTCAGTGCCGACGGCACGGTGGTGTTGCTGCCTCGAGGGACGCTGCTGATCGGGCAGACCCGCGGCGAGGTGCGTCAGGGCATGGCGAGGGTGTTCGTCATCTGGACACAGGCCCGCACGCCCGCCGGCGTGGTCGTGCGCCTGGACTCCCCCGCAGCCGATACGCTCGGTCGCTCCGGATTGACGGGCACGGTCGATGCGCACTTCTGGCAGCGCTTCGGTGCGGCGCTGATGGTCTCGACGCTCACCGGCCTGGTGCAGTCGCAGGTGCAGCGCTCGGCAAACGCCGTGATTCTAGACCCGAGCGCCAGCGAAAACGTGCTCGCCGACACGCTGCGCGGGACTGAAGACATTCCCCCGACGATTGAGGTGCCGAACGGGCAGCGGATCGAGGCGTTGGTCGCGCGCGACGTCGATTTCAGGTCCGTGTATGCCTTGCGCAGTCACTGAGCGCTCCTTCGCGGTGGCGGATTGTGCTTCGGACGCCTCGGCGCTGCAGCTGACGCTGCGCGTGCTCGAGCCGCTCTTGGCGCGGCCGGGCCTGACGGAGCTGTGCATCAACCGGCCGGGGGAGGCGTTTCTCGAGACCGGCGAGGGGTGGAGCCGCGTGCCACTGCCAGCGGCGGATTTCGAGTGGTGCCGGCGCTTTGCGAAGCTGGTGGCGCACCACACGCATCAGCGTATCGACGAGTCGCATCCGCTCCTGTGCGGTGCGCTGCCGGGGGGCGAGCGGGTGCAGATCGCCATGCCGCCGGTGACCCCGGCAGGGTCCGTCGCGGTGAACATCCGCCGTCCCGCGCATACGCCCTGGACCATCGATACTCTCTCCGGACAGGGGTCGCTGCGCGAGACGCGCATTGCCCGAGGGCCCGGCGAGGCCGTCGAGCATGAACTGCGTGCGCTGCTTCAGTCCCAGCGTTACGAGGCGTTCTTGCGTCTCGCCGTACTTAGCCGCCGCAACATCATCGTGTCGGGTCCCACCGGCTCGGGCAAGACGACCTGGACCAAGGCACTGATCGCGGAGATCCCGGCCGAAGAGCGGCTGATTACCATCGAGGATGCGCCGGAACTGAGGCTCGACGCCCACCCGAATCACGTGCGCCTCTTCTACAGTAAGGACGGCCAGGGCGTCTCGCGCGTCTCCCCGAAGCAGCTGCTCGAGGCCTGCCTGCGCATGAAGCCCGATCGCGTACTGCTCGCTGAGCTGCGTGCCGAGGAGGCATTCGATTATCTGCGCAACGTCAACTCCGGGCATCCGGGCTCGATCACGAGCGTGCACGCCTCGAGCGCCGCGCTCGCCTTCGAGCAGCTCGTGCTCTTGATCAAGCAACATCCGGCCGGGCGAGCGCTGGCGCGGCGCGACATTCACAGTCTGCTGCACGCGGTGGTCGACGTCGTGATCCAATGCGCTCTTGATTGCCAGCGTCGCACGGTGCGGGAAATCTGGTTCCGACCGGTCTCGGGGCCGCCGGCTCGCGCGCGCCGGCGCCGCTGTGCGCATCAAGGCGCGCGCACTCGGCCCGAATCAGTCCGTCCACAGGTGTGCCGTTGATGGTGGCCGCGCCGCTCATCGACAATCTGACGCACGGCTGGACGGGTCTTGGGATTGCATACGGCAGCGTCCAGGCGCCGATGTGGGTGGCGTTGGCGCAGTCGCGAGCCGCGTTCGGGCGCTGGGTGGCTTCACCGCTGATCGGCGCTGCGGTCACGGCCGGTATCGGCGTGGCGAGTGCACTCACCGTTCCGGCTCTGCACGCTTTTAGCGCCTTCGGTGGCGAGCTGGAACTCGCCGGCGCCTGCACCGTCAGTCTCCTGGCCGGGTATGGTGCCGGACGGGTGTTGGCCGCCGAGCGACCTGCGCGACGATCAGAGTATGTCCGCGGGGCCGTCGTGCGTGCGCCCCCTGAGCCTGGTGCAACGCGGGCTGTGCGGATGCACGCCCGTCGCGAGCACGGGCTCGGGGCCGCCAGGGCGTTGACGCTCGCCGGTGTCCCGATGGCGCGCCTCGATGAGACGAAACACTTCAAGATCATCGGTACCACGGGCGCCGGTAAGAGCACCGCCATCGCGGAGCTGCTCGAGGGAGCGTTGGCGCGCGGGGACCGTGCCGTGATTGCCGATCCCGATGGCGCCTACGCGCGCCGGTTTCGCAACGAGCGCCGCGGGGATGTCATCCTGAGCCCCTTCGAGCCGGGCGGGCGACGCTGGGACCTGTTCGCCGAGATTGATGCGCCCTACGACATCGAGCAGCTCGCCCTGGCATTGATTCCCGATCAGCAGGGCGCGGATCGCAGCTGGCGCGGCTATGCGCGCACGCTGTTCAGCGCCGTCACGGCCCAGGCGCGCGCTGCCGGCGTCACCGACGTCGCACAGCTCTATGATCTGCTGGTCGTTGCCGACGCGTCGGAGTTGAAGTTGTTGGTGGGCGGGACACCCGCGCAGCCGTTCTTCGATGAGCACAATGCCCGCATGCTCGACTCGATTCGCTCCGTGGCGAGCTCGGCGGTCGGAGCGCTGCAGTACGTCGCGCAGCAACGCGCGCCGTCGCTGTCGGTCAGGCAGTGGGTGCGCGGCGGCGACGGAGTACTGTTCGTTCCGTACCGCGCCGGTCAGATCGCCGCGCTGCGCTCGAGCATCTCGGCCTGGATGCGCCTGGCGATCTTCGAGTCCCTGCACGGCCCGGAGGGCGCCGAACCGCTGTGGTTCGTGGCGGATGAACTCGATGCGCTCGGGCCGATCGACGGGCTGAAGGATGCGCTCGCCCGACTGCGCAAATTCGGCGGCCGCTGCGTGCTCGGGTTCCAGTCGGTGGCTCAGGTGTCCAGTACGTACGGGGCGGGCGAGGCGCAGACGATCGTCGAGAACTGCGGAAATTCGCTGATCTTGCGCTGCTCGGCGAACGAGCACGGCGGCACCGCGCGGTTTGCCTCACGTCTGATCGGAGAGCGCGAAGTCGTGCGCACCGTGCGCAGCCGCTCGCGCCGCCCGCACGAGCTGCTCGGGGCGCTGAGCGAGTCGGAGCACTGGCAGGTCGAGCCGGCGGTGATGGACGCGCAGCTCGAGCGTCTGGCGGATCTCGAGGGGTATCTGAAGCTCGCCTCGACGCCTGACTGGCTGAGAGTGCGGCTTGCGCCGCAGCGCGCGCTCCCCGCCAGTCAGGACGCGCGCCGCGCGATGCCGGCAGGCGCAGCGCTTGGGCGGGAGGAGGAATGGACTCATGAGTGAGGTTCGCGCGGTACCGGAGTCGCTCGAGGTCGGGCTGCTGCTCGATACGGTTCAGTCGCAACAACGTCTCGCCGGGGAGACGCTCGCGCAGCTCGATGTGCAGCTGCAGTCGCTCGAGCGAGTGGTGCGTGCGGAAGTTGCGCGTGCCGCGCACGAGGCGTTCCTCGAGATCAGCGTTGAGGCCGATGAGGTCAGAGCGCGGTTGGGTGGTTTGCACCGCACGCTCGGAACGCGCACGGCGGTGTGGAGTGTGGCGGCGGCGCTCGCCAGCGCCGTGGTGGCTGTTCTGGCGGTGCGTCTGCTGACGCCGACCTCGGCGCAGATCGATGCGCTGCGCGCGCGCCGCGCGCTCTTTGCCGCTGACATCAGGCGGCTGCGCGAATACGGTGGCGCGGTCGAGCTGCGCCGCTGCGGGGCGCGCGGTCGGCTCTGCGTGCGCGTGCAGCGCACCGGCCCGGCATTCGGGGCGCACGGGAATTTCCTGCTGGTGAAGGCGCCATGATCGGCGGGGTGGGGCCTCGGGATGTTCCGCGGCTTGCTGTCGTGCTGCTCGCCGCTCTTGGCTCGATGGCGCTCGCCCGAGGGCTGCGCCGCGCGCCCCGGGACCGCTACTGCCGAGGCGCACGCCTCGAGGCGGCGCCGCGGCGGCGCCGGCGACGCGCCGAAATCACGTTGGCCGGCGTGCCGCTGGCGCCGTTGGAGGAGACCAAGCACTTCAAGCTGATCGGCACTACGGGCACGGGCAAATCGACGGCCATCGCCGAGCTGCTCACCGCGCTGCTCGCGCGCGGTGACCGGGCCATCATTGCCGATCCTGATGCCGGGTACCTCGCTCGCTTCCATTCGTGCGCGCGCGGCGATGTCATTCTCAACCCGTTCGAGCCACGTGCGCTGAAGTGGGATCCGTTTGCCGAAATCACCGCGCCGGAGGATCCGGATCAGCTCGCCGCGAGTCTGATCGCCGCGGGGGAGGATGCCTCGGCGCGCGAGTGGCGCGGCTATGCGCGCACGTTCCTCGCCAGCCTGCTGCGTCGCACCGACGGCAGCAGCGCCGATCTCGAGCGCTTGTGGTACCTGATCGCGATCGCGCCGGCCGCGGAACTGAGGATGCTGCTCGGCGGGACTCCGGCGCAGCCGTTTCTCGAGCCGGAGAACGCGCGCATGTTCGGTTCGATCCGCTCGGTCGCTGCGGCCTGCACTGCGGCGCTCGAGCACGTGTGCCGGCAGGTGACTCCGCAGTGCTCGGTGCGCCAGTGGGTGCGTGCCGGGCGCGGTGTGCTGTTCCTGCCGTATCGCGCCGGACAGATCGCCTCGTTGCGCACGCTCATCGCCAGTTGGATGCGTCTGGCGATTTTCGAGGCGATGAACGGCGTGCCAGGGGACCGGCGGCTGTGGTTCATCGTCGATGAACTCGATGCGCTCGGGGCGATCGACGGGTTGCGCGATGCGCTCGCGAGGCTGCGCAAGTTCGGCGGGCGGTGTGTCCTCGGCATGCAGTCGATCGCCCAGGTGGCAGCGCTCTACGGACCGGGCGATGCACAGACGATCATCGAGAACTGCGGTAACTCCCTGATCCTGCGCTGCTCGGCCAGCGAGCGCGGCGGAACGGCGCAGTTCTGTTCTCGACTGATCGGTGAACGCGAGGTCATCCGGCGCAGCATCTCGCGCGGACGGGACGGTGCTGGGGGCTTCGGCAGCGGCGCCCGCGGTGCTCGCCGCTCGCTGCACATCAGCGAACAGCACGTCACGGAGACTGCGGTCCTCCCCGCGCAGATCGAGCAGCTCGCGGACCTGGAGGGCTATCTGAAGACCGCCGCGTCGGCGAGGTGGCTGAGCGTCAGGTTGCGGCGCGCCGGCTGAGGCGTGGTACGGCCAGTGCAGGTGAGCGATGGCGATCTTTCACATGCAGATCAACACCGTGTCGCGCTCGAGCGGGCGCAACGCACCGGCCTCGGCTGCGTACCGCGCCGGGGAGCGGATTCGTAACGAGCGCACTGGGGCTCTGTACGATCACCGCAACCGCCGCGACGTGCTGCACAAGGAGATCGTGCTGCCCGCGCGGCTTGCCGCCGCGGCGCAGTGGGCCGAGGATCGAGCCTCGCTCTGGAATGCCGCCGAACGGATCGAGTCGCGGGAGAACTCGCGGGTGGCGCGCGAGTACATGGTGGCGCTGCCGGCGGAGCTGTCGCCCTCGGCACGCGTGAGGCTTGCCCGCACGCTCTCGCACGAGATCGCCGAGCGCTACGGTGTCGCGGTCGACCTGGCCGTGCACGCGCCGCGTCCGTTCGGCGACCCGCGCAACTTTCATGCGCATCTGTTGACCTCGACCCGCGAGGTGCGGCCCGAGGGTTTCGGGCCGAAGGCCGGTCTGGACATGAACGGCACGGTGCGCGCCGAGCTCGGGCTGCCTACGAGCCGGCAGGAATTTTCAGCGCTCCGTCAGCGCTGGGCGGAGTTGGTCAACGAGCACCTGCAGGCGGAGCAGCTCGAAGTGCGCGTCGATGCCCGCAGTCTCGCGGCGCAGGGGATCGACCGCGAACCGCTGCCGCGGCTGCCCCGTGCGGCGATCTCTGCCGAGCGGCGCGGCGAGCGCAGTGAGGTTGCCGAGCAAATCCGGGAGCGTTACCGGGCGCGAGTGGCCGCGCGGACCGAACGCGCCGGCGCCGAACCGATGGCCCGCGTTCAGCTGGCACGCGAGTCCGGGACGAACGCAACGATGCCGGGCGACAGCGCGGAGGTGCGGCGGCGTCAGGCGGTGCGGGACTGGCTCGAGTACCGCGCCGCGCGGGGCGCGAGCGCACCGCAGAGCGCCTCCTCGGCCGAACGTGTGCGTCGCGAGGCACTCGCCGCGTGGCATGACCGGCACGCGAAGGGCGGCGAGCCGTCGGGCGCCTCGCGTGTGGGCGCGCACGATTCAGGCGCGCAGCTGCCGGATGCGCCTGGGCCCGATCGGGATCTGTCCTGGTAAAGCGGCCGGGTCAGTGGAACACGTGGGCGAAGGCGAGCATCGCCCCGCCCTGCACCGGCACCACGGTGACCGTTGAGTGGTCCATCGCGTGACCCGCCCTGCGGTCGAGCACGAAGTGAGCGGTGGCCATGCCGAGCGCGGCGGCGACGACGGTGTCCGACAGCCAGTGTGCGTTGTGCTTCATGCGCAGGTACGCCGTGCCGATACCGATGCCGTACCCGATGGTGCGGCGCAGCCAGCGGATCTTCGGATTGCCTGACTCGGCGAGCACCGTGCCGATGGCGAACGCCGCGGTGACGTGCAGCGAGGGGAATGAGCTGCCCCCGGCGAACCACTTGTTCGTATCGGTGGTCTGGTAGGGCCGTTGCCGGCCGAAGGCATACTTCATCGCCTCGCCGGTCAGCGAGGCGATGCCGGCCGACTCGAGCATGTTCCACGCCTCGGATTTGCCGGCGCGGCTGCCTGAGAGCGTTGCATACCCCCAGGTGAGGGCGAAGGCCGCGAAGCCGGGCAGCGCATCGCTGATCGTGGCACTGGAGGGCGGCTTCGGTCCGAACGGTGGGTTCGTGCCACCGACGAAGTGTTGGCGCACCTGCGTATCGTAGTGATGGGCGAGCGCGAACGCTGCGACCACGCCGCCGAAGTACTCCCAGTTGCGCCGCTTCCAATGCAGCGGATCGGTGTAATACGCCTTCATGTCCCCGAGCGATCTGAAGAACAGATGCTTCAGCCCCGATGGCTTCTTCGCGTAATGGATCGCGCTCGGTGAGGGCAGGGGCGCGGGGCCGGTGGCCGCCGGTGGTGTCCCCGGCGCGGCCCCCGGTGATGGCGCGGCGAGGGCGAGTGCGGGCAGCGCACCGAGCAGCAGCGCCGCGGCGAGCGGCCGTACTTGGCGAAGACGGTATTTGATCCTCATCGGCGGATTGTAGAGATTTCCGCACCGCCGGGAAGAGGGGCGCGCAAGGTACACGCATCGTACGCGCACCGTACCGGTTCATCGCCCCCGCACTTCGCTCAGCCGGCGTGTCCGAGGGCGAGTGCCGCCAGTGCGCCGAGCAGTGCCGGGGGCATCACCCATACGCCGAGCTTCAGGAAGCTCATCGCGTCCATGTGCACCTTTTCGCGTCGCAGCGCGATCAGCCACAGGAGCGTCGCGAGCGAGCCGCTCACCGAGAGGTTCGGCCCGAGATCGACACCGATCAGCATGCTCGTGCGCAGCGCGGCGAGGCGGTGGCTCGCCCCGAGCGTCGCGGCGATCAGTGCCACGGGAAGGTTGTTCATCGCGTTGCCGGCGAGCGCGACGGCACCGCCGGCGATGAACCCGGCGAGGGCGCCGGCGTCTCGCGCGAGGTGCGCGAGCAGCGCCTCGAGCGCCGCGAGCAGCCCGGTGCGTCCGAGCGCCGCGACCAGTACGAAGAGTCCCGCGACCAGCGGCAGCACGCTCCAGGAGATGTCCTTCAGCAGCGACCAGGGATTGCGCCGCTCGAACACGATCACGAGTGCGAGGATCAGGAGCGCGGCGGCGAAGGTCGGTGCGCCGAGCTCCCGGCCGCTCGCGGAGGCCCACAGCAGCACCACGACGGTGAGGCCAATGCCGGCGGCGGCGAAGCGGCCGGCGCGTCGCAGGGGCGGCACGGGGACGGTGGGGGTGAATGCGCCGCCGAGGGCCCGCCGTTGCGTGGCGCGCAGCACGAGAAACGTCGCGGCGATCGCCGCGATCGAGGGCAACAGGAATGCCGCGAGCCAGGCGCGCAGCGGCGGCAGGTGGCTCGCGTACACCACGAGGTTCGCAGGGTTCGATATCGGCAGCAGGAAGCTCGCGGCATTGGCGATGAAAGCGCAGATCAAGAGATACGGCAGCGGTTCGGTGCGCGCCTGGCGGGCCGCGGCGTACACCGCCGGGGTCAGCACGACGGCGGTGGCGTCATTGGAGAGCAGGGCGGTCACCACGATGCCGACCAGATAGATCAACCCGAACAGTCGCTGCGGTGAGCCGGCGGCCGTGCGCACTGCGTGGGCGGCGACCCAGTCGAACAGACCCTCGCTGCGGGCCAGCTCCGCCAGCAGCATCATGCCGGCGAGAAACAGATACACATCGGTGCCGCGCCCGATGGCGCGCAGTGCCTGATGCCAGGAAATGAGTGATCCGAGCACCAGCAGGGCCGCACCGCCGGCGGCCCAGAGCGCCTCGGAGAGATCCCACGGACGGATCAGCATGCCGCAGATCACGGCGGCGCCGATCAGCCAGGTGAGGTCGTGAGCGAGGGTGGCGTGGAGCATCGGGACTCGGTGGCGCGTGTGCCGGCAAAGGGTCATTGCACTGGCCGCGCCGGCTGCCGTCAAGCCTCGCTCAAGGCGCCCGGGGTACGGTGGGGCGCGCTTGCCGGGGTCGCACGGCGGTCCTAGACTCGGCCCATGAAGCATTTCCGGCTGCCGGCGGATGATCTGGAGTACAGCGTGCTCGCGGCGCTGTGGGGTCTCGGCAGCGCCTCGGTCCGCGAGCTGCACGAGCGGCTCGGTGCCCCGCAGGGGCTGGTCTACACGACCATCGCCAAGGTGGTCGACCGGCTGCGCGAGAAGGGCCTCATCCAGAGGCAGCGAAAGGGTGCGGCGTTCGAATACCGGCCGAAGGTGGCGCGCGAGACGGTCGAGCGGGCGCGCGCTCGCATCGCGTTGGAACGACTGCTCGGCACGACGCCGCGCAGCGCGGCGGCTGCGTTGGTCGAGGCGGTCGAGGAACTCGATCCTCTGCTGCTGGAGGAACTGGAGCGGGCGGTCGCGGCCCGCCGGAGAAGTCCCGATGGAGCGTGAGACGCTGCTGACGATGCTGTTGATGATCTTCGGCGGCTGCGCACTGCAGGTGCTCGCGCACTGGCCGGCGCCGCTGCCGGTCGGGGCGGATACCGAGACGCTCGAGCAGGTCGCCTGGTTCAAAGTCTGTCTGCCGGCGCTGCCGATGCTGCCGATCGGGGCGTGGCTGGCGGGCTGGGCACTCACCCAGCCGGACCCGGTGCGCACGCCGCTTGACCCGTTCGTGGTCGTCGCACTGTGGCTGCCGTTCGGGCTGCTGTTTCTGCGCGCGCTGCTGCGGGCCGGCTGGGCGCTGCTGCGCGAACCGCCCGAGTGCGGTGTGTCGACCGTGGGGCTCATGATGCCGCGGGTGCTGTTCTCGCCCTTTCTCGCCCGCCGGCTCGAGGAGCCGCTGATCCGTGCCGCGCTGGCTCATGAGCGCGCGCATGGCCTGCACCGTGATCCGCTGCGCATCTGGGTGGCGCAGCTGATCACCGATCTGCAGTGGCCCTGGCCCCAGGCGCGGCGGCGGCTGGAGAACTGGCTCGAAGCGCTCGAGTGGCTGCGCGACGAGGAGGCGCGTCGCTGCGGGACCGACGGGTCCGACCTCGCCGCGGCCGTGTTGGCCTCGGTCCGCTTTCTGGGGACGCTCCCGGAGCACGAGCGTACGCCGATGCCCGGTACGCAGCTGGCGCATGCGCGTCTGATCGGCGACGGGGAGAGCCTGCAGCGGCGAGTCGAGCGGCTGCTCGCGCCTCTGCCGCGGGGCGGTCGGGCCGTGGTACGCCGGATGCTCGGTATCCCGGGACGAGCGACACTCTGGCTACCGCTGCTCACTGTCGTCCTGGCACTCGGGGTGCTCCTCGGTGCCGCCGCCCTGGGGCCGCTCTTGAGGCTGACCGTCTGATCGGCGGACCGGCGCCCCTGACCGTGGACCGACGCGCTCATCCGGCGGCGCACGCCGCGGCGAGAGACCTTTAGAGCGCCTCGCCGCCGGCGGCTGCAGCAGACCGCGCCGTCTCGTCTGCGCCGCCGAAGAAGCGCTGGTAGAGCACGATGTACAGCGCCTGCAGCGCCGCGGCGAACATGAACGGTGCGATGAACTCGCCGCGGTGGATGAGCCAGCCGCCGATCACCGGGCCGATCGCGCGCGGGATCTGCATCGAGAGGTTCTGCACGCTTGCAGCCGTACCGCGCCGCTCGGCGCGGGTCAGCCCAGCGGCCACCGTCTGGCGCACCCCTGCCGTGCCGCGATTGAACAGCCCGCGCGCCGCGTACAGTGCTGCGGCGAGACCGAAGTCGGGGGAGAAGGGGACGCAGAGCATCAGCGCCAGTCCGACCAAGCGCATCGCGGTCACGGCGCGCACGGTGCCGATGCGCCGGCTCAGCCAGTGCGCCAGTACCGTCCCGAGCGTCGCCAGCGCGAAGCTCGCCGCCAGCGCCGGTCCAATGGCCACCGGACCTTCCCCGTAGCGGCGCAGGAACCAGTACGCGATCAACGGGGCGATGATGCCGATCGCCAGTCCATTGACCGCGTTGGTGAGTGCCAGCTTGCGGATGCGACGGTTCTCCTCGCGCTTGATCTGCGCCTCGAGGTGCTCCTGCGCGAGCGCCGCCGGTGCGGCGGGCGGCGCCTCGCGCGTCCAGCTGATCAGCGCCAGTGAGGCCAGTGAACCGAGCAGCGGCAAACTGAAGAGGATGCGAAAACTGGTCAGATCGCCGTAGCTGAATCCGAGCAGCGGCGGCACGCTGACGAGCAACGCGCCCAGCCCCATCCCGACGAATCCGAGGGTCGCGTTGAAGGACAGGGCGCGTCTGCGCGCCTCGCCGTCGACCTCGCGTGCGAGCCAGGCCTGTTCGACGGGAGAGAAGGGGCCGGCGGCGCCGTTGGCGCCGCGCCCGAAGCCGGCGAGGGTTGCAGCGGCGATCAGCACCGCCTTGTTGGGCGAGAGGATCGCCGCCAGCGCGGCCGCCGCCGCGGCACACTCGTAGATGATGAGCAGCCGACGGCGGCTCACCCGATCGCTCAGCGGCCCGACGAACAGCGTCAGCAGCGCCCCGAAGGCAAGGCCTGCCATGAGGACCAGGCCGATCGCCTCGCCAGTGAAGCCGAGCGCATGCAGATACAAGCTGAAGCTCGCCACGGTCGCCCCCTGGCCGATGCTGCGCACCGCGCGCGCCGAGAGTAGGCAGCGAACGTTGTGGGGAAGGCGCTGGGGCACCGCGGAGCATCCAAGCTGGGGCCGCGCAGTATCGGGTCAGCGCGCGCGCCGGCGCAACCCTCGCGTCCCGCCGCCGGACGAATCAGGCCAGCAGTTCGGCGCGGTGCTGGCGCAAACGCTGCAGCCAGGGTTCGAAGTCCGTCGGCGACATGGCCTTGGCGAGCAGCCAGCCCTGTGCCAGCGTGCAGCCGAACTGACGGACCAGCTGCCAGTCCTGCAGGGACTCGACGCCCTCGGCAACGGTCTCCAGCCCCAGCTCGCTCGCCATGTCGAGCGCCGAGCGCAGGATCACCTGCAGGCTCTCGCGGTTGGCCGCGCCGTGCACGAAGCTGCGGTCGATCTTCAGTTCGGTGAACGGGATGCGTGCCAGCTGCTGCATGGACGAGAAGCCGGTGCCGTAGTCATCCAGCGACAGCCGGAAGCCGCGCAGCCGCAGCCGTGTCAGCACTCCGAGGGCGACGGCCAGTTCGCCCAGCAGCGTGCTTTCGGTCACTTCGAGCACGACCTGCTCGGCGCGCAGCCCATGCTTGCGTTGCAGGTCGGAGATTTCCTGCACGAGTTCGCCGCGATCGAGCAGCAGCGGGGAGATGTTCACCGCGATCGACAGGTCCAGCCCATGAAGCGCCCACTGCGCGGTCTGCGCCATGGCTTGGTCCATCACGCGCAGCGTCAGGGCGTGAATCAAGCCGTGCCGCTCAGCCACCGGGATGAAGGCATCCGGGGGAATCCAGCCGCGCGTCGGATGGTGCCAGCGGGCGAGCGCCTCCAGGCCGCGCACCTTGCAGCTACCGATCTCGACCTGCGGGTGGTAGAACGCGCCGATGTCACCGCGCTCGAGTGCCCCGCGCAACTCCTGGGGGTCGACCGGCACGCTGTTGAGCGGTTCGCGCGCGGGCGTATTGCCAGGCTGGCGCTGCAGGAGCGTGCCGAGACCCTCCTGCGTCAGGGGCTTCGGCAGGCTGCCGAGGATGCGCAGTCCGAGCGCCGTGCCCATGTCTTCGACGGAATGGCGCAGTGAGCTCTCGCGCGAGGAGGCGACAATCACCGGGGAGCGCAGCCGCCGTGCCGAGAGCTCCGAGAGCAGCTCTGGCCCATCCATGTTCGGCATCTCCAGATCCACGATGAGCAGATCGGGGGG
>JBMFWZ010000026.1:0-34476 GCA_049964755.1 Steroidobacteraceae bacterium | reverse complement strand
GCAGCTGCGCGCCTATCGAGCCGCCCGCGCCGCCGAAGCGGCGCGCACCCCGCCAGGTGCTCCAACTTAAGCTTAACCTCTACTATAAGCATCCGGACATTCCCCCCCCGCCGGGACCGCAGCCGGTCCTCTGCAACTTTTCCTCAGCGTCGGTGTTCTTGTCTCAAACGATGATCACCCCGTGCAATTGGCAACCTCAAGGCCCGATTCTCAAGAGTTCGCAGCGTTCATGCGCGCTTATCAGGACATGGTTTTTTCCACGGCAGTGCGGCTGACCGGCAGCCCCGCACAGGCCGAGGACATCAGCCAGGACGTGTTCCTGAAGGCGTACGAGAACTTCGAGCGGCTCGGCGAGGGCGCAAGCCCCGGCGGCTGGCTGAAGACCGTCGCCACGAACCTGGCGCTGAACCACCTGACGCGCCATCGTAAGCGCTGGCGGCTGTTCTCCGAGGTCTTCACCGACGAGTCGCGCGAGGAGGACGTCGAGGATGCAAGCGCAACCTTCGCGGGCGCATTGCATGAGCTCGAGGAGCAGCAGCGCCACGCCCTGATCACCGCGGCGTTGCGCAGCCTTCCTGATCACCAGCGCGTACCGCTGGTGTTGTTTCACTTCGAAGACATGTCCTACCAGGACATTGCCGCGCGGCTCGGTCATTCGCTCGCGAAGACCAAGACCGACATCCTGCGCGGCCGCCTCGCCATGGCGAAAACCCTTGCCGCCGGCGGACTCGGCCCTCACACCGACCGGAGCTGTACACCGACATGAACGACCGTACCTCTCTTGAAAAGCAGCTCGAACAGCTGGCGCACCAGGCGCTGCGCGACCTGCCGCCGTGCACCGCACCCGCCTCGCTCGAAGCACGCGTTCTGCACGAAATCGAGCGACGTGCCGACTCACAACTCCTCGCGGGGATCTCCCGCTGGCCGCGCACCGCCCGCGCGCTGCTGATCGCAGCCTGCGCGCTGTGCGTGCCGTTGGCATGGATGCTCGCCGCGCACCTGCGCGAGCACGTGGCCCACGCGCTCACCGGCGCAGGCGTCGGGCACGTGGTGCGTGGCGTGCGCGGCACGAGCCGTACGATCCTCGATCTCGGCGAGCTGGCCGTGCGTCTGGCGCACGCAATCCCTTCAGACTGGCTGTTCGCCGGCTTACTCGTCATCGGAGCGGCCTACGCGATGCTGCTCGCCCTAGGCTACCTCCTGCTCTATCCCACGCTGCCGCATTCCAAGGCGCACACAGTATGAACAAGGCCATTCATTCGCTTCTCCCCGCAGCGGCGCTGAGCGGACTGCTCGCCCTCGGCGGCGTCATCGCTCCCGCCGGGGCCGGGCAGGGGACCGTGATCAGCGCCTCCGGCACCGTGACCACCCCCTCGCACCACAGCGCGACCGAGGTGCAGATCGGCTCGCACGGCATCAATGTCCAGAGCGGTTCAAGCCACATCCGCATCGGCCGCAACAGCGTTGGCATCACCGATGGCGTCGGCATCACCCGCGGGTCCAGCACGGTCGTGACCTGGCACGGCCACCCTCACCCCTGCCCGGATGACCAGGAACTGGTTTCCGTCTTTCACAGCGTGCGGCTTGCCGCCGGCAAGAGTGCCTGCGACGTGGTCGCCGTCTTCGGCGACAGCGTAGCCGACGGCGACGTGTCGGACTCGGTGGTCGCGATCATGGGCGACCTGCAGGCCAACGGCAGCGTCGACAACAGCACCGTCAGCGTGTTCGGCGACTCGAGTGTCAACGGTCCAGTCGGCGGCAATGCCGTCGCAGTATTCGGCGATCTGAAACTCGGCCCCAAAGCGCATATCCACGGCCAGGCGGTGGACGTGTTCGGTTCAGTGCAGCGCGATCCGGGCAGCGTGATCGACGGCGGCACCGCGAACATCATGTCCGGAATGTTCCACGGCGCGGCGGGCCTGCAGTCCTGGAGCGAGCACTGCCTGCTCCTTGGTCGTCTGCTCGCGCCGCGTCTGGACATCGCCTGGGCATGGGGCGTCGCCGGCGTGCTCCTGCTGTTCTACGCACTGCTTGCGCTACTGTTCCGCGAAGGCCTGCAGAGGAGCATCCAGACACTCGATGAACATCCGGGCGCGTCGCTTCTGGCCGCCGTCGCCATGACGCTGCTGACGCCGGTGCTGATGTTGGCGCTGGTCATGACCGTGGTTGGAATCCTGGCGATCCCGCTGTTCTGGCTCGCGCTGCTCGGTGCAGGCATTTTCGGCCGGGTCGTCGCGCTCGGTTGGCTCGGCGGGCGAATCCTGCGCGGTGTGCGCAGTGGCAGCGTTCATCCCGTGCTGTACGTGCTCCTCGGCGGCGTCATCGCGCTGGCACTCTACATGGTGCCGGTGCTCGGATTCATCGTCTACGCCCTGATCGGCACACTCGGCTTCGGCGCAGTCATCTACAGTCTGCTGCTCGCCCTGCGCGCAGCGCGCGGCGCCGCAGCGCAAACTGCGCCGGCGGGTTTCAGCGGATTCGGTCCCGCTGCGGGTACCGTGCCACCCGACGCGTCGCAGAGCGGTGCGGCCACCCCGGAGGCGAGCGCTTCTGCTGGCACTGGCGCAATGCCGCCACCGGCACCGACGCCAATGGAACTCGCCACGCTGCCGCGCGCGGGATTCTGGATCCGCATGCTGGCGCTGCTGATCGACCTGGTGCTGATCAGTTTCGCGCTGAGTGCGATCGAACACCACGGCACCGACGGCCTGCTGCTCGTGCTGGCCACCTACGGTGCCCTGATGTGGAAGCTGCGCGGCACGACGGTCGGGGGCATCATCTGCCATCTGCGCGTCGTGCGCATCGACGGCCAGCCGGTCAGCTGGGAGACCGCCATCCTACGCGCCCTCGGCTGCTTCCTCTCCCTGATCGCCGCCGGCCTCGGATTCTTCTGGATCGCCTTCGACCGCGAACGGCAAGCCTGGCACGACAAGATCGCCGGCACCGTCGTGGTCCTCACGCCGAAGACCCAAGGTCTGGTGTGAGATGGTCCGCACCCCGCCCACATTCGCAGCGAGCCGCCGCGACACACTCGGCGCTCTCGGTCGTCACACACCCAACACACTTCGCCGCAAGTCCACCTGACAGGGCAGTTATCCGTCATGAGTAATACCAATATCACGGTTGAACAACAGGACAACGGCGTGCTGGAGACCCCTGCCGTCTCCAGCGTCCCCGGGACCGATACGCTCGGATGGGCCGAACGCGACAGCACCGTGAGCGAGGTCCTCGTTCCGGCGCGCCGCCGCCTGCCTACGCGGTGGCTGATTAGCGGCGGTCTGGTGCTCGCCGCGGCGCTCGGCACGGGGCTGTGGCTGCGCGAGAGCGCCAAGCCTGCCGCCCTCGTCCCGCTCGCCGACCGCCACTTCGTGCCACTGGTGAGCACCATGGTTCCGGGACTGCAGCCGGTGAACACGCAGGTGCTCGTCACCGGCACCATCTCTGCGCGGCATGATCTGCCGATCGGGGATGGAGGTCAGGCCGAGCGCATCGTGCGGGTCGCCGTACAAGTCGGCGATCATGTTCGGCGCGGCCAGCTGCTCGCCCAGCTCGATGACTCGGTGCTCAAGCCGCAGGTTGCGCAACTCGCCGCATCGCTCGCCAAGGCGCAGGCGCAGGCCGCGCTGTCGGCCGCCGAATACCGACGGGCGATCGCGATCGGCCCCGACGGCGGACTGTCCCGGCAGAACATCGAACAGAGCCAGGCCACGGCCGCCATGGACGCTGCCAACGAGCGCATGTTCGCCGCGGAGCTGCGCCAGAAGCGCGCCGAACTCGCACTGACCCGCATCGTCGCGCCGGTCTCGGGAATTGTGCTGACCCGCGACGCCGAGGTCGGCCAGGTGGCGAGTCCCGGGGGGCCGGCGCTGTTCACCTTGGAAGATGCCGGACGCGTGGAGTTGAAAGGACAGGTGACGGAACAGGACCTCGCGGCGCTGAAGATCGGCCAACCGGCAGAGGTCTACCTGATCGGCTACCCCCACCCGTTCGCGGGTCGGATCTGGCTGCTCGGGGCCACCATCAATCCGCAGACCCGCCTCGGTCAGGTACGCATTGCGCTGAAGCCCAACCCGGCGCTGCGCCCCGGTTCATTCGCGCGCGCGGTGATCCTGGAGAGCCACGCGGAGCGGCCGGTGCTGCCGCAAACTGCGGTCATGACCGATTCGGCGGGATCCTATGTGTTCGTCGTGAACCGCAAGAACGTCGCCATACGCCGGCCCGTCGTACTCGGCGGAGTGATCGCCTCGGGCGTCGTCGTCGACAAGGGACTCACCGGCCGTGAACGCGTGGTGACGCTCGCCGGGGGTTTCCTACAAAGCGGTGAGGCGGTGCGGGTACAGACGCACGCGGTGCGCCCGTGAGACGCCTGTCAGCCTGGGCGATTCAGCACCCGCTGCCGCCCATCGTCCTGTTCGTCGTGCTGCTGTTCGTCGGCGCCACGGCGTTCGTGCGCCTGCCGGTGACACTGAATCCTCATCTGTCTTATCCCATCGTCTCGGTGGTCATCACCGAGCCGGGCGCGGCGCCCGAAGAAGTGCAGACCCAGATCGTGCGCCGCGTGGAAGCGGCGGTGGCCGGTATCGGCAACATCCGCCACATTCTCTCCAAGGCCTATCAGGGCGGAGAAGAAACGGACGTCGAGTTCGAGATTGGCACGCCGATCGACCGCGCGGTCACCGAAGTGCGCGACGCGGTCACCCAGGTACAGGCCGATCTGCCCACCGACATCCTGCCGCCGGTGGTGCAACGGGTGAAAATCGACGGCGGACCGATCGTCTACTACGCGGTCAGCTCAACTGACATGAGCGACCGGGCGATCTCCTGGTTCGTCGACAACACCGTCACCAAACGGCTGCTCACCGTACCCGGGGTGGCCCAGGTGTCGCGCTACGGCGGGGTCGATCGCGAGATTCGCGTCGAGCTCGACCCGGCGCGCATGCAGGCGCTCGGCATCACCGCCGCTCAGGTCAATGCTCAGCTGACCAATCTCAACATCGACCTGCCCGGCGGGCGGGCGGATCTGGGCAATGGCGAGCAGACGATCCGCGTGCTCGGCGGGGCGCAGACGGCCTGGCAGCTCTCCCAGACCCAGATCGCCTTGCCCGGCGGACGCTTCGCGCGGCTCGGCAGCATCGCCACGGTGCGCGATGGCGCGGCCGAGGTGCGCAGCATCGAGAAGTTCAATGGTCAGCCGGCGATCTCCTTCGGCGTGCAGCGAGCGCCGGGCACCTCGGACGTGGCGGTGCTGAAAGGCGTGCAACAGGAGCTCGCCAAGATCCGCAAGGAATTCCCCCGCGTCAACATCCACCGCACGTTCTCCTCGGTCACCTATACCAAGCAGACCTACCACTCCGCGCTCGAGGCACTCATCGAGGGCTCGATCCTCTCTGTGCTGGTGGTCTGGCTGTTCCTGCGCGATCTGCGCGCGACGCTAATTTCCGCCCTCGCCATCCCACTCTCGGCCATTCCGGCGTTCGGCGTCATGTACTGGCTCGGCTTCACGCTCAATCAGGTGAGCCTGCTCGCTCTCTCACTCGTGTCCGGCGTGCTGGTCGATGATGCGATCGTCGAGATCGAAAACATCGTGCGCCACAAGCGCATGGGCAAGAGCGCATTTCAGGCGGCGCTCGATGCGGCCGATGAGATCGCCCTCGCGGTGGTGGCCACATCCTGCACCATCATTGCGGTGTTCATGCCGGTGAGCTTCATGAGCGGGATCATCGGCCAGTACTTCAAGCAGTTCGGTCTGACGGTCGCCGCGGCGGTGTTCTTCTCGCTGCTCGTGGCCCGGCTGCTGACGCCGGTGATCGCCGCTTACACGCTGAAGTCCGACCCGCTACCGGAACAGCACGACGGACCGATCATGAAGCGGTACCTGCACGTGCTGCGCTGGTGCGTGCATCACCGCTGGCTCACGATCCTCTTCGGCGTGCTGTTCTTCGCCGCCTCGATCGCTGGATTGATCCTGGTACCGAAGACCTTCGTACAGAGCTCCGACAGCAGCAGCGCGTCACTGTCGATCGAACTGCCGCCCGGAGTGCAACTCGCGGACACCGAGAAGGTCGCCGATGAGGCGTATCGGATCCTCGCCCGTCAGCGCTACGTGAAGTCGATCGATGAGTCGGTCGGCGGTGACGGCAGCGTGCGCGGCGCGAACTTGTATATCAGCCTGGTGCCGCCCGCTCAGCGGCCGATGAGCCAGAATCAGTGGCAGGACCAGATGCTCGCCAAGCTGCGCAGAATTCCGAACGCGCAGATCTACTTCCAGAACTTCAACGGGGACAGCGACGGCCACGACATCACCATCGACCTCACCGGCGACAACTTATCGCTGCTCGAGCACACCGCGCACCGAGTCATGAGCCAGATGGCGGCACTGCCGGATCTGCGCGACGTGAGCTCGGAGGACGGGCTGCCGCGGCCTGAGATCCGCATCCGGCCGCGCTTCGACCTCGCCGCCGAGCTCGGCGTGACCGTGGCGGACATCAGCCAGACGATCCGCATCGCGACCCTGGGCGATCTGCTGCAGAATGACGCGAAGTTCACCCTGCCGGACCGCCAAGTGCCGATCCTGGTGAACCTGAAGCGCTCGGCCCGAGCCAACCTCAACACGTTGGAGAACCTGCCGGTACCGACCGCCAGCGGCGGCTCGGTACCGCTGAAGGCGGTGGCGGATTTCGGCTTCGGCCAGGGTCCGACCGAGATTCACAGTCGCGATCAGCGTCTGCGGATCGCGATCGATGCGGATCTGAACGGCGTACAACTCGGCAAGGCGATGAAGCAAATCCATGCGCTCTCGGCGCTGGCGCACCTGCCGCCGGGCGTGCACCTCGCCGAGACGGGCAATGCGCGACTGATGTCGGAACTGTTCTCCGACTTCCTGATTGCGATGGGCACCGGCATCCTCATGGTGTTCGCAGTCCTGGTGCTGCTGTTCGCCCGTGTGCTGCAGCCGATCACCATCCTCTCGGCGCTACCGTTGTCGATCGGCGGTGCGGTCGCGGCGCTGTTCATCACGGACCGACCACTGTCGCTCGGGGTAATGATCGGCTTCCTGATGCTGATGGGTATCGTGGCGAAGAACTCCATCCTGCTGGTGGATTTCGCGATCGAGGAGATGCGTGCCGGCAAGGACCGTCTGACCGCGCTGCTCGAGGCCGGACACAAACGGGCCCGCCCGATCGTGATGACCACCGTGGCGATGGTGGCGGGCATGTTGCCGGTGGCCTTCGCGATCGGCGATTCGTTCCGCGCCCCGATGGCGATCGGCGTCATTGGCGGCCTGGTCACCTCGACCGGCCTCACCCTGGTCGTGGTGCCGGCGGGATTCACGCTGATCGATGATATCGAGCGCTGGATCGCTCCGCGGATCGCGCGGGCGCTGATTACCGAGCCGCACGGCGCTGCGGTCGCGCCCGCGCAAGTCGGCCAATCTTCCTGAATCGCCCTCCCTGGGAGCCTCTCTCAATGAATCTTCGAGTCGTCCTGCTGATCGGTTCCGCGTTGCTGCCGGCGCTGGCGGCACTCTCGGGGTGTACGGAGCACATCAGCACCTCGAGCCGGCGCGGCTCGTTCACCATCGAGGGCACCGCGGTGCGCATCAGCGTGCCCGGTGAATCCAATGCCTACGTACACGCGAGCGGCCGGCTGGTGATCGCGCGGCGCACCGTCGCGCTGACACCGTCCGAGCAGACACTGACGCAACAGTACTACCTGCACGCGCTCGGTATCTCTGCGGCGGGCGCCGCGGCCGGCGAAGCGGGCGGACGGCTGGGCGTGGACGTCGTCGGATCGCTCTTCAGCGCACTCTGGAACGGCGACTCGTCGATCATCAAACGCACCGCGCGCCGGGGCTCGACGAGGGTCCGGTCGGACGTGCGCGCGCTTTGTGGGCAGATGGCGCGCCTCCGCGCCGCGCAGAACGCGCTCGCCGTGGCCGTGGCGGCCTTTGCGCCCTACCGGATCGTGCGCCGCAGCGATGTTGCGCAGTGCCTCCGTGGCGCCAAGCGGCACACCGAGGCAAAGAGCTGAGCGCACCCGCGCCGATCTATCCGGCGAGCGCCGTTGGCAGCAGGAAGGTCGCGCGAGCCGCCGCGCTCGCGAGCCGCTCAGGGCGGTAGAGCCGCTCGAGCACCGAGCGGTCGAGAAGGTCCGGATGGGCCAGAGCGAACGTCTCGAATGTCTGAGCGCCATCCCCGAACATGCGCTCGGCGAGCAGCGACAGAAAGGCGACGGTGATCGTCTGGTGAAACTTCCCCGGGGCCGCGGCCCGGGCCGTCAAGGACCGCAGGGCGCGTGAGTAGTACAGCGCGGTCTCGGGAAAGTCGTAACGACGCAGCATCTCGAAGGCCATGCGCACGTGTTCCCGGTGTGTGAGCGTTGCCGGATCGACCTCGCCGCGCAAAAAGCCCACGAGATCCGCCGGCAGCTCAATCATGGGCTTCGACCTCGTGCAAGCGGTGCGAGTCCTCGGCTGCGAGGTCCAGACCGTAGAGCGCCTTCAGCGCCCGGATCTTGCGCAGTGTCGCGGTCGAAAACGGGGTCTTGCCCTCGAATGCGTGCAGCACGATGCCCTCGAGCAGCTCCCCGAGGGACATCTCGAGATCTGCGGCCAGCGCCTTGAGCACTTTCAGCAGCCGACGTTCCAGCCGCACCCCAGTCTGCACGCGCGTGATCGTTTTCATGCCGAGTATGGTACCACGGTACACTGGTACGCATCATGCGGCGCCGGGGTCGTGAGCACGACCGAGCGGGGCCGTCAGCTGCCCGGTAATATGTCTTCTGGCATGTTCAGCCCGGTCCGGGGTCCCCGCATCGTGGCGTCGCCCGGGAACCCCAGCGGCGCTGCAGGGTCAATCCCGCTCTCGGGAACACTCTGGAGGCACTCCGCCATGACCGGCACCGGCCCGCTCGCCCCTTCCGCCCCTGCCGCGCACCCCGCCCCTCCCGGCGGCGCCGCGCAGGCCGCGTTCGCTCGGCTACGCACCTACCTGCGCAGCCAGATCCTCGGGCAGGAGGCGCTGGTCGAGCGGCTGCTGGTCGCTCTGCTCTCGGACGGCCATCTGCTGGTGGAGGGCCCGCCCGGGCTGGCCAAGACGCGCGCCATCAAGGCGCTGGCCCATGCGGTGGAAGCGGATTTTCAGCGGGTCCAGTTCACGCCGGATCTGCTGCCGGCGGACTTGACCGGTTCGGACATCTACCGACCGGAGGAAGGCACGTTCCGCTTCCAGCGCGGACCGCTGTTTCACAATTTGATCCTCGCCGATGAAATCAACCGCGCGCCAGCAAAGGTGCAGGCGGCACTGCTCGAGGCCATGGCCGAGCGACAGATCAGTGTCGGCGCGGCAAGCTATCCGCTGCCGCCGCTGTTCCTGGTGATGGCGACGCAGAACCCGATCGAACAGGAGGGCACTTACCCGCTGCCCGAGGCGCAGCTCGATCGCTTCATGCTGCACACCCGCGTCGATTATCCCGACCGCGCCACGACGCTGAAGGTGATGGCGCTGGCGCGCGCCGAGGCGATCAGTCAGCGTGAGATTGCCCCGCCGGCGCAACGGATGAGCCAGACCATGGTGTTCACCGCCCGGCGGGAGATTCTCAGTCTGACGCTCTCCGATCCGGTGGCCGAGTACATCGCCGCCCTGGTCGACGCCACACGCCGCCCCGAACCCTACAGCGCGCAGCTGCGCCAGTGGCTGCGTTGGGGCGCAAGTCCGCGCGCGGCGATCGCCATTGAGCGCGGCGCGCGCGCGCTCGCCTGGCTGGACGACCGCGATTTCGTCAGTCCCGAGGACGTGCAGGCGATCGCCCCGGACGCGCTGCGCCACCGGCTGCTCATCGATTACACGGCACAGGCGCAGGGCGTCAGCGCCGAGAGCTGCATCCACGAACTGCTCAGCCGGGTGCCGGCGCCCTGAACGCATGAGTCTCCCGACGCTCGAGGAACTGCTCGCGTTGCGTGGCGCCGCGCACAATCTATCGCTGCAGCACCAGCGCCGGAGCCGTGCGACCGTGCTCGGTGCACACACGAGTGCGCAGCGCGGCCGCGGCCTGGAGTTCGAGGAGGTGCGGCTCTACACCCCAGGAGACGATCCGCGCAGCATCGACTGGCGGGTCACGGCGCGACGCGGGCGACCGCACACGAAACTGTTTCACGAGGAGCGCGAGCGTCCGGTATGGCTGCTCGTCGACCTGCAACCCGGGACCTTCTTCGGCAGCCGCCGCCAGCTGAAATCTGCGCTCATCGTGCGCGTCGCCGCCCTGCTTGCCTGGACGGCCGCGCTCGAGGGCGACCGGGTCGGGGCATTGGTGGCGACCGGGCAGGCGCCACTGCGCATTCTTCCGGCTCGAGCCCGACTCGCCGGCGTACTTGCGCTGCTCGAGACGCTGCTGGCAGCGCAACCGCGCGCCCCGGCACCGCCTGAGCCGCAGGCACTGCTCGAGGCGCTGCGGGCTTCGGTCCCGCTCATCCGACCGGGCAGCCAGATCCTCGCCCTCAGTGACTTCGCCGCGCCAGCGGCGCGCGAGGAGCCATTGTGGCTGCCGCTCACGCGCCACAATGACATCCGGCTCTACTGGGCCACCGATCCTCTGGAGGCGCAGGGTCTGCCAGCCGGGCGCTTCCGCGCCGGGCTACCCGGCCGCCTCGCGATCCTCGACGGGCAGCGGGTGCGCACCGCGTGGCACGACGCCTGGCGGGCGCGCGAGCAGGGCCTCGCCCGTCTCTCGCAGCGCCTGGCCGCCCCGGTGGTGCGGCTCGACACTTCGCAACCCGCCGAGACGGCGCTGCGCCAGAGCCTGCTCGGCGCACCGTCCGCAGCATGAGCCCGAACTGGCTGACAGCCCTTGCGCCGGCCCATGCGCCCCCGCCCCCTTCGGGGTGGCCCCCGGCACCCGGCTGGTGGGTCCTCGCCGGACTCACCGTGGCGGTCGCGGCCGGCGCGCTGGGGTGGTGGCGCGCCCCGCGCCTGCGGCGCCGGCGCGGGGCGCTGCGGGAACTGCGACGCATCCGCGCCGCGGCTGCCGACCCGCAGACCACTGCACGCGCCATCGAGAGCCTGCTGCGCCGCTATGCCATGGCGGTGTTCGGGCGCGATCGCGTGGCTCGACTCACCGGAGAAGCGTGGCTCGCGTTTCTTGGCACCGAAGGGGCCACAGCGCTCGCCGGGCGGCCCGGCCGCGCACTGCTCGGGGCCGCCTTCGGCGATCACTCGCTCGATCAGCGCACCGAGTGGCTGGCTGGGGCCGATGCGTTCGTGCGCCGCGCCGGACGCAAGCACAACAGCGGGCGGCGCTGATGTTTCACTTTGCATGGCCGTGGATGGCACTGCTCACGCCCCTGCCCTGGGCGCTGCGGCGCGTGCTGCGCGCCGCCGAACCCTCGGGCGCGGCACTGTTTGTGCCGATGACCGCGGACGTTGTCGCGGCCGCCACCGGTGCACCGCGCATCGCGCGAGCCGACGCGCTGCTGCTGAGCGGGATCTGGCTGCTGTTGGTCCTCGCGGCGATGCGTCCGCAATGGCTCGGTGCGCCCATTCCTGTTCACACCGAGGGTCGCCAGATCATCCTGGCGATCGACTGCTCCGGCTCGATGGCCACTGAAGACATGGGTGGCCGGCAGAGCCGGCTGCAGGTGGTCCAGCAAGTCGCGGGCCGTTTCGTCAGCGGCCGGCACGGCGATCAGGTCGGACTGATCCTCTTCGGAACGCGCCCCTACCTGCAGGCGCCACTCACCACGGATCTGGGTACCGTACACCGCTTTCTCGACGAGGCCATGGTCGGCATCGCCGGGCCGCAGACTGCGATCGGCGACGCCATCGGACTGGCGATCAAGACGCTGCGCCAGGATGATCGCGGCGCGCACACTCACCGCCAGCCGCTGCTGATTCTGCTCACCGACGGCGGCAACAACACCGGCGTCATGCCGCCGCTCGAGGCCGCCCGGCTCGCGGCCGAAACGGGGCTGCGCATCGACACCATCGGGGTCGGCGCCGCGGTGCGCCAGTCGTTCTTTGGCGTCAGCGGCAATACCGATCTGGATCAGAAGCTGCTGCAGAAGATCGCCCGCATCAGCGGCGGGCGCTACTTCCGCGCCACCGATCGGGGCGCGTTGCGCGCCGTCTACCGGCAGATCGACCGCCTCGAGCCCGTCGCGGGCGATCGGCGCTGGCTGCGCCCGGCGAGCGAATGGTTCGGCGTGCCACTCGCCCTTGCGCTGCTGCTGAGCATTCCGGCCGCCTGGCGCTTGACGGAGCGGACCTGAACATGCCGCGCGCCCTCCATTTCCTGCATCCCTGGGCACTCGCGGCGCTGCCGCTGATGTGGGCGCTCGCGCTTTGGCTGGCCCGCCGGCGCGCGCGCACCGGCGCCTGGCCGCGTGTGGTGGACGCGGACCTGCTCGCGCTGCTGCGACTGGAGGGCAGCGGCGCGCCCGCCCGCTCACCCTGGCCGCTGATCGGCGCGCTGTGGACGCTCGGTGTGGTGGCGCTCGCCGGCCCGAGCTGGCAACGGCAAGTCACCGCTGCGTACCGCCTGCCGGCGGCCTGGGTGCTCGCGGTGCAACTCTCCCCGTCCATGGAGGCGACCGATCTGCTTCCGAACCGTGCCGCGCAGGCCCGCTTCGCCGTCGATAACCTGCTCGCCGCCGCGCACGATGCGCGTGTCGGACTCGTTGCCTTCGCCGGGGAAGCGTACACCGTCGCGCCGCTCACCGCCGACGGCGCGACCGTGCGCAATCTCGCCCGGGCACTCTCGCCGCAGCTGATGCCTGAACATGGAGCGCGGCTCGCCCCGGCGCTGGGCGCCGCCGCGCGCCTGCTGCACGCGTGGGCGGGCAACGACCGGCAGGTCATCGTCCTGATGGACTCGGTGCATGACCCGGCCCGCGCGATCCAGGCGGCCGCACGCCTGCGCCGCGCCGGCATCACGGTCAACGTCGTGGGTGTCGGCACCTTGGCCGGTGCGCCGACGCCGCTCGCCACCGGCGGATTCCAGAGCGGCGCGGATCACAAAGTGCTGATCAGTCGACTGCATCCGGCCGTACTTGAGCGCATCGCCGAGGCCGGCGGCGGGGAATTCGTCCGGCTCAATCAGCTGCCGCAGCTGATTGCCGCGCTGCACGCCGACGGCCTGCGCGGCATCACCGCAGCCCATGCCGCACCGCAAGTGCACTTGTCGAGCTGGCTCAACGACGGCGTGTGGCTGTTGCCGCTGATCGTGCTGCTCGGGGCGCTGCTCGCCCGTCGGGGGTGGACGTGAATCGCCGGGGCGCGGCGCTGATGCTGCTCGGCTGCCTGATAAGCGCGCCAGCGCTCGCCGGCGTCTGGTCGAACCTCTGGCGCACACCCGATCAACAGGGCGAGGCGCTGCTCGCGGCCGGCCGGCCGGCGCAAGCGGCGGCACACTTCACCAGTCGCCGCCGCAAGGCATACGCGGACCTGCTCGCCGGCCGCTATGCACCAGCGGCGCAACTGCTGCAGTCGCTGAAGGATCCCACCAGTGAATACAACCTCGGCAATGCGCTGGCGCACCTGGGGCGGCTACGCGCAGCGCTCGCGGCCTACGATGCGGCGCTGAAGCAGCAGCCGCACGACCGCGACATCCGCCACAATCGCAACCTGGTGGCGCGCGTCCTGGCGCACCAGCCGCCGCGCCACTCCTCGGCGCAGCACCAGCCGCCCGGTTCACAGTCGCCGCCCGGCACGCCCAACGGCGGCCAACAGAGCGGTCGCGGGGGCCAGCGCGAGGGAACGCAGCGCGCCGGCCACCCGCAGAGGCAGCACGGCACAGCACAGGGCACTGCGGCCCGGAACGGCCGCCGCGGGAAGGCTGGCGCACCGCACCCTGACACACACGCCGGCGCTCACGCCGGCGCCGCTGCCCACCCGGGCTCCGCCACGGGCGCGGCGCCACGCAACCCAGGCCGAACGCTGCGCAACGCCGAGCGCGCTGCGGCACTGGCTCGCGCACAGCAGCGCCAGGGCGCAGGCCGAGCGGCGGCGGGCGAGCTGCGGCGCGGTGCCCATGGCCTCGCGCACCCCCTGTTGGCTCACGGCGCCCGCACGGGGCCGCCGCCGAAGCCGCCGAGTGAGCAAACGCTGGCGCTGAAACAATGGCTGCGGCAGATCCCCAATGATCCGGCCGGGCTGCTGCGGCGCAAATTTCTGATCGAGTACCTGCTGCGCCATCCGGGAGCGAATCCATGACGCGTCGCCTCGTCGCTGTGCTGCTCGCGGCGCTCTTATGCTCGGCGTTGCCCAGGGCATATGCATCCGTCACCGCCGCGCTCAGCAACACCCAGATCGCCACGGGCACCACGGTTCAGCTCACCCTGACCTACGATGGTCTCACCACGAGCGAGCCGCAGCTCGCACCTCTGCGCCGTAACTTCGACATCCTCAGCAGCAGTTCCAGCACCAGCGTGCAGTTCGGGACCGGCGGCAGCGCCGAGCGCTCCCAGGTGATCCTGACACTGGCGCCGAAGCGCACCGGCCAGTTGACGATCCCCCCGCTGGCCTGGGACGGTGAGCACAGCGCACCGCTGCGGCTGACGGTGAGCGGCAGCGGCGCCGTCGGCAGCCCCGGGACGGGGGCGACGGCACCGATCTTCATCGTCAGCCGCACGCGACCCGCCGCGCCCTACGTACAAGCGCAAATTCACCTCACGGTGCAGATCTACACCGATGAGCAGCTCTATCACGCCAGCCTCGCGTTTTCGGGCGACCGCGCGGTGCTCGTCAAGCACATTGGGGCTGACCAGTACGGCACCGTCGTGCGCAACGGGCGGGTGTACCGGGTGATCACGCGGCGCTTCGTACTGTTTGGACTGCACAGCGGGCGGATCAGCCTGGCCGGGCCCGTGCTCGAGGCCGAGGTGGCCACGCACGCGCACACCTCGCCGTGGCCGAGCAGCGCCTTCGGCGGGTTCTTCGGCGGCCTGATGCAGACGCTGCATCCGGTCGAGGTACACGGTGACCCGATCGTCCTGTCGGTACGACCACGGCCACCGGGCGTGCGCGGCCGGGATTGGCTGCCGGCACAGTCCGTCACGCTGAGCGCGCACTGGAGCCCGCGCACGGACCGCGTACCGGCCGGCGATCCGCTCACCCTCGAGCTTGATCTGAAGGCGACCGGGCTGACGGCCGCGCAACTGCCGAACCTGGTGCGCCGCCTGCGTCCGCCGGCCGAGGTCAGCCGTTACCCCGATCAGGCGCAGCTGCAGAATGCGCCCGCGGGCAACGGCATCCTCGGCAGCCGCAGGCAGACGATCGCGTTCATCGCGGACCGTCCGGGGCATTACGTCCTGCCCGCACTGACGGTCCATTGGTGGAACACTCGAGCCAACCGTCTGGAGCGCGTGACGCTGCCGGCGCAGACACTGGATTTCACACCGGCGGTGGCCGGTTCTGCGGCGGCGCGCCCGCCGCCGGCCGTCGCGGCCAGCGCCCCACCGGCGCCGGCGTCTGCCCCGGCGAGAGCACCGAAACCGCCCGCCACCGGCTCGAGACGGGTCTCGCGGTGGCAATGGCTGACGGGGGCGCTCGCGCTGCTGTGGGTCGCAACGCTGGCCGCCTGGCTCTGGTCTCGCCGCCGCCGCGAGCGCCCGGCCCCGCCGCCCCCTGAGCTGCGCAAGACGCGTCCTGATGCCGCGACAGAACGCACCGCGTTTCATGCGGCCTGCGCCCGCAATGACGCGCTGGCCGCTCGGCGTCACCTGCTCGGCTGGATCAGTGGCGCGTGGAAGGTGCCCTCGACCAGCCTCCACCCGCTGTTCGCCGCCGGCCTCGAGCCGCACGTGCAGACATTGCTGCAGGACTTGGAACGCGCCTGCTACGGCGGCGGCAGTTGGGCGGGCCTCGCACTCGCCCAGGCGCTGCGCGATCTGCCCGCACGCCGAAACGGCGGCCGAGCCGAGCGCGACACGCTGCCGCCGTTGTATCCCTGACCGGTCGCTCAGACCACTCCGTAGCGCTGCCGGTAAGCCTTCAGCGCCGCGAGCTGCTCGGCGCTGATGGCCGACGTGCCCGGGGAGGAAAGTGCCTCGATGAGATCGGCGAGGGTGAGGACACTGAGGCACTGCAGCCCGTGTTCGCGCTCGATCTCCTCAGTGGCGCTGAGCTCACCGCGACCGCGCTCTTGGCGATCGAGCGCGAACACGCACCCGACCGGCTCGGCCCCGGCGGCACGGATCAGATCGAGCGACTCGCGCACCGCCGTGCCCGCCGTCACCACGTCATCGATCACCAGTACCCGACCGGCCAGGGGTGCGCCGATCAGGTTGCCGCCCTCGCCATGGCTCTTGGCTTCCTTGCGGTTGAACGCATAGGGCACATTGCGCCCGTGATGATCGAACAGCGCCGCGGCCGTACTGGCCGCGAGCGCGATGCCCTTGTAAGCAGGGCCGAAGAGCATGTCGAACGCGAGCTCGCAGCGGGTGATGGCGGCGGCGTAGCAGCGGCCCAGCACGGCAATCGCCTCACCGTCGCTGAACAGCCCGGCATTGAAGAAGTACGGACTCTCGCGCCCCGACTTCAGGGTGAACTGCCCAAAGCGCAGCGCGCGGCGCGCAAGCGCCAGTTCGATGAATTTAAGCTGATGGTCTTGCATAGCGCATATGATTGTCCGATGCCCTCCCGCAACGTCAACTGCCACATCGATCGGCGCGCCAGAGCGGGGCGAGGCGCGTGAGCGAGGCGACTGGGAACGGCTCGGGCAAACCCGGGATCCCCGTCCGCAGCTGGCACGCGCTCGCCGTCTACCGGCAACCGGCCGTGGTGTCGATGCTGTTTCTGGGCTTCTCGAGCGGACTGCCGTTCCTGCTGGTGTTCTCCACGCTCACCGTCTGGCTGCGCCAAGCGGGGATCGAGCGCGCCACCATCGGCATGTTCGCTTGGGTCGGCTTCGCATACACCTTCGAGTTCGTCTGGTCACCGGTGGTCGACCGGGTCCGTTTGCCGCTGTTGCACCGGCTGCTCGGTCAGCGCCGCTCGTGGATGCTGCTCGGCCAAATCACCGTCGCGCTCGGCTTGCTCAGGCTCGCGTCGGGCGATCCGGCCCGCAGCGTCGGTGCCATGGCGGCCGCTGCGTTGTTCGTAGCGTTCTGCTCCGCCACGCAGGACGTGGCGATGAACGCCTGGCGCATCGAGTCGGTACCTGAAGCACTGCAGGGAGCCATGGTGGCCACCTACTCGGTGGGCTACCGCATCGCGATGATCGCCGGCGGTGCCGGCGCGATCGCCGTCGCGGCGGGGTACGGCTGGCACCTGAGCTATGGCGCGATGGCCGCTCTGATGGCTATCGGTGTCGTCACGACGCTGCTGGTGAAGGAGCCTCACGTCGCGGTATCACGCGCCGAGGCGCAGCGCGAAGCGCAGGTCGTTGAATGGCTCGAACGGCGCGCGCATTGGCCGCAGACGCTGCGTGACCTCGGTGAGTGGTTCATCGGTGCGGTGATCTGCCCGTTGACGGAGTTCTTCGGTCGCTTCGGCGTGCGCGTCGCAATCACGGCGCTGGCGTTCATCGGAACCTACCAGCTCGCCGAGTTCACCATTGGTGCGATGGTCAACCCGTTCTACATCGATCATCACTACACACTCGAGCAGATCGCACTGGTCGGGAAGGTCTGCGGATATACCGTGGGCATCGCGGGCGTGTTTCTAGGCGGAGTGCTGGTGGCACGCATCGGTCTGGCGCGCACGCTCGCCGCGGGACTCCTCGTCTCGTTACTCTCGAACCTCGGCTATGCCGTGCTCGCCAGCACGCACGGCCCGACGCTGCTCGGACTTGGCCTGGTCAACGGTACGGACAATCTGGCCCTCTCGCTCGAGGGCGTGGCGCTGATCGCGTACATGTCGAGCCTCACCAGCGCGAAGTACACCGCCACCCAATACGCGCTGTTCGCCTCGTTGTATGCGCTGCCGGGCAAGATCCTGGACGGCACTTCGGGTTTCGTTGCCGAGCGGATCGGCTATCCGCATTTCTTCCTGTACACGGCGAGCCTGTGTCTGCCGGCGGCGGTGCTGCTGGCCACCCTCTGGCACCGGATCGAGCCGCTTGCGGCGCCGGCCGATGCGCTCGTCACAGGCCCCTCGGCAGAGCGGATCGATGCCGGCGGCGGATGAGATCGATCTGGAGCGGGTGATCTGTCGCCTGACGGATCTGCACGAGACCGGCGCGCGCGCCTTTCGCGTCGGCGGCGGGGACTGGCCGCTGCGTGGCTTCGTGGTCCGGTGCGGCATCGAGGTCCGCGGCTACGTCAATCACTGCCCGCATGCCGGCCACCCGCTCGATTTGCGGCCGAATCACTTCCTCACACCCGACGGCGCACTGATCGTGTGCGCCTCCCACGGCGCATTGTTCGAGAAAGAGGGCGGTCTGTGCATCGCTGGTCCCTGCGCCGGCCAGGCGTTGCGCGCGATTGCGGTGGAAGTCCGCGACGGGCTGGTGCTGCTCGGGCCACAGACGGACCTCGAGGCGCTCATGTCCCTCTGATCATTCGAACAGGTCGAGACCCTCGAGGGAATTGGCCCGCAGCGTCGTGTCATCGCCAGCCGACTCCCCGCCGCCCTCGCCCTGGTCTTCGGCATCGACGTCGACCGAACCGCTCCAGTCCTCGGGCGCCTCGGCAGCCTCGAGTGCCCCCTCCTCCCATTGCGACTCCCAGTCTTCCTGGTCCATCTCCGCGACGGTGCCGTCGAAATGCTGGATGTCGATGGTCGCATCGTCCTCGTCGACCGCGACGACCTCGAACAGTTCGCCGCTGCTGACGCGGTACCAGTCACCGATTCTCGGCTGAGGAGCGATCATGGGCAGACCTCCAGTGCGCCGTCCCCGCAGCGCCGCGCAGCTTCGGTCCGGTGAGCGGACCGGTGGGCGCCCGAAGCGCCGCGAAGCTGGTATCCTGCGGCCGCCGGGCGAGGGACGTGTGACATGGTGCGCCTCGCACGCCCCCCTTTCAAGAACGGGAAAACCGCAATCCGCCGCCGATGTTCCAGGAGCCGCTGAAATTTTTCGTGGTGTTCTTCGCCGTGGTCGAACCGATCTCGCTGCTGCCGATCTTCAGCGGCCTGACCCAGGGCGCCACGCGCGAGTATCGCCATCGCATGGCGATCAAGGCCACCGTAGTTGCGGCGCTGATCCTGGCGTTCTTTGCACTGGTCGGTGAACCGTTCCTTGCCCTGATGGGCATCAGCCTCGGCGCGTTTCGCATCTTCGGCGGAGTGCTGCTGTTCCTGCTGGCGCTCGAGATGGTGTTCGCGCGCGAATCCGGCAGCCGCACCAGCACCGATGAGCAGGCCGAGAGTCAGCGGCGCGCGGATATCTCCGTCGTGCCGCTCGCGTTCCCGTTCATTTCCGGTCCCGGCGCACTCGCCACCGTACTGCTGTGGTTCGGTCCGGTGCCGCTGTTCCGCCACCCGCTGGTGTTCCTCAGCCTGTTTCTGGCGGTGGTGGTGGTGCTGGCGATTTCCCTGGTGATCATGTGGCTCGCCGAGCCACTGATGAGCATCATCGGTGTGACGGGCGTCAACGTCGCCGGCCGCCTGTTCGGAGTGGTCCTCGGGGCGCTCGCCGTGCAGTTCGTGATCGACGGTCTGCGCACGGTATTCCTGCTGCACGCAGGCTGATTTGCCGCTCCGGCGCGAGGTCAGATCCGCACGAAGTCCAGGTCCCACACCCCGTGCCCGAGCCGCTCACCGCGCCGCTCGAAGCGCGTCGCCGCGCGCTCCTCGGGACGCGACACGAAAGTCCCCGTCGGCGACAGATTGCGCAGCCGCGTTTCGGCGGCGAGTACGGTGAGCATTTCCTCGGCGTAGGCCGACCAGTCCGTGGCCAGATGCACCCGGCCGCCGAGCTTCAGTCGCTCAGCCAGCAGCGCGACGAACGGCGACTGGATCAAGCGCCGCTTGTGGTGGCGCTTCTTCGGCCAGGGGTCTGGAAAGAGCACCAGAATCTCCTCCAGGCTCGCCGGCGGCAAGTGCCGTTCGAGCACTTCGACCGCATCGTGACAGATCACCCGCACGTTACTGAGTGAGCGTTCCTCGATCGCCAGCAGCACCCGGCCGACGCCAGGCCGGTGCACTTCGATGCCGAGATAGTCGCGCTCCGGGTGCGCAGCGGCGAGCGCCAGCAGGTTCTCCCCGTTGCCGAACCCGACCTCCGCCGTGCGGGGCGCGGCGCGACCGAACACGTCATCCAGATCGAGCGGCCCTTGAGGCGCCAGCCCATATTTCGGCCACAGCATCTGAAGCGCACGCTCCTGCGCGGGCGTGATGCGCCCGGCGCGGGTCACGAAGGAGCGGATGGCGCGCGGATGATCGCTGACGTTCAACCGCAGCGCCGTCAGCTGACGGTGGGTAGGCCGAGGGCCTTCCATGCCGCGATGCCGCCGGCCATGTGCGCGGCCTGCTGACCGGCCGCCTTGCGCAGCCGGGCCGCCGTCAACGAGCGGCCGCCGGCGGCGCAGTGGAACACGACGGCGCGCGCGCCGTCGACCGGCAGATGCGCCGCATCAAACGTCGAGAGCGGATACAGCAGCGCCCCGGGGATACGCTCCTGGGCGTACTCGTCCGGCTCACGCACGTCGATCAACAGGATCCGGCCCTCATCGAGCAGGCTCTGCACGTCCTGGGGTACATACTCGATGACCCCGTCTGTCGTCACTCGGTTCATGGGGTGGGATTCTAGCCGGTCCGCTCGGCCGGGTCTCGGCTGCCGAGTGGTGGCAGGTGCTCACGCACGAGCGCCTCGGCCAGGGCGACATCAAGGCCGCCATCGGCGGTGCGCTCTTGATCGAGCCGCTCGAGAATTCCCGCCTGAACCTCCCCGCGGCGCAGCGCCTGCAGATAGGAGATCTCCGGATGGAACATCACCATCGAGTAGCGGGGAATGAAGCGTTCGGGGAAGCGCTGCTCGAGCTCGAAGGCCAGACGCTTGAGGCGCTGGAATTTCCGGTCGCGCACCTGGTCGCGCATCTCGCGGTAGTTCTCCAGCGCCATGTGCGCGATCGCCTCGGTACTCGGGCGGCGAGCCTCCTCGAAGCGGGCATAGAGCTCAGCCCAATCCCCTCCCGCATCGAGCAGCTCATCGAGCAGCGCGCAATCTTCGAAGCCAGCGTTCATGCCCTGACCGTGAAACGGCACGATGGCGTGCGCGGCATCCCCGAGCAGCAGCACTCGTCCGCCGAGGTGCCAGCCGCGCGCATGCACGGTGGCGAGCTGGCCCTGGGGATTGCGGCGAAAATCCGCACACAGCCCGGCATGATACGCGGCGAGATCGGGAAACTGCGCGGCGAAGAATCGCTCGAGCGACGCGTCGTCGCTGAGTGTCGCGAAACTCTGCTCACCGGAACGCGCCAGAAACAGCGTCAGCGTAAAGGTGCCGTCGGGATTCGGCAGCGCGATCAGCATGAACCCGCCGCGCGGCCAGATGTGCAGCGCCGCCGGATCGAGCGCAGGGGTACCACCGGTGAGAGCCGGGAGCGTCATTTCTTTGTAGTCGTGCCCGAGCGGCTCGATCTGCACCGTACAGGCGCCGCTGCGCTCGAGACTCGCACGCGTTGGCGATCCGGCCCCATCGGCCGCAATCGCCGTCTCGCACTCCAGGTCGAACGTGTCGCCCGTACGCTCATCCAGGCACCGCAGCGCCTGACCGTGCAGACCGAGACACCGATGCTCGAAGCGCAGAGTCACGCCGGCCCGCTCGGCCGCCTCGATGAGAACTCGATTCAGCGCGGCGCGCTCCACGGAGTAAATGACCTCCTGCGAACGCTGTCCGTACCGCTGCAGCACGGGCGCGGTAGACAGCTCGTGCACCATGCGCCCACACATTGGCAGCAGGAAAGGTTCGACCTGCTGCAGCACCCCGGCGCGCGCCAGCGGCCGCATGCCGCGCGCGGCCAGCGCCAGATTGATCGAGCGACCGGCGCCCACGGTACTGCGGCGCGGATCGCCCCGGCGCTCGAACACGGTGACGGCGAACCCGCGCCGCGCCAGCATCAGCCCGAGCAACGGGCCAGTCAGTCCTGCGCCGATGATCGCGACGCTCCGCTGTCCCGCAGCGCTCATGCGGCGCGCAGCGCCTCGGCGAGGTGCATCGCGAAGGTGAACACGTCGACGAAACTGTTGTACAGAGGCGCCGGTGCGGCGCGGATGATATCCGGCTCACGCCAGTCACAGATCGCCCCGTGCGCGGTGAGCCACCGGTAGACCCGCTTCGCCCGCGCCGGATCGGTGCCGATGCGCAGCGACAGCTGCGCACCGTGTGCCGCCGGTGTGCGCGGGGTAATCAGGCGCACCTGCGGGCTGTACGCCGTGATGAGCTCGGCGAGAAATCCGCTTAGCGCAAGGGACTTCTCGCGCAGGCGCTGCACGCCGGCTTCGCGGAACAGGCTAAGCGAGGCGATGAGCGGCGCGGCTGCGAACACCGACTGGTTGCTGAGCTGGAAGCCCGCCGCACCGTGCGCGGCGCGAAAGTTCTGTGGCATTTGGAACCGCGTCGGCAGCTCGTGCCCCCACCAGCCGGCGAGCCTCGGTCGATCGGCGTCGAAGTGCCGCTGGTGCACGAAGCAGCCGGCGAGCGCGCCGGGACCGGCATTGAGATATTTGTAGCTGCACCAGACTGCGAAGTCTGCGTCGAGCTCGCGCAGCGGCCAAGGCATGTTGCCCACCGAATGCGCCAAATCGACGCCAAACTGCGCTCCGGCGGCGCGCGCTGCGCGCGCCACACGGATCAGGTCAAATGCCTGCCCGGTGAGATATTGAACGCCCGGCCAGAGGACGAGCGCGATTTGCTCGCCGCGTCGCGCCAGCAGCGCCTCGATGTCCTCCTCGCGCACGCAATCCTCCCCGGCCCGGGGCGCGACCTCGATGAGCGTTTCGAGCGGATCGAGGCCATGCCACTGTAGGTGCGTAGCGACGGCGTAACGGTCCGACGGGAAGGCGCCCGCTTCGATCACGATACAGCGACGCGACGCGCTCGGGCGGTAGAAGCTCGCCAGCATCAACTGCAGATTGACGCTGAGGGAGTTCATGATCGCGATTTCCTCGGTGCGGCACCCGAGGAGCTCCGCGCTCGGCGCCGCGAGCGCATCGTGATAGGTAATCCACGGCCGTTCGCCCTGCTCGTGGCCGAGCACGGCGAGGCGCGCCCAGTCATCCAGAGCGGCCGTCACGTCGGCGCGTGCCGCTATGGGCATCAAACCTAGGGAATGTCCGCACAGGTAGAGGGCCGGCCTGCCGTCGGGGCCCGGCGGCAGCGCAAAGCGCGTGCGCAGCGGCTGCAGCGGGTCGGCCTCATCGCGCTGAAGCGCGTCTTCTCGAGTCCAGGCCATTAGCCGATCGCCTCTCCCATCGCCGCTGCGCCGCTCTGATGTTTAAGCGGAGCAGACTTCAGCAGCAGCAGGACGGGCGCAATGAGCAGCACGAACAGCATCAGGGCGTGGAAGACATCTGCGAAGGACATCATCAGCGCCTGCCGCTGCATCAGGGCATAAATCTCACCGATCGCCATATGCCGGGCTGCCCCAGGGGCGGCACCACCGGCGGCGAAGGCGTGCGAGAGCGTGTGGATCGCATGCTGGTAGATCGGATTGAGCGGTTGCAGGCGGCTGACCATGCGAGCCTGATGAAACTGCTGGCGACGTGCAAACAGTGCCTGCACCATGCCAATCCCTACGCTACCGCCTAAGTTTCGCGCAACATTGATGATGGCCGTCGCGTTGCCCGTTCGCTGCGGCGGCACGCCGATGTAAGCGGCACTCATCAGCGGCACGAATAGAAACGGAATCGCGCCGGACTGCCAGGCGCGCGCAATTGCGATACTGGCGAAAGTCTCATTGACTGTGAAATGAGACATCATCCACAAGGACACCGCCACGATTGGAAAGGCGATTCCCATGAGGACGCGCGGCTGTACGTGGCCACTGAGAACTCCGGCGAGCGGCATGGTGACGACGGTGATCATGCCGCCGAACGTCAGCACAAGACCCGCCTGCGTGGCGGTATAGCCCAGCACTTGCTGAACGAGTTGTGGCACAAATTGCGTGGTGCCGAACAGGATCACTCCGATCACCATGACAATGAGCGAACCGGCCGCAAAGTTACGATGTTTGAAGAGCCGCATGTCAAGCAGCGGCCGCGGGGTCCACAGTTCCCAAATGACGAAAGCACCGATGCACACCGCGGCGATCAGCGCCGAGACGCGGATCAGCGAGCTGCCAAACCAGTCATCCTGGACGCCCCGATCGGTCATGATTTCGATGAAGGCCAAACCCAGCGCAATCAGCAGAGCGCCGGGGAAATCGAAATGAATGCCACTCCGCCAGCGCTCCCGACGCTCCTTGATGAGCAGCGGCGGCTCGGCGACAAAGGCACTGACCAGTGCGAGCGACAGCAAACCGATGGGCACGTTGATCAGGAAAATCCAGTGCCAGGAGAAGCGGTCGGTAATGAGGCCCCCGAGCAGCGGCCCGAGCATCGGGGCAAGGATCACGGTAAAGCCGTACACGGCCATCGCCTTGCCACGGGAAGCCGGCGGAAACGAATCGACCAGCATGGCCTGCGTGTTCGGCTGCAGACCGCCACCGCCGAGACCTTGGGCCACACGCGAGATAATCAGCATGGGCAGGGACGTCGCAAGCCCACAGCACAGCGAGGAGATCGTGAACAGCGCAACGCTGAACATGTAGTAACGCTTGCGCCCAAAGACGTCACTCAGCCAACTGCTCATGGGTATGACCACCGCATTGGCGACCAAATAGGTCGTCAACACCCACGTGGCCTGATCGTAGCTCACCGCCAGGGAGCCCGCGATATGACCCAAAGAGACATTGGCGATGGCGGTATCCAGCACCTCCATGAACGCGGAGATGGAGATGATGATCGCGATCAGCCATGGACTGTGCCGCCCGGCGGCCGAGCGTTCCGGGGTCCAGGCGTGCGCGTCGGCGCTCGCAGCCGGCATGTCAGTTGAGCCTGATATCCGGCTCGACCGACATGCCCGGGCCGAGCACACAGTGCGGCGGCAGCGCGTCGAAGTCGATCCGCACCGGCACACGCTGCACGATCTTCACGTAGTTGCCCGTGGCGTTCTGCGGGGGCAGCAGATCGAATGCCTCGCCGGAGCCGCGTTGGATCGAGACGACGTGACCGCGCGCTTTGGCATTCGGGCACGCGTCGATGTTGATACTTACGCGTTGACCGGGGTGAATCAGGTCGAGGTCGGTTTCTTTGAAATTGGCCGTGACCCACAGCTGCTGCGGCACGATGGCCATGAGCTCCTGGCCAGGCCCGACGTAGTTGCCAACCGCGACGGACTTCTTTGTGACGTGACCGGCTTGCGCGGCCTTCACGGTCGTGTAGCTCAGATTGAGGCGAGCCGATCTGACCGCCGCGTGCGCACTGGCCACCCGGGCGAAGGCGCCGGCGAGCGCGGCCTGCGCCGCGCGAATCTGCGCGCTGGCGCCGCTCACACGCTTCAGAGCCACCCGCGCCTCAGCGCTCATGCTGCGCGCGGCGGTGAGCACTTGATCCATTTGGGTCCGGGCCACCGCTTTGGCGTTGCGCTGATGCAGGAAGCGGTAACGCTTGAGGTTCTCGCGGGCATTCGCCGCCTGCGCCTCAGCGCTGGCGTAGGCCGCCTGTGCCTGCTGCAGCCCGGCCTGCGCCACCACGATGTTGGCGCGCGCCTGCGCGAGCCCGGTCTTGGCGAGCTGCTCGGCCGCAAGTGACTGCTGCAATGCGACCTGGTAGGGCGTCGGGTCGATCCGCGCCACGACCTCACCGGCAGTCACCGACTCGTTGTCGGTCACCGGCACCGCGATCACCTGCCCGGCCACGCGCGGGGCGACGGCCACGATGCGAGTGTCGATGAACGCATCGTCGGTGGTCAGGAAGTGGCTCTCGTACCACCAAGTGAAGAGCACGAGCACTACGATCAGCGCGAGCATCACGATGCCGGCGATCAAGAACCCGGTGCGTCGGCCCTGGCGCGGGGACGATGCGGGCTGTGACGGGGTACCCGGGCTGCCGGTGTGCGCGCCAAGCGCGGCCGACGCAGGGGAGTCTTCGGGCCGTCCATCGCGGCCAGGGGAGGTGTTCGTCGGATCCATGGCGATGGAATATATCTTACGTTCACCGCGACCCGTTGTCCTGCCGCTACCGAGGGCTCGACATTTCTTGACTCTGCGCTGCAGAGTACTTGACGAATGCGAAGCGCCTACTTAGAGTAGTGCCTCCATCTGTTTCGGCCAAACCACTCCGATGCGATCGAATTCTCCGGTGGCCATGGACAGCCACGCGCTCGGAACGTTGAACTACATCCGCGCCTCGATCGAAGCGGCCGGCGCGTTTGCCGTGCCCGGCACGGCCGGGATCGCCATGGGGCTGGTAGGCCTCGCCGCGGCGGGGCTCGCCTCCGTGCCGCGCCTCGCCCCGCACTGGCTGCCGATCTGGCTGCTCGCAAGCGTGCTCGGTGCCGGCCTCGGGGTCGCCCTGATCGCACGCCACCGTTCGGGCACGGGCCTGCCGCTGTATCGCGGGCCGGCACGGCGATTTCTGCTGTGCCTGCTGCCGGCGCTGTTCACGGGCGGGGTTCTGACTGCGGTGCTGTATCGCGCGGGCGAGGCCCGCCTGATTCCCGGCACTTGGCTGCTGCTCTACGGCAGCGCCGTGCTGTCGGCCACGCTGCTCACCGCACCGATGATGATGCGCCTGATCGGAACCATGGGCGCTCTTTTCGTCGTGCTCGGCGTCGTTGCGTATGAGCTCCCCCCGGGGTGGCACAACGTGGTGCTCGGCGGCGGCTTTGGGCTGCTGCACTTGGTGTTCGGGCTGCTGATCGGGCGTCTCGATGCGCGCGCAGAGGCGGCCGCATGAAATCCAATACCCGCCGCAACGAGGCGCCATTGAGCGAGCCGCTCGCGGAGAAAAGTGCGCCGCACGCGGCCACGAGCGCGGCCGACACGAAATTCGATCGCCTCGTTTATGAGCGCGTCCGGCTTGGCATCATGAGCGCGCTGGCGGTCAACGAGCGGCTGACTTTCAATGAGCTGAAGGCACTGTTTGACGTCAGCGACGGGAATTTGAGTGCCCATGCGCGCAAGCTCGAGGAAGCCGGCTATATCGAGTGTGAGAAGTCGTTCGCGGGACGTCGCCCGAAATCCGAGTATCGGCTCACGCCGGCGGGCCGCCACGCCCTGTACCGTTATCTCGATCACATCGAAGCGGTGATCAAGGCCACGAGACGCTCATGAGCGCAACGGGGAAATTTCACGTCGCCATCATCATGGACGGCAACGGTCGCTGGGCGCAGCGCCGGGGCCTGCCGCGCAGCGCCGGACACGTGCAGGGCGCGAAAATGGTGCGCCGGGTCGTTGAGGCTAGCGCCCGCGCCGGCATCCGCACCTTGACGCTGTATGCCTTCTCGTCGGACAACTGGGGCCGGCCGAGCCCGGAAGTCGAATCCCTGCTGCGACTGCTACAGTGCTATCTCGCTAGCGAAACGCGTCGCTGCCTGCGCAACTCGGTGCGCATCAACGTCATCGGCCGCCGCGATCGGCTGCCATCGGGTCTGGTGCGCGCCATCGAGGCCAGCGAGCAACTGACGGCACACTGCACTCGGATGAGACTGCGCATCGCCGTTGACTACTCTTCCAAACACAGCATCCTGGAGGCCGCGCGGCGCGCCGCCACCGGTAGTCTGAGCGCCGAGGCATTCGAAGCGCTGCTCGCCGAGGTGGATCACTCTGCGGGGGACGCCGGCCCGGTGGATCTGCTGATCCGCACCGGCGGCGATCAGCGGCTGTCTGATTTCCTGCTCTGGGATTGTGCCTACGCGGAACTCTATTTCACTGACGCCTTGTGGCCGGAGTTCGGCGAAGCGGGCCTGCACGCGGCACTCGAGGATTTCGGCGGCCGCCAACGGCGCTTCGGCAAGGTACTTGCCGAATCAGCTTGAGCGGATTCTAGACTGCCGCGAACTCACGGGCCGCCGCGGACCAGTCCGGAGCGCTCGCGAGCGCCTCGGGCACGTCCTCGGCACGAGCAACGATCTGCCACATCGCCAGATGCCGCTCGTCCATAAAGCGCTCCCGCACTGCAGCTTCGAGCAGAATACGGAGCGGTTCGAAGTAGCTCCGCGTATTTACGAGCACGATAGGACCCAGAAATAGGCCCAGACGCTTCAGCGTCAGAGCCTCGAGCAACTCCTCGAAAGTGCCACTGCCGCCCGGCAGAGCGATCGCCGCATGTGCACCGGACAGCATCAGGTGCTTGCGGGTTCGCATGTCCTCGACCAGCTTCAGCTCGCTCAGCCCCCGGTGCCCCCATTCGAGATCCGCCATGAACTGCGGCAGGATGCCCACGACGCGCCCGCCGCGTCCGAGCGCGCCATCGGCGAGCGCGCCCATCGACCCGCGGGCGCCGCCTCCGTACACGATGGCAATGCCTTGCTCGGCCAGCACCTCGCCGAGGCGGAAGGCCTCGCGACGATATTCAGCATCCGCGCTGCTGCTAGAGGCGCAGTAGACACATACGGTGCGCTCGCATGAATGCTCGGCGGTGACGCTCATGGTCGTCCCCCAGGGGAAACACGATGAAAGCAGCTCATAGGCGGACCCTAGCAGAATGAAGGCCACGATTGCGCACCGCTGCGCGGCCCGGCGCGTCGCCAATTCACTCCTCCCCCGTACACGAAGGCACAGCCCGCTCACTGGGCGCCGCACGCCCCTTTCGCGATGGGCGATTGCCAGCAAGCCTCGTGATTCCGTAAGATCACCCCCCCGCGCGGGTGTAGTTCAATGGTAGAACTGCAGCTTCCCAAGCTGCTAACGTGGGTTCGATTCCCATCACCCGCTCCATCTCCTAGGCAACGCCAGGCAAGCCGCCGCAACAGCGGCGGCGGAAATTATCTGATCGCTTGGGAAAACTCCTGGGAACTGCGCACGGACTCAGCCCCGGATCGTTGCCCTCTGTTGCCCCGGCATTCGCACGTGGCGTCGCACTTGGCTTTCGTCTCATACCCCAAGTGCGAATCAGGGGCCGTGATTGCCATCCCTCAACTCTTTGCCAGCCGCCGGCCCGAGACCGAATACGAAGCGGAATTTCCGCTATCGGCCAAGAGCCGTCGTAGACTCTGGACATTCACTCGCCGCATTCCGGACGTTCAGGTGTCGGCTCGTCGCCGCCCAAAGGGGGCCGGTGTTCGATGCGGGATCGTCAGGTCGCAGTGGGCTGGATTGTCAGCCGCATGCCAAGAGCCCGTAGTACCTTCGTCAAGGTCGATAGCTCCGGGTTCCCCTCGGCAGAGAGCGATCGGTACAGTGCCTCACGGGTGATGCCGGTCTTGCGTGCGAGCTCCGACATTCCGCGCGCGCGCGCAACGTCGCCGAGCGCAGCGGCGAGTACCCGGGGGTCTTCTTCAGTAGCTGCGGCTTCCAGGTACGCGGCAACATCCGCTTCATCGCGTAGATATTCGGATGCATCGAACCGCCGCACGCCGAGTCTCTGTGCGACCTTGGCGTTAATCTTGGTACTCATTTCGATTTCCTCGCTTTCTTCGCTCGAGTAGCGGACTTGAGCTCGCTTGCCATCCGGATTGCACGATCAACGTCTTTCGCTTGCGAGGACTTATCGCTGCCACCGAGCATCAGATAAACCTTCTCGCCGACGCGCATGTAGTAGGCTCGATAGCCCGGTCCTACATCGATTCGCAGCTCCCACACACCGGCGCCGACGGGCTTCCCGTCGCCCGGGTTGCCGAGTCCGAGACGCCCCAGCCGCGTGAGAACTGCTGCGCGACCGACGGGATCCAGCAGCGCCGCGAGCCAACGCGAAAACTCTGCCGTTTGGCGCACCTCGAACATGCTCTATTGTAATATATAAATTACATGCTGGCAATGCGACTGCCGGACAGGAGGCCCCGCGAGGGCTGATGACGGAAGCATCTTGTCCCGGATGGTAATCAGCGATTTGAAGGTAGAAAGCTGACGGCGATCCCACCATCGCAGGGTACCGCCGCCATGAACCAGTCGATTCGAACCGCGTCCAAGCGCGAACCTTGGAACAAGGGCAAGCTCGTCGGTCAAAAGGCGCCGCTGCGCCTCAAGGATATCTGGGCCATCCGCATTCGTCTTCAGCTCGGGGAGCGCATCCGAGAGCTCGCCATGTTTAACCTCGCCGTCGACAGTAAGCTCAGGTCCTGTGATCTCGTGAAGCTACGAGTCCGAGACATCGCGCACGGGGATCGTGTCGCCGCCCGGGCCGTCATCATGCAGCAGAAGACTCAGCGACCCGTACAGTTCGAGATCACCGAACAGACTCGCGAGGCTGTGGCGAGCTGGATTCAGCTCGCAGGCCTGAGAGCCGACGACTTCCTCTTTCCCAGCAGGGTACGCTCGTCACCGCACGTCTCGACGCGGCAATACGCGCGAATTGTGCACAGGTGGATCAGAGAGATCGGGCTCGACGCTTCCGCTTACGGGACCCATACCCTGCGCCGCACCAAGGCTTCCCTGATCTACCGTCGCACGAAGAACCTTCGCGCCGTACAGTTGCTACTTGGGCATGCCAAGCTCGAGAGCACCGTGCGGTACCTCGGAATCGAAGTTGACGACGCGCTGGAGATGGCCGAGCAGACGGAGGTATAGTGCCCACCGGCCGGCCAGCGGCGGAAGGCGTCGCTGGCCGGCCAATACCGGTCGGTCGTGGCGACGAGTGACTTCCCCGATTGCGGTCAGAGTGTGGCAATATAAATCGCGGCTCCGAACAAGGTCTTCCGCGTTACAAGTAGTTGTTGCACGCCTTTCGTCGTTATGCGGCGAATTTGTCCCCACCTGACTCAGGTCTCGACATGCATCGGTACTCCTTGAGTGTCTTGGACTCGGTTGTCGAAGCCTTACGGTGCTCACACGCAGGAATCCGGCGCGTTCTATCGTCTCCTTTTGGTGCGCGTGTTCCAGGAGTCGGTCAAGTGCAGGTCGAGTTGGCCAATGGCCAATGGCTCGTCATTGGCACGGAAGGGAAGGATCTCGAATTCAAATTTGAAGTGCTTCCAATTACAGCTGAGCTTGCTGATCGGCCGCACGCGTCTATCCTGGAGTGCTCTGTAGATATACCGAAAGCGTCCCAGCGGGTACTGGTCTAGACTCCGCGGATGAGCAGTGATAAGGCGGACGCCCCGGTTGCGGGCGACGAGCGCATTCATCTGGTGACCATCGATTGGGTCCGCGGGAAGTGGTCCGGGGTTCCCGGCAAGTATTCACGCGAGCACCTGTGGCAATTCGCGGGCAAGCTCAGCCTGAAGGTCACGGACGCGCTGGCGCCGATGGCGTATCGAGACACAGTGCGGCTGGATCCGCTGAAGTCCTACGTGGCGACGGTCGCGAGCGCACACATGCTGGCGTGGCTGCACGCGGCGTTCAGCCACGGCGTCGAGGTGGAGAGATATCTTGATCCGGCAGAAGGCGTGCTGAGCATCCTACCGGACCGGCGCAGCTGGGTCAGCGAGGTGATCCTCAAGCCGCACATCACGTTTCACCCCGATCAGGATGTGGAGGCGAAGGTAATCGCGCATTTCCATGAGCTGGCGTTACGCGATTGTTTCATCGCACGCTCGATCAAGACCAAGGTGACGGTCAGCGCTCCATGACGGAGTCGCTGTACAGGTGCGCGAAATCGTGCGGCAGGAGACCGTCGATAGTCTTGTTGGTGGCCTCGGCGAGTTTGGGCAGCACCCAACGGATGTAGGCCTCCGGGTTGACGCCGATCAGCCGGCATGTACCCACGACGCTGTATATCACCGCCGAGCGCCAGCCGGCGCTCGGATGGCCGATGAACAGGTAATTCCGCAACCCGACTTTCGTTGGGCGGAAGCAGCGCTCAATGGGGTTCTGGTCGATGCAGATGTGACCGCAGTCGACCTTGGCATAGCGGACGAGAGTCGGCCAGCGGTTTGTAGCGTAGGTGACCGCCTCGCGCAGCTTGCCGAACAGAGGCATGTCCTTTCCCAGGGCACGGAAGCGCCGTTGCAGACGCTTCAACACCGGTTTCGCCTTGGCGTGACGGAACATGCCCCGTCGATCCGGCGTCAACCCAAGCTTGGTGGCCTGACGCTCGATTACGTACAGCTCATCGATGTCCCGCAGCAGCGGCAATGCCTGCAGCTCGTCGGCCTTGATCGCCTCGAGAACATATCGGCGCAGATGCCCGATGCACTCGAAGCGACGGATGTTCGGGCGGTGCTTGAACACTCCCGGATACATCTTCGCCCCATCGCTCTGAACGTCCCCGCGCCAGTCGAGCGGAAAGAACTCGTGCAGGATCGCGCCGCTTCTCGAGGGCGAGAACTCCAATACGATCGCCGGCACATCGGGGGCATGGTAGCCCCACAAGTAGGCATCGCGTGACCGACCTCGGCGGTCAGGGTCGAGGAGCTTCGTGAAGGTCTCATCGACCTGCACGTAGCGAGAGTCGAGGATTTTGCGCTTCAGCAACTGATGGATCGTGATCAGCAGGTGCGCGGCGCCTTCCACGTACCGGCAGCGTGCCTGGCGTCCGACCCAGATCCCGCCCCGAGCATCCATGCGCTCCTGGCGATATAGGGGAACATGGTCCACGTACTTGGAGATGAGCACATGCGTGATGAACCCCGGACCGACGCCGGCCTGCGGGATCACCTGCGGCGGCAGCGCCGCCACGATCGGGGCACGCGCGCGCTCCCGGCTGGCGTAGACCGGCCGCACGATCTGCCGGCGATAGAACTGGCTCGGGGTGTACTCGATCTGCTCGGTGATCTCCTCGCGGATCTTCACCAGGCCCGCCTTCTGCTCCTCGGGCAGATCGATCACTTCCCGGCGCACCGGCAGGTTCTGCGGTGGCATACGCCGTCCGCCGCGGCGTTTGCGTCGGTTGCCACCAGTGCCGGCCGCCGATCGCGGCGGCGTCGGCAGCATCCCCGGCTGCTCCGTCAGTCCGAACAGCAGCCGTTGCGCAGGATTGAGCTTCTCGCTCTTCGGCCCGTACATCCGCCGCAGCAGATCCTCGAGCTTGTATTGCAACTTCGCGCAGCGCGCCTCACTGTTCTTCAGCAGCGACTCCAGCTCCCGTACCCGCGCGAAAAGCGCGTCGCGGTCAAGATCCTCAAGAGGCGCGGTGGCGGTGTGCATGGGAGCGCGAAGTATATAACTCCGCGCTCCCAATGTGCTGTTTGATTGCGAGTAAACTGACTCAGCGAGGCTGCAGATCCCGCGTCGCGATCACCTCCGGGTGCGTCCTACCGCGGGCAAGACGCTCCTCGTACCGCCGCCATCCGCGGCGACTGGTGAGCTCAAACCCATCGACCAGCAACCGCAACTGCGCCAGACTCATCTGCCGCACCTGCGCCTCGTCCCGCGGCCAGGCGAACGTCGCCCGTTCCACCCGCTTGCTCGCGAGCCAAAACCCGCTCCCATCCCACAGCAGGCAGCGAATCCGGTTACGCCGCCCATTGCAGAACACGAACAGGCCGCCGGTGAGCACGTCTTGACGCATCGCCTTGCCCACCAGACCTCGCAGCGCGTCGATCCCGAGCCGTCCATCGGTCACCCCGGTGCGCAGGAACACCCGCGTCTGCTCGCTCAGCCAAAACATGCGTGCAGCTCCCTCAGCAGCGTGCCCATCCACCGCACGTCCGCGTCCGGGCCGGCGCGCACCTCGAGCCCGTTCGGCAGCCGAATGCTCACCGTGCCGCCTGGTGCGCTCAGCGCCGCGCCAGCGGACATCTCGCCGCCGAGCCCCGCAGGCAGCTCCACGATCGCCGGCACCGTCGTGCCTGTTGCCCGGCGCCGCGCCTGCCGCAGCCAATACGTCAATGTGGACAGCGGCAGATCATGGCGCTCGCAGAACCGTCGCTGGCTCAGACCGCCGTGGCCGTACAGCTCGAGCAGTCGCTGCTGCTCCTCGGCCGTCCGATTACGCTGCCGCCGCCCAGATGTGCCGCCGAGTACGCCGCTCGGCCTTCCCATCGATCTCGTCTTCGCACCCATCGCGCAGATACCTCTGTCGGTAAACTGCGTGTCCATCTATCAGCATGCTCGCCATTCATCCATGCAGTACTCGGTGGGACGCTTTCGAATCAGAGGCTGCGCGAGCACCCTTCAATTCGTCGCAAGATAACGTAGTGCAACCAATCATGGAATTAGACTTCCGCTCTCGGCCATGAACGGTCGGTCACCTGGCCGCTTCAGTTTCCAGAAAGACGACAATCGCGATGCCCTGGATTCGAGTCTTGTGGAGCGCAGCCGAAACGCGTACGATATACTATGTATTAAGTATATCTTATGGTGAGCTGTGCGAGTTGCGAAATGGGGAAATAGCCTCGCGGTGCGGTTGCCGGACGTCGTCGTGAAGACGCTCGGACTCAAGACAGGCGACGAGATTGAGATTCTTGTGACCGGAGCGAGGCAATTTGAGATCGGACGCGACCGCAGGCGCGAGAGGGCTCTCG
>JBMFWZ010000025.1:0-34533 GCA_049964755.1 Steroidobacteraceae bacterium | reverse complement strand
CGCTCGCCTGTGAGATCGGCTCGACGTGCAGGCGCTGCACTTTGGCGCGCGGACTGTAGCGGCTGATGCGCGCCAGGCCCGAGTCGATGACGTGGCGGATGCCGGGCACGGTGAGGGAAGTTTCCGCGACGTTGGTGGCGAGGATCACCCGTCGCCCAGTGTGCCCCTGGAAGATACGTGCCTGCTCAGCGGCCGAGAGGCGCGCATAGAGCGGCAGCACCTCGGTATGGCGCAGCTCGGCGCGCGCCAGTGCCTCGGCCGCCTCGCGGATGTGTTTCTCCCCGGGGAGAAAGACCAGCGTGTCGGCGTCGGGACCCGCCGAGGCGAGTTCGCGCACCGCGGCCACCACCCCTTCGGGCAACGACAGCTCCGCGGCGTCCTCGTCCTCGGCCGCAAGCGGCCGGTAGCGGACCTCGACCGGATAGCTGCGACCGGACACCTCGATCACGGGCGCGGCGCCGAAGAACGCCGCAATGCGCTCTGGCTCGATCGTCGCGGAGGTCACGATGAGCCGCAGGTCGGGTCGGCGCAAGAGCAGCTGGCGCAGCACACCGAGCAGCAGGTCGATGTTCAGGCTGCGCTCGTGCGCCTCGTCGATGATCAGCGTGTCGTAGCGGCGCAGCGCGCGGTCGCTCTCGAGTTCCTTCAGCAAGATGCCGTCGGTCATGAGCTTGACGCGACACTGCGGCCCGGTGCGATCGGTGAAGCGCACCTGATAACCGACCGCCGCGCCGACCGTCGTACCGAGCTCCTCGGCCAGACGGCTCGACAAGGCACGTGCGGCGATCCGCCGCGGCTGGGTGTGGCCAATCAGACCGGCGACACCTCGGCCGGCCTCGAGACAGAATTTCGGCAGCTGCGTCGACTTGCCCGAGCCGGTCGCCCCGCAGACCACGATCACCGGGTGGCGCTCGAGCGCCTGGATGATCTCTTCGCGGTGCGCCGTGATCGGCAGGGCGGCATCGTAGTCGAGCCGCAGCGGCGCGGCGCTTGCGCGCGCGGCGGCGCCGCGGTGAACGGTTTCCATCCGCTCAAGTGTAATGCACTGCCGCCGTGGCGGCAGACGGTACGGGCTAGATCACCCCGCGGCGCAGCTGGTCGAGCTCGATCGACTCGAACAGGGCGCGGAAATTGCCCTCGCCGAAGCCTTCGTTGCCCTTGCGCTGGATGATCTCGAAGAAAATCGGCCCGATCACGTTGGCCGTGAAGATCTGCAGCAGCAGGCCCTCACCGCGCTGCGGATTGCCGTCGATCAGGATGCGCCGCTGGCGCAGCTCCTCGAGCGACTCTCCGTGCCCGGGCACTCGCGCATCGATCCCCTCGTAGTAGGTCTCGGGGGAGTCCTGGAACTGTATCCCGTGCCCGCGCAGCACATCGACCGTGCGGTAGATGTCCTCGGTGGCGAGCGCGATGTGCTGGATGCCCTCGCCGTGGTACTCGCGCAGGTATTCCTCGATCTGGCTCTTGTCGTCCTGGGATTCGTTGATCGGGATGCGGATCTTGCCGCACGGGCTGGTCATGGCGCGCGAGAACAGCCCGGTGTGTTTGCCCTCGATGTCGAAGTAGCGGATCTCGCGGAAATTGAACAGCTTCTCGTAAAAGCCCGCCCAGCGGTCCATGTTACCGCGGCGCACGTTGTGGGTCAGATGGTCGATGAGCGTCAAACCCGCTTCGCTCGCGCCCGGCGTCGGCGCCACGGGACGAAAATCGACATCGTAGATCGAGCGCTCACCGTAACGGTCGACCAGATAGATCAGCGAGCCGCCGATGCCCTCGATGCACGGGATGTTCAACTCCATCGGGCCGGCGAGCTGCGGGCCGGGCTTGGCGCCCAGATCGAGCGCGCGCCGGTAGGCATACGCGGCGTCCGTGACGCGAAAGCCCATCGCGCAGGCCGACGGGCCGTGCTCGCGCGCAAACTGCTGCGCAAAGGAGTCCGGCTCGGCGTTGATGATGAAATTGATGCCGCCCTGACCGTGCAGCGTCACGTTCTTCGAGCGGTGCTGGGCCCGGACGGGAAATCCCATCCGCTCGAACAGGTCACGCAGCAGCTGCGGATTCGGCGCGGTGTATTCGACGAACTCGAACCCATCGGTACCCATGGGATTGTCGCGATTCTGGCTCATCGGTCACTTCCTCGAGGTCGCACGCTGCGCGACACGCCATTTCGTTGCGGACGCAACTATTATACTCTGGCCGCCACTTCGTGGACAGACGTATATAATCGCGCCCCACCATGCATGCCACATCCTCCGCCGGCGACAGCCGGCACCTGCGCAGCATCCCCCCCGCGCGTCTCGCGCTGATCGACCGAATCGCCCGCATCCGCCTGCCTCGCGGCCCGCACGCCGCGGCGGTGAGCGTGTCGGCCGACTTCCTGCGGACCTACTACCGAGGAGTAGGCGAGGAAGATCTGGCGGCGCGCACGCCCCAGGCGCTGGCGCACGCGGCGCGCGCGCACCTCGAACTCGGCCGGCGCCGCGCGCCGGGGGAGTCCGTGGTGCGGGTGTTCAATCCCGACCCCGAGCGCGACGGCTTCGAGTCCCCGCACACGGTGGTGCAGATCGTCACCGACGACAGGCCGTTCCTCATCGATTCACTCGGGCTCGCCTTCAGCCGAGCCGGCCTCGCGGTGCACGTGATCGTGCACCCAGTCCTCGAGGTGCGTCGCGACGGTCGCGGGCGCCTCAGCGGATTCGGCGCCGACGGGGCACGAGCGGCGCGGACCGAGTCTTGGGAAATGTACGAAATCGACAGGCGCACGGACGCCGAGACGCTCGAGCGGCTGCGCCAGGAGATCGAGCGCACGCTGCAAGAAGTCGGTGCCGCCGTCGAGGATTGGGAGCCGATGCGTGAGCGGGCGCACGCGATCGTCGCCGAACTGAAGAGCAGCCCGCCGTCCCTGCCGAGCGAGGAGATCACCGAGGCATGCCAGCTCCTGCAGTGGATGGAGGAGCGGCACTTCGTGTTCCTCGGCTACCGCCAGTATCGGCTCGAGCGCGGCACCCGCCAGGACTCGCTGAAGGGGCTGGCTCGTAGCGGTCTTGGCATCCTGCGCGCGCACGATGCGAACGAGCGACCGTCGGTCACGGCGCTGAAGGGCGAGCTGCGCGAGCGAGCCCGCGAGCGCGAACTGCTCGTGCTCACCAAGGCGAACTCGGTCTCTCGCATCCACCGCGCCGAGTATCTCGATTACGTGGGGATCAAGACCTTCAACGCCCGCGGCGAGGTCACCGGCGAGCACCGCTTCCTCGGGCTGTGGACTTCCACGGCCTACCACCGCAGTCCGCGCGACATTCCGGTGCTGCGCCTGAAGGTCGCGCGCGTCATCCAGTACTTCGGCCTCGATCCGCAGAGTCACGACGGAAAATCGGTGCTGAACGTGCTCGAGACGTATCCGCGCGATGAGCTGTTCCAGGCGAACACTCGCGATCTGGTGCGCATCTGCCGCGGCGTGGTCAATCTGTACGAGCGACGCACGGTGCGTCTGCTCTCGCGGCGCGATCCCTATCACCGGTTCTTCTCGTGCCTGGTATACGTCCCGCGCGATCGCTACAACACCGATGTGCGTCAGCATATCGAGCGCATCGTGCTCAGCGGCTTCGGCGGTCATTCCGTCGAGAGCCAGGTGCAGATCTCCAGCTCAAGCCACGCTCGCGTGCACGTAGTGGTACGGACCACGCCCGGGGAGCATCTGAAGATCGACGTCGCGGCCATCGAGCGGCAGATTGCCGATGCGACGCTCTCCTGGAGCGATCACCTGCACGAGGTGCTGGTGGCGCGCCGTGGCGAAGCGGACGGCCTCGCCCTCACCGAGCGCTACCGCCACGTCTTCCCGCTCGCCTACGAGGAAGATGTACCGGCGAGCGATGCCCTCGGGGACATCGCCGAGCTCGAGCAGCTGCGCAGCGCGCCGCACGGACGGCGGATCAGCCTGCACCGCGCAGCGCAGCAGAGCGCGAGCGCCCTGCACCTGAAGATCGTCAAACTCGGTGAGCCGGTGTCGATCTCCGATCTGCTGCCGATGCTCGAGAACTACGGCCTGCGCGTCATCGCCGAGCGGCCCTACGAGCTCGCGTGGCCCGAAGGTGGCGTCGCTTGGATCCAGGACTTCGAGCTGGAGAATCGCGAGGGCAGCCCGATCGACCTGGCGCGCATCGCCGAGCGATTCCGGGAGGCACTGGCGGCCGGCTGGGACGGCACGGCGGAGAGCGACGGCTTCAACCGGCTGCTGTTCTGCGCCGAACTCTCGGCACGCCAGATCTTGGTGCTGCGCGCCTACTGCCGCTATCTGCTGCAGACCGGCGTGCCGTTCAGCCAGGCCTACATGGAGCGCACGCTCGCGGCCAACCCCGCCATCGCCGCAGCGCTCGTGCAGCTGTTCGAGGCCCGCTTCGACCCTGCAAGGCCGCAACGCGGCCGGGCCGCAGAGCGCGCCACCGAGCGGATCGTGGCGCGCATCCGCAGCGGGCTCGATGGGGTGAGCAGTCTCGATGAAGACCGCATTCTGCGCGCCTACCTGACGCTGGTGCAGGCGACGCTGCGGACCAATTTCTACCGGCGTGACCGCAGCGGCGCGCCGCTCGCGTACCTGTCGTTCAAGTTCGACCCGGCGGCGATCCCGGACCTGCCGCTGCCGCGACCGAAGTACGAGATCTTCGTCTACAGCCCGCGCGTCGAAGGGGTGCACCTGCGCATGGGCGATGTGGCGCGCGGCGGCATCCGCTGGTCGGACCGACGCGAGGACTTCCGCACCGAGGTTCTGGGCCTGATGAAGGCACAGAACGTCAAGAACACGCTGATCGTGCCGGTCGGGGCCAAGGGCGGGTTCGTGCCGAAGAGCCTGCCGCAGGGTGGCCGCGAGGAAGTGCAGGCCGAGGTGATCGCCTGCTACCGTACGTTCATTCAAGGTCTGCTCGATCTGACTGACAACATCGTGGCGGGCAAGATCATGCCGCCGCCGAACGTGGTGCGGCGCGACGGCGATGACCCCTACCTAGTGGTCGCCGCCGACAAGGGCACCGCGACGTTCTCCGACACCGCCAACGGCATTGCCGCCGAGTACGGCTTCTGGCTGGGCGATGCGTTCGCCTCCGGCGGCTCGGCCGGCTACGACCACAAGGGCCTCGGCATCACTGCCCGCGGCGCCTGGGAGTGCGTCAAGCGCCACTTTCGCGAGACCGGCCTGGACATCCAGAAAACGGAATTCACCGTCGCCGGCATCGGGGACATGTCCGGTGACGTGTTCGGCAACGGCATGCTGCTCTCGAAGCACACGCTGCTGCTGGCGGCGTTCGATCACCGGCACATCTTTCTCGATCCGAAACCCGACGCGGCCCGCAGCCTCGCCGAGCGGCAGCGGATGTTCGCCCTGCCGCGCTCGAGCTGGGACGACTACGATCGCAAGTGCATCTCCGCCGGCGGCGGCGTCTTCCCGCGCAGCGCCAAGTCGATTGCGCTCTCGGCGCAAGCCCGCGCTATGCTCGGACTTGAAGGCGCCACGGCGACCCCGATCGAGATCATCCGCGCGATCCTGAAGATGCCGGTCGATTTGCTTTGGAACGGGGGTATCGGCACCTACGTCAAGTCAAGTCGTGAGTCGAACGCCGAGGTTGGTGATCGCACCAACGACGCGCTGCGCGTCAACGGATGCGAACTGCGCGCCAAGGTCATCGGCGAGGGCGGCAACCTCGGCTGCACGCAGCGTGGACGCGTCGAGTACGCACGCGCCGGCGGACGGATCAACACGGACTTCATTGATAATTCCGCCGGTGTGAACACCTCGGACGTCGAGGTGAACCTGAAGATTCTGCTGAACCCGCTGGTGCACGCCGGCAAACTCTCCCTCGCCGAACGCAACCGGCTGCTGGTGCGCATGTCGAGCGAAGTGTGCGCACTGGTGCTGCGCAACAACTACCTGCAGAGCGAGGCCATCAGCACGCTCGAACTGCAGGCCAAGGAGCGCCTGAGCGAGTACCAGCACCTGATCCGTCTGCTCGAGCGCTCCGGCGGCCTGAACCGTGCGCTCGAGTTCCTGCCGAATGACGAGGAGATCGGCGAGCGCCGCAAGAGCGGCGCCGGGCTCACCCGCCCGGAGCTGTCGATCCTGCTCTCGTACAGCAAGATCTGGCTCAACAACCATCTGCTCGACTCGGACGTGCCCGAAGACCCGTACCTCGCCACGGAACTCGAGCGGTACTTCCCCACCGCCGTGCGCAAGCGCTTCGCGCCAGCCATCGAGCGGCACCGGTTGCGCCGCGAGATCATCGCCACGGCCACCACGAACAGTCTCATCAATCGGATGGGACCGACGTTCGTGCTACGCGCCCAGGAAGACACGGGGGCCGAGCCGGCACAGATCGCACGTGCGTTCTCAGCGGCGCGCGAGATCTTCCAGGTCCGCGACCTCTGGGAAGACATCGAGGCGCTCGACAACCGAGCCCAGGCCAAGATCCAGTATGCGGCGATGTTTGAGACCAGTCGCCTTCTGCGCCACGCGACCTATTGGCTGCTCGCACGCCGACCCGGACTGAAGGTCGACGCGGCGGTCGGCGAATTTCGCGCCGGCGTGATCGAGATCAGCGCGCAACTTCAGTCGTTGCTCTGTGGCTCTTGGCGCGAGCATTTCGACGGCGCGCACCAGCAGCTCACCGAGTCGGGACTGCCCGCAAGCGTCGCGGCGCGCGTGGCGAGCCTCGAGGCGCACAATGCCTCGCTCGACATCGTGGAGATCGCCGCCACGCACCGCACACCGGTCGCGGAGGCCGCGCGCGTGTACTTCGAAGTGGGCGCACGCACCGGCCTTGATTGGCTGCGTGGACAGATCAACCAGCTCTCGGTCGAGGGGCCCTGGCAGGCCACCGCGCGCACCGGCGTGCGCGATGCGGCCATGCGCATCCATCGGGCGCTCGCCGAGCGCGTGCTCGACGGGGCGCGCCGCGGGACGGCCGCGGAGCGAGTCAGCGCGTGGCAGGCGGCGGCGGAGCGCAAGCTCGCCCACTGGCAGCGCACACTGGCGGAGATGCGCGCGGCCGGGACGGCCGACTTTGCCACGATCACCGTCGGCGTCGAATCGCTGCGCAAGCTCGCCGAGTAGCAGCGCTCGGCGGGTGCTCGGCTATACTGGGTGAACGGCACCAAGTTCCATGGCGCAGCCGGCGGCCGGCTGCGCCATCGAGTGCCGCCCACGCATCAGAGGTACGCGCATGCCCGGAAAGCTGATCCTCGTCCGCCACGGACAGAGCCTGTGGAATCTCGACAATCTCTTCACCGGCTGGACGGACATCGATTTGGCGCCGGCCGGCCGTGCAGAGGCCGAACAAGCCGGCCGTCAGCTGCTCGAGGAGAAGATCACGGTGGACGTGGCCTTTACCTCGGTGCTCAAGCGGGCCATCCGCACTCTGTGGATCATGCTCGATGAGATGGACCGGATGTGGATCCCGGTCGAGCGCTCCTGGCGGCTCAATGAGCGCCACTACGGCGCGCTGCAGGGGCTGGACAAGGCCCAGACGGTCGAGCGTCATGGCGAAGCACAGGTGAAGATCTGGCGGCGCAGCTACGACGTGCCGCCGCCGCCGCTGAGCCGCGACGATCCGCGCCACCCACGCTTCGATGCTCGCTATGCCGAGGTCCCGGCGGGCGAGATCCCCTCGGCGGAGTCGTTGAAGGACACCCTCGAGCGCGTCTTGCCGCTGTGGAATGCACGCATCGCCCCGGAACTGCGAGCAGGCCGCAACGTGCTAGTGGCAGCGCACGGCAACAGTCTGCGCGCCATGGTCAAGATGCTCGACCAGATGTCGGAAGAGGCAATCGTCGAGCTGAACATCCCGACCGGTGTGCCGCTCGCCTACGAGCTCGATGCACAGCTCAAACCCATCAGCCGCCGTTACCTGGGCGACCCCGCCGCGATTGCAGCGGCCGCCGAGGCCGTCAAACGCCAGGCCGAGCGGAAGAAGTGATCGACCCGACCGCGCGGGCCGCCCTCACGCGGCCCAGTGGTCGTAGCGCCCGTGGTATTTCTCCGCGAGCGCACCCATTCGCTGGCTGACCGCCTGAATATCCGGCACCAGCAGCTGCATCGACTTCGCGGCGTGCAGACTGAACGGCAGATCGCTCTCGTCCTCGATCGGCTTGACGTCGATCTGGAAGCCCTCCGGCTCGAGTTCGGTGCGCGCCGCCTCGCAGGCCGCCTGATCGGGCAGGCCGAGGAAGAAATCCACACGATACTCGTTGAACGGATGATAGCCCTCGGCCCGCAGCCGACCGATCATCATCTCGTCCCAGGTGTTGCGCCGCGACATGCCCTCGCGCAGTCCGCGCCGGATACGCACATAGAGCACCGCCAGGATCACCAGGCCACCGACTGCCAAGCCGATCATCGCCTCAAGCACGGTGCCGCTCCCGTAGCTCGCGTCGCATCCGGCTGCTCATTCGTCCGGCGCGATCGTGACGCGCAGCCCATCGAGCGCGGGCGTGAACTCGATCTGGCAGGACAGGCGCGAATTGTCCTCGTAGTGGCTGAGCTCCATCAGCAGCTCGCGCTCATCTGACATCGGCTCCGGCAGCCGCTCGAGCCAGTCAGCATCAACGTAGACGTGACAGGTCGCACACGAACACATGCCACCGCAGATCGCGGCGACGCCGTATTCGAGGTCCCGCAGGGTCTCCATGACCTTGTTACCGGTCTTGCCTTCGACCTGGTGTTCCTGTCCGTCACGGTCGATTACTCGCAGCAGCGCCATTCAGCTACCTCTTCAGTCGATTCGTCTGCGCATCACGGGGCGTGGGGGGCGCTAGTGTGCCGGGTCGGCGCAGCGCGCGCCACTGCCATGCCTGCGCTTGGGCGCACTTACAGGGGTCCGAGGATCTTCAGCACGAAGGCAGCCTTGCCGCCCTCGGCAATGCGCGCCTCGAGGGTGGCGAGCACCGCCTCGCGGAGCGCCTCGAACACCTGCTCGTACTCCCCGTACACCTGGGTACTGAGGCTACCGGGCACCACCTTGAGCGACGGGTGCGCACTCAGCCGCTCGATGCACTCGTGGATCACCGGCGCGAAGTGCTCGGCGAGCGGGTACAGGCTGATGTCGATCCCGATGTCCATCGGCGCACATTCTACCGGGCCGGGCCCGATCGGCTAGAATGGCCGCCCTTCGGCGCAGCACCTGCGCGGAAGCGCGAGGCGAATGAGACCCAATGACCCGCAAGATCCAAATTCATCAGGTGGATGCGTTCACGCTCGAGCGCTTCACGGGCAACCCGGCCGGAGTGGTGCTCGATGCCGACGGCCTCACCGATGCGCAGATGCTGGCCATCGCCCGCGAACTGAACAATGCCGATACGGCATTTGTGTTCGCACCCGACGGCGACGACCACGATGTGCGCATGCGATTCTTCACCCCACGCACCGAGGCCGGCTTCGTCGGCCATGCCACCGTCGCGGCACAGCACGTCCTCGCCGCCCGCAGCGGCGCACCGGTGCGCCTGCGGCAGAAATCCAGAGCTGCGATCGTGGATGTGGAGGTGCGCGGCAGCGGTCCGCAGCGACGCATTGCCATCCGCCAGACCCCCCCGCCGCTCGGGCGAGAATTGAACGACCGTGAGCGCCTCGCGGTCCTCGATGCGCTGGCGCTCGCCACCGATGATCTGGACCCCCGCTGCCCGCTGCGCATCGCCGGCACCAGCAGTCCACGGCTGCTGATCGGGGTGCGCAGCGCCGAGGCACTGAATCACCTCAAGCCGGACATGACGCGCCTCACGACGCTCTCGGCCCAAATCGGCGCGCCGGGCTATTTCGTGTTCGCACTGACGCCGCACTCGAGTGAGCATTTCACCGAATCACGCATGTTCGCACCCGCGCTCGGCATCGGCGAGGATCCGGTCAGCGGCAATGCCCACGGCCTGCTCGGGGTGTACCTGGTGCACCACGGACTGATGGAGCACGACCGGCGAACTGCGGCCTTCACCGGCGTGCAGGGGCGCTGGCTGCATCGCCCTGGACGTGTGCAGATCGAGCTGGAGATGAGCGGCGGCACGGTCTCGGCCGTCTGGATCATCGGCCAGGCGGTCTCGGTCTTCCAGACCGAAATCACCCTCGACTGAGCCGCACCGGTCCCGCGTAGCGCGGCGCTCCGCCAGCGAGCTGAAGTTCGTGCGTCGCGCACTGCGGCCACTCGCTGCGCCGATGCACGACCATGACGACCGCCGCGCCGTCGGCGACGCGGTGCTCGATCCGCGCCTGCAGCGCTTGCTGCGTCGGCGTATCGAGCCCCGCGAACGGTTCATCGAGCAGCAGCAGGCGCGGCCGGGCAACCCAGGCGCGCGCGAACAACACCCGACGCAGCTGGCCGTAGGACAGCTCGCGCAGCGTGCGCTGCGCGTACGGCAGCACGTCGAACTCGCGCATGGCGCGCCTCGCCGCCGCCGAATCGGCGGCGTTCGGCGCATCGTTCAGGCCGATGCTCGCGTAGCGGCCCGACTGCACGACCTCCGCGACACACAGGTGCAGGGGATGATCCGCCTGCAGGTGCGGCGCCACCAGTGCCGCGCGCCGACGAAACGTCTCGAGCGGCACGCCGGGTTCGACTCCCGCCCGCACGATGCGTCCGCCCACTGCGACGCCGTGATCGCCATACAACGTGCGCAGCAGCGTGGTCTTTCCCGCACCATTGCGGCCGTGCACCACCCAGCATTCGCCCGCGCGGACGGTGAAGGTCACGTTGCGCAGCGCGACATGTTCATCGAGATACACGTCGGCGCTCTGAAGCTCCACCAGGACCGCACCGGGGCGGCTCAAGCGGCGAAGCGTGCGCGCAGCAGCGTTCGCCGGCGGGCCCGCTGACAGCCAACGCCCCAGCGGAGCGCGCCGCCGTTCCCCGCGATAGGCGACCCGGCCCTGATCGAGGATCAGCACATGCGTGGCCACCGCCGGCACGTCCTCGGCCCGGTGCACGGAAAGGACCCACGGCAACGCGGCACCGGCGGTACTCTCCAGCCAGCGCAGGGCGCGCGCCCGGTTCAGCGTGTCGAGTCCGTTGAGCAGTTCATCGAGCAGCAGCAGGCGCGGCCGGGCCGCCAGCGCACGGGCCAGGAGCACGAGGCGCCGTTCGCCGTAGGACAGAGTCAGGAAGCGGCGGGGCGCAAGCGGCGCGATCCGCAGCCGGCGCAGTAGCGCCGCAACACGCCGCCGTGCCCCCGCATCGAGCGGATCGAGCGGGATGTCAGTGCGGTGAATGCCGGTGCCCACCACCTGCTCGACCGTGTGATTCCACCCGTAGCGCTCGTATTTGTCCTGTCGTTCGGGCCCGAGATAGGCGATTTCGGCGATCAGGTCCTGCGGCGTGTGCCACACCTCGGTGCGCCAGCGGTACTGGCGCACGTTCGCACCGTCGGGTGTCGGCCAGACTGCACCAGCCAACACCTTCAGCAGCTGAGTCTTGCCGGCGCCGTTGGCCCCCACCAGCACCCATCGCTCGCCCGGACGGATCGTCCAGCTCACGCCCTGGAGAATTTTCTCTCGGCCACGTTCAAGTTTAAGATTTCTCAGGCGCGTCTCGATGAAACGGCCGTCTGCTCGGGTCGGCATAACGATGCTTCGGAATGGTGGAAGTGCTCATTTTTGCATAACGCGCCGAATGGCACGGCACCCGGCCGCGGTAGGCACCTGCGGAACGAGAAGGAAATCTCAGACTGCCGGCGGACGTTGAACTTATCCTGCGAACATGAGCTGTAGAGCCCCATAGAGGGGCGCCTCGGGGACACTGCCGTGCCGCCCCCCCTCATTGAGTCAGTGCCGCAGCCGCCGCGGCACCCCGGGCATCGGGATGCTGTGCGCGCTGCTGCTGGCCGCAGGGGGCGGCGCTCACGCAGACACCCTGGACGCCACCGCGCTGCACTGGAATGCCTTCGGCACCCTGGGTGCCGTCTACCAGAACAGCCGCGGCCTGGCGTCCCGCCGCGACATCGGCCAGGGGCGCGCGCAGAGGAGGTCGACTTCGGCACCGACTCGGTGCTCGGTGCACAACTGACCGGCAGCATGGATTTCGGACTGAGCGCTGAAGTTCAGAGTGTCGCGCGACGCGACGCGCCGCCACCGGCCGCCGGCGGCCGCAGCTCTCGCGCGCCTTCCTGCGCTACGAGCCGAGGCCGGCCTAGATGCTGCGCGCCGGGCGCATTGGTCTGAGCATCCACCTGCTCGGCGATGCACTCGATGTCGGCTACGCATATCGCACCGTGCGTCCGCCGCCGGAAGTCTACGGAATGCTCGCCACGGAAGTGTCGGTGACTTACGCCGGGGCCGCACTCGTGGTCTTCCTCGTCATCACGGATCCGATCAAGCGCCTTTCGATCGAGTTGCACCGGCCGCGCACGAGCGGCAGCCCTGCGCTGGAAGTCCCCAGCGGCAACGAGGCGCACGAGATCGGCCAGCTGGTCGCCGACGTCAAAGCCCTGCTCGGCAACCTGGATGCGCTGGTGTAGACCGAACGCACGCTGCGCATCCAGCACGAACTGTCCGACCGCAAGCTGCATTTGGTGCGGAACCAGACCGATCTCGGCATGTTCGTCATGGATGCTCAGGGTGCGCTGCAGTCGTGCACCCCCGCGTTCGTGCGGTTGCTGGCACTCGAGTGCGAACTGCACGAGGGCGAGATGTTGAGTCGCCTGCCGCCGTGCGCGCAGCGCACGCGCCAGATCGAGCACATGCCGCGCTGTGCGCTGCTCGGCGTCCAGTCGTACGACACCGATCTCGAGCTGCCGCCGCACGCTAACGCGACCGGCCGTTGGATCGAGCTGTCGATCAATCCGCTCGGCCCGAACCAGCTGCTCGGGGTCGTGCATGACATCACCGAACGGAAGCGCTCCGTGGCGGCCGCCGAGGCGCTCGCCATGCGCGATCCGCTCACCGGCCTGCTCAATCGCTGCGGTCTCGACGACGCGCTGGCGCGGCTGTTCGGCAGCGGTGCCGAGCGCGGCACGCTAGCGCTGCTGGCCATCGACCTCGACTGGTTCAAGGAGGTCAACGACACTCTCGGTCACGCCTCCGGCGACGGGGTCCTGCGTCGGGTTGGCCGCCTCATCGAATCGGCGGTGCGCGTCAGCGACCTCGTGGCGCGAATCGGTGGTGAGGAATTCGTCGCCGTTCTGCTCGGGCCCGGGCATGTGCAGGGCGCCGGGGAGATCGCCGAGGGCATCATCGCAAGACTTGCCGCTGCGCTGCACCTGGAGAGCGTCACTCGGGTGCAGTTAGGTGCGAGTATCGCCGTGGCGCATGCGCGCGCGGCGGAAGACTCGCCGGCCTACCGCTATACCGAGGCGCATCACAACTCCTTCGGCAAGTATTTCCTGCAGCTGTCGGTGTACCTGCTGCCCTGGACGGCACTCGCGCTCGCCGCGGCAGTACTCGCCTGGCGCGGCATCCGCCGGCTGGGACCGCAGGGCACGGCCTGGCGCTTCGCCGTGTCGGCCACGCTGCCGTGACGGGTGCTGCTGCCGTTGGCCGCCACGGCGCGCGATATGTACGCGGCGCCGGCCCTGCTCGGCGCCAGCCTGCTCATCGCCCTGTGGGCCAGCGGGTGTCAACGGCTCGGCAGCGCGCCCCGCGGCGCGCTGCGCCGGATGCGCTGGACCGTTGCGCTTGCCGGGAGCGTGTTTGCGGCACTGGCGATCGCCGTGGCGGTGGTGTAAAGAGGTTTACCGCTCATCGCATCCCGGGATCTGCTCTGCGCCGGCGCGGCGGCGGCGTGCCTAGTCCTGGCGTTGCGCCGAGCGGCGCATGCGCAGCAGGCGGAGCAGACCCTCAAGAGTTTCACCTGGAGCTACGGTGCCTACGCCGCGGCATTCTGTCTCAGCGCACTTGCGGTCTTTCCCGTGATCAACCGCTGGCAGGACTTACCAGCGCTGGCGCGGCGCATCCACGCGGCCACGCAGCACGAGCCGTTTGCGCTGTTGAACCCGGACGAGACGACCGTGGCAATGCTCGATCGCAGCCTGCGAACCCGCTTCACGCGACTCGACGTCCCCGCTCTCGCCGCCGCTGCCGCAGTTCAGCACTGGTTTCGTACCCAAGGACTCGAGGCGCGCGTGCTGGTGCTTCTCCCCGGCCATGCTCCCGGCCCGTTCACGCCGCTGTTGAACGCGGTGGGCGCTGCGCGACCGCCGGGAGACGGAGTGGGCGGCCGCCTGCAGCGCGCTGCGATCGCGCGCATTGTGTCCCGGTATGATCTGCCCCAGGGCCGGCGCTACGCGCTGCTCGGTCCGCCCGCTGAACTGCCAATGCCCAAATGAATCCGATGCGCCACCGCTTGCTGACCGTGTTTGCCCTGATTCCGGGAGTGCTCCCGGGAGCGACGCCGGCGATGGCCGCCGTACCCCAGCTGCAAGGCACCGTACGCTGCGCCGGCGGCAGTACCATGGTGCCGCTGGTCCGCGCTTGGGGCCAGGCATTCGAACACCGGCACCCACAGGTGCGTATCCGGACAGACCCGCACATCACCCTGGCGGCCGGCGGCTTCCAGCGGCTGCTCGCGGGCCACGCGGACCTGGCGGATTTTGTGCGCGAACCGTTCCCGTCCGAGATCCGCGCATTCGAGCGCCGATTTGGTTATGCGCCCACGCTCCTGAACGTAGCAGACGGCAGTTATGACACGCGCGGCGGCACGCATGCCATCGCGATCTACGTGAACGCAGCCAATCCGCTGCGCGGCCTGACGCTCGCGCAGCTCAAGGCAATCTTCACAGGCCGGCGCACGCAGGGCGCACTCAACACCTGGGGGCAGCTCGGGGCACGCGGCCGTTGGGCCGACCGACCGATCCATCTGTACGGGATGATGCCGCGGCGAGCGAGCGGCAACCCGCCCGGCATCGTCAATTACCTCGAGCACCGGGTACTGCACGGTGCGGCATTTCGCGCCGACCTGCGCGTGCAGGTCGATCGCCCGGGCGAGAGCGCCCTGCAGGCGATCGTGCGTGGCGTCGCGAGCGATCCGGACGGGATCGGCTACAGCGGCTTCGGCTACGCGCTGCCGGGAGTCCGGCCGTTGCCGCTGGCGGCAAGTGCAGCGCACCGCTGGCGCCGCGGCACGCGCGAGAATGTCGCATCCCGGCGATATCCGCTCAGCCGACGCATCTACTTCCTGCTCAACGTTGCACCCGGCAAACCCGTGCCGGCGCGCATCGGCGCATTCTTGGATTACGTCCTCAGCGGCGCTGGACAGCGTCAAGTCGCGCACTGCGCCGAAGGGTTTCTGCCGCTGACGGCGGTCCAGCTGCGCCGCGCGCGGCGCAAGCTCGCGCACCTGATGCGCCGCCCGGTGCGCGCCCCCTACCTGACACGCAGCGGCGCAATCTCGATCGTCGGCTACAACGACATGCGTCAGATGCTGATCGCGCTCGACCGGCTGTTCGAGCGTGCGCACCCTGACGTGCACTTTGCACTCAGGCTGAACGGAACGCGCACAGCGCCCGCGGCGCTCGCCGCGGATCGAAGTCTGTTCGCTCCCATGGGCGCACCCTTTCTGCCCCAGGCGCTGGCGCACTACCGTCGCCTCGTCGGCGATGCGCCGATCGCCATACCTATCGCACACGACTCGCTCGATCCGCGGGCTCTATCAGGCCCCCTGGCCGTCCTCGTTCCGGCCGGCAATCCGCTGCGCCGGCTCACTATGAGCCAGGTGCGTCGCCTGTTCAGTGCGCCGCAGGACTCGTTGCGCTGGGGGCAATTCGGTCTGCACGGGCAGTGGGCAAGCCGACCGGTGCACATCTACGGACTCGCCCCGGGCACCGCCCTCGCCCGCTGCCTGCGCCATCGGGTACTCGCCGGCAGAAAGTTCGCCGCAGGCATGCACGCCTATCGAGAGTCCGCCGAGGTCGTGAACGCCATCGACGCGGATCCCGACGCGATTGGCTTTGCCGCATTGAACCGCGCGCCGGACAGCCTGCATGCGCTCGCACTGGCCGCAAATGCACACGCCGCCGCCATTGCCCCGACCCGCGCGAACCTCATCTCCGGACGCTACCCGCTTGACCGGGAACTGATGATCTACGTGCGCATTCCGCCCGACGGCACGCTCGATCCGCTTGCGCGTCAGTACCTGCTCACCGCGCTATCCGACGCCGGCCAGGCCACGATCGCGGCGGGAGACCTCGGCTACCTTGCGCTTAGCGAAAGGCAGCGGATCGCGGAACGTGCCACAGTACGGGCATTGCCGTAAGTCGAGCTTCGTGCCGTCATGAGCCCCCGACCCGCATCACGCATCCGTTCCGCGGCACCGCCGGTGCTGAAGCGCCTGGAACATCTGTGCACGGCTGCAAGGCGCTTCGCGCCGCTGCGCACCGCCGTGGTCCACCCGGTCGATCCGGTGTCGCTGCTCGGCGCCCTCGAAGCATTCCGTGCCGGCATGATCCGTCCGGTGTTCATTGGACCGCAGAGGCGCATCCGCGCAGCAGCCCGCCGCGCGCGCATCGACCTGTCCGAACACACTGTGATCGACACCGAACACAGCCACGCCGCGGCCGAGCGCGCCGTACAAATGGCGCGCCATGGTGAGGTCGACGCGATCATGAAGGGCGCTCTGCACACCGATGAGCTCACGCACGCGCTCATCGATCCCGAACACGGTCTGCGTACCGAGCGGCGCGTGAGCCATGTGTTCGCGATCGATGCCCCACGCTATCCCCGACTGCTGTTCATCACCGACGCGGCGGTGAATATCTACCCCTCGCTTGAGGACAAACGCGACATCGTGCAGAACGCCATCGATCTGGCGCACGCGCTCGGCGTGCGCACGCCTAAGGTCGCGATCCTATCGGCCGTCGAGCTGGTCACGCCCAAGATCAAATCGACGCTCGATGCCGCGGCGCTGTGCAAAATGGCCGACCGCGGTCAGATCACCGGAGCGCTGCTCGATGGGCCGCTCGCCTTCGACAATGCAGTCTCGAGTGCCTCCTCCGCGGCCAAGGGCATTACATCGCGCGTCGCGGGTCGTGCCGACATCCTCCTCGTACCGGATGTGGAGGCCGGCAATATGCTCGCCAAGCAACTCGAGTATCTGGCGGGCGCTGAGCTCGCGGGCATCGTACTCGGTGCACGCGTGCCGATCATGCTGACGAGCCGCGCCGACGGTACGCGGGCCCGTCTGGCCTCTTGCGCGCTCGCCGTGCTGCTCGCCGCACGGCAGTAGCGCTCAGCGGATCGCCACATCCTGGCGGGTCACGAGTCGCGGGCGAAAGGGCGACTCGCCTTAGACGATCGGGTCCTCGCGGCTCATCGGGCTCGCAGTGCCCTGCACGGCCCTGCGGGGTTCAGTCGCCTTCACAGCGCGTCAACGCAGCTTCATGACCGCGGTGAGTAGACCGTGTTCTCACATCGCTGCGCGATTGGCACGGGCGCCCGTGCCACCCCCCTCGTGGGGCGTCTCATCAGTCGACCTCAGGGGTGAAATTCCCAGGCGCGACGTCGATATCGGTGTTGCCCGCGTCGCGCCATCAAGGCGGTCCAACCGCCACTGACACTCCGCGAAACTGCAGGCACCGCAACATGCAGGCGATGTTCGACGACCGGCGGATACCGATGATCAGTCTTCGCGACACCTATTGCGGGCCCGATGCCTGACGCTGGAGGTCACCGGCCCAAGGGATCACGACAGCGATAGCGCATCGGGTGAGTCCCCACTGCCTGCCGTACAGGAGATCGGGCCGCGCCTGTGGGCGCTCATCGAGGCCGGGTCTCCCTCAATGCCACCGCAACGTGTTCGTCGCGAACCGCACGGCGGTCCCCGTACGATCGTGGCGAGCGTGTCGGGCAATGTCCTGGGCTTGTGCCGATTGCCATCGGAACTCGGCGCAGTGGGGATGTCTTCCATCCCCCTCACCACTGCGGTGAGGGGCGGACCGATCCTCGGGACCGCGCCGATGCGCTGGTTTTCGTCCGTACGCGAGGACTTCTGGGTGAGGTTTGACGTCCCGCCCCATGGGGCGCCCCGCCAAGCCTGCAGGGGCGAAACGGTGCGTGGCGTGTCGAAATATTTGACAAAATGCCGGTGAGTCGTCGCTAACGTATTGAATCGTATATGCGGTATAGAAATTGCACCGCCCACACATCCTGCCACTGCTCGAGGTCATTGTTCATGCGCCGCCCCCGAATCGCCCTGCTTGCGTTTGCGATCATTGCTTGCACGCCCATGCTGGCGGCGGCGGATGTGGTCATCAGTTTTGCCTCGACCACACCCTCCACCACGAATCTGGCGACCATCAGCTACTTCGGCTCCTACGCCACCCCACTGCCGAGCCCCACGGCCGCACCGTTTGCCGCTGTACCTTTTTCGTTCACGGCAACGCTGCCGTCACAATTTTACGTTCCGGCAGGCATTGGCGTGGGTCTGTATTTGCCCAACGTCACGGGTACGTATAGCAATGCGGGCACGACGACCCCATATGAGAACGGTGTGCTCGAGCTGCTCGGACAGGTTGTCGAGAGCTATGGCAGTAATGGCATATTTTCAGTGACCCACCAGACGTATTTCAATCTCATCATCCCCTCGCTACTGGCGACGAATGATCAGTACGATCTGACCATGGTCGCCAACAACTTTCTCTACACCGAACAGGATCCGCTGGTGTCCCAGCCACTGCCGGCTCCCCCGCTCGCGTGCCCTTATTGCACTCCGGTCATCGCAACGATCCTGCCCGGCGCCTTTAACGTCCTATCCGGCGGCTTCGCCGACTACACGCCACCGCTTCAGAGCGATCCACGAGTCTCGATCAACTCGGGTGGAACGGGCATCGTGACGACCCAGGGCACAGCCGGTTCGGTGCCGGAACCGGGCACCCTGCCGTTACTGACCGTGGGGCTGCTGCTGGTCGCACTGGGACAGCGGCGTACTCGCCGACGGAGCGCGGAAGACTCCGCGCGCTCAGCCCGCTGACCGGGCGGGAGACCCGCTGCCGCTGTGCCCCCCCAGGGGTGGCGCTCGGGATCCCTCCGAACGCCACCCCTGGAGCCCCTGTCGCAATGCTCCAGACCTTTTTTCGAGCGCCGGGGTCTTGGTACTTGCCCTGACCGTTGTCGCGTGCGGGCGAGATGATCCGGGAGCGCATCGAGCGGGCCGCGCTGCGGGGCCCTCGCCACCGTGCTCGCAATCGGCGGTTCACACCCCGGCTCGACCGTCATGCCCGAGCACGCGAGTCAACACGGTGCGGCGGCGTCGCTCTGGATCGACTGACCACTGGCCACTCGAACATCACTTCCCGCGATCGTTGAACTCCGTCTGAGCGGCAGGTGCGCGGGGCCATGTTGTAGTGGCGGATGTAGCGCATGAGCTTTCTAATCAGATCGGCAACCGAGGTGAACACGCCGCGGGCAATCGCGTCGCGCTCGATCCTACCGAACCACAGCTCCACCTGATTGAGCCAGGAGGAGTAGGTCGGGGTGAGGTGCAGCTGCACGTTGGGATGCTCGGCGAGGAAAGTTTTGACCTGCTCGGGTTTGTGCGAAGAGAGATAGTCCGCGATCACGTGGATCTCTTTGCCGCGCGGTTGATTGAGCGCGATGTCGGTGAGAAAGGCGAGGAACTCGGCCGAGGTGTGGCGCGAGGCGGTCTTGCCGAGCACCTCACCGGTCTGGGTGTTGTAGGCCGCGTACAAGGAGAGCGTGCCGTGGCGGTAATACTCAAAGCCGTGCCGCTCGAGACGTCCGGGAGACAGCGGCAGCACCGGATCTTTGCGATCCAGTGCTTGAATGTGTGTCTTTTCATCCACGCAGAAGATCGCTGCGTGCGCCGGCGGGTTCAGGTACAGACCGATGACATTGCTGCCTTCTCCTCGAAGTCCGGATCGTTCGAGGCCATGTAGCGCTCGAGCCGGTGGGGCTTCAGGCCGTGCTTGCGCCACACTCGAGCGACCATCATGTGACTGACGCCGAGGTGTTCACCCAGCCGGCGAGTACTCCAGTGCGTCGGGGCGCTTCTGGCGTCATGCGCGCTGGCTGTGCTCCTCGCGCGGCACTAGCGCCCTTCCTAGGATCACCCAACCGCGGCAGCACCGGCGGACGGCAGAGCGGTCGGGAACGGAAACGAGATCCATTTTGGTTCACATCCGTGGGGCCAGGCAACAATCCACCGGACATGCGTTCGTCATCGGTGGATCACTGTGGACGCTGCCCTGCCCGCCAGCGCCTCGTCGCGCCGATCCGACCTGCCCATCATCGGCGCCGGACGGCGTCTGCGAATCGGCCACGACTGCGATGGAGCAGCTGCTCATGGATCCGCTGGATACCTCGAGCCTGACCCGTGACCCGTGCGCAGCCCACACCATGCACGCCATGCAGTAGATCCCGCGCGCGCACTCGGTGGAGGCGCATTCGGTACGCGCGCTCGCCGACCATAGACTCCGAGATGAGCGCATTTACGACGCTCGCAATCGGACAATCAACGGACGGGACCCCACATATCACAGCCGACGGACGCTCTGCTACGCGTCCCTTCAAAACGTCATCACTAACGTTATGAGTAGACATCGCGCGAATGACTTGCCCCGAATGGGTCAAACGGCATCCGTGCTCCCTTCAACATGCGATGACACCTAGCGCTGTGATCGCTCGGCACCGGGTCGTGGTCGGCTCGTCCGTCATGGCCCTGAATCCCGTCAACGCGTTTGCCCGATCATGCAGGTGCATCAGGCTCTTGGCGCGCAACACGTCGGTGAGCGGCGAAGACCCTGTCGTGATTGCAGCGCTCACCGCGGCCTTTCGTGCCGAGAGCGTCGAGTTCCAGGAGCGCACTGCGATCAGTCGTGTCAGTCACGGAAACCAGAAATTTCCTCCCCAGGATCCCGACGGGTCAGGGGCGGGGGGAGTGACTCCCGGATGCCACCGTCCGCAAGACCCATCGGTGAATGGCGACATCCGCAGCTTGTTCACCTTGCTCGCCGAGGCTCACATCGACCGACTGCTTGGCGTCTAAACTGTCCCAACAGACGCAGGTGAGTTGATCCGGGACACCATCCTCGCCATGTACCATTGCATCGCCGTCCACGATCTTTCGAACCAGATCTTTCCACACGTGAGGACGGCTGAGGGATGGAAGTTTGCGGCGCAGGATTTCTTCATGGACGGCATGCAGTTGTCCTGTTGCGCGGGATCGTCGGCATTGGACACACCGGCATGTCCGCTCCTGCGCAGGACTTCCAAGTCGCGCTCAGATCCACCACAGAAACTCTGCGCACCGATGAGTTCAAGTACCGAGGCGGTATCCAACATCTGAGTCCCGGAGACACGGGCATGGCTCGCACTGCAAGTCCCAACGTTCATTCATCAGCTGAGCGCGATCTGACCGGGCGGCATTCGCGATGTGAGATCCTCGCGCGCCGCCCTCGCTATCAGCGACATCGTCGTCTCATTTTGGAGACATGGTGCGCGCTGCCTCGAGTCGCTAGAATTCCTGGAGTCATCAGAGCGCACACCACCTCGCATGTCCTCAATCGTACGAGCGCGCCAAGCCGTTCATGTAATCTTCACGGACGCTCACCCTACGAGTCACTCAACACTCATCGCCAAATTGCGACGCTCGATTAAGTAAAATTTTTGCCGCTGATCCGCCATAGATGACCGTCGGTCGGCGACGGCCGCAGCGACTGAGAGTTCACTGAATAATGCCGTGCGCGCCATTGAATCGCCGCCATTCCATGTCGCGACCAATATTGAGATTAACGGGCCGGATGCCCTCGCTTCCCGGAGCATCGAACATCATGATGTATTTTTCGCACACCTTTCTTTCCCGGCGCCGTCTGCGTACTGCGGCTCTCGCCTTGCTCACTCTCCCATTGACGGCCTGCGGCGGGAGCAGTTCCTCGTCCGCTCCGGCCACCATGAATCTGGGTGTCACCGACGGTCCGGTCGCATCCGCCAGCGCAGTGGTCATTTCCTTCACGGGAGTGGAATTGCAACCGAGCGGCGGTGGCAGCGCCGTGACCTTCAATTTCAGCAGCCCGCAGACGATCAACCTGCTCAATGAACAGAACGGCAATGAAGCATCGCTCCTCAATGGCGCTTCCGTTCCGGCAGGCAACTACGACTGGATTCGATTGCTGCTCAATGTCTCATCCAGCGGCACGGTGGCCAATTCGTACATCGAGATCAATGGAGCGCAATACCCGCTCGTCATCCCGAGCGGCGCCCAAACTGGGCTGAAGCTGGTTCAGGGCTTCACCATGACAGCCAATCAGGTCGCCAACTTTACCGTTGACTTCATGCTCCAGCAGTCGATCACGGCGCCACCCGGCCAGACCTCCGGCGGCATTCAGGATTACATCCTCAAGCCGGCACTGCGTCTGATCAATAATGTCCAAGCCGGAACAATCAGCGGCACCGTAGCGCTCTCGACGCTGCAGAGTATTCCGGCCTGCCTCGCGGGCTACTCGGGAAGCGGCCCGTTGCCGAATGCCCAGGTAGACATCTTCTCCGGTACGGTCACGCCATCGAGCAGCCTGACCCCGGTGGTCGAGCCGCAGATTGCGCTCTCGTCCTCGGGCAGCTACACCTACGATCAGCCGTTCCTGCTCGCCGGCGGTTATACGGTGGCGGTGGCGTGCTCAAGCACCTCCAGTACCGGCGCGACCACCGTGACGTTCATACCCGCCGCCGGTACGGCCGCGAGCGTGACCGCCAATCAAACGACCACGATCAACTTCTAAGGCACTGATCGGGCTGCAGGGTTCCGACCGCCCGAGCGCGGTCAGAGCCCTGCAGCAGCGACACCCAACAATGTCGGGCCGCGGGGCTCCCCGCCAGTGCGGCTTTCCCGTCCGTCTCCGGCGTTTGCCCAAGTGCTCATTGACCCCGGAGGCATGAGCCTTGCCGCGGGGCCATTGATGTAGCCGAACGATTCCGGTCCGCCGCGGCATCCCGGTGCGGTTGATGCTGGGCTGTCGCGCCCACCATCGGCGCAGATGGTCTGCGTCGCATGCTCGGGGCAATCGTGGCCTGCCCCGCAGACCAGACACCCCGAACGCTGCTGGGTTCGCACCGCCGTGCGCACCCAAGGACACCGTTGTTTGCTCATCACTCACAACGGCAGGACATGCAGACCGATGCGGGACGGATCCTCACCCGGGCATCCGAGAGAAGCTGCCGTCGGCCGCTCTGCATCGCGCTGAGGTCTTCGGGTAACCGGAACACCCGAGGTCATTCGGGACCATCTGAGCCAATTGTCACCGTGCTCGCAAGCCACCCGTCACATCGCTTGCGTGGCCCGATTCATCGGCGTACGCTGCCTGCCGTCTCAGGTGGTCCAGGAAATCCGATTCCCTGGACTGAAACGGGAAGTCGGTGCGCATCCGCTCAGCGGAAGCCAAGCCGGCGCTGCCCACGCAACGGTAAGCGAACCAGAGACCGCGAGGAACCACTGTGCATACGGCACGGGAAGGTGCGGTCTTCACGACATCACGTCCATTCGCGAGCCCGGAGACCGGCCAGAGACACGCACTCGGCGACTCGCGTTGGGCGACGTCAGACCGGTTACGATATCTGCGTATCGCAGCCCCTCTGTCGTCTCCACACGCGCCCACCGGGTTGACCTCGACGCACGTGGCGTGTGTAGGAGCAGACAGGTGACATTCGTGATGGCCGCGGCACATCCTCTGAACAGGGGCGCATCCTCGATCGCCCTCCTGGTCCGATGTGGCTTGATTCTCGACCCCACCCATGTGGCCTTCTCTCGAGGCCCGGGACCCCGGGCCCGCAGATTCGGTGCTCACGCGACCCCCGCCACCCGTGCAGTCACGACCCTAGGAGCCGCGCGTCGGTACCGCGACGACTGAGGTGCTGGTGAAACTCCCTGCTCTTCAGTGGCGAAATCTGGTGCTGACCACAGAATTGGAGTGCACGTCATTCACCTCGCCACCCGCGGTACAGCAGCTCTCGATTGAAAACGCGTCTCGATCCTCGGATCCGTCCACAAGCCAAATGAATCAACGCACATCCGTCTTGCCCCTCGACCGGAACCACTCCATGCTCACCCAGAAATCGACTCGGCGCCTCGGCTTCCTCGCCCTTGCCACCACTATGGCCGTCACCCGCTTCGGTCAATGCGGCAGTGCGTCGTCACTACCCGATGCGTCGTGGGCAGTGTTCTTCATTGCCGGCGTCTACTTCGCCTCTGAGTGGCGCTGGGCGCTTCCCGTACTGCTCGCGCAGGCGATTGGAATCGATTGGGCCGCGATTCATTACTACGGTCTCAGCGACTACTGCGCCACGGCTGCGTATTGGTTCATTGTGCCCGCGTATTCACTCCTATGGCTCGGCGGCGCGTGGTTCAGTCGTGACGACCACGCGGTGTCACGCGATCTCGGGCGGCTTGCAATCGGCTTGATGCTCTCGGTGAGTGGCTGTTTCCTGTTGACCGAGGGGAGTTTCTACTGGCTCAGCGATCACGGCGGGCCCGCGAGCCTCTCGGGTTGGTGGTTCGATGTCACGAGCTGGTATGGCTACTTCCTGCTCACCACCGCCGGCTACGTCGTACTCGCGACGCTGGGACACCTTGCGGCAACCCGCCACCTGCCCGAGCGCGCATCCCTGCAAACGCCATGAGGGTCGCTCGATTCCAGGATCGATTGCGCCATCATGTCAACCCTCGAAGGTGCGCCGGCGTTCGACCCCGAGTCCGAGATGGACACATCACCAGGCATCGAGCGGTGCGCAACGAGTCCATCACTGGGTACTGCGACGAAGCCTCCTATTGCCGTGACCCATTCTCCACACCGCTATGACGACACGGCTCTCGCCGCCGTCTATCGCGTCATTCGCGAGCGCCGTGATGTCCGGTCATTTTTGCGCACGCCGGTCGCCCCCGAGACGCTGGCGCGCATTCTGCAGTGCGCGCACGCCGCACCGAGTGTGGGACTGTCTCAACCGTGGCGATTTCTGCACGTTACCCGACTCGAATTGCGTCAACAGATCCATGAATTGGTGCAGCAGGAGCGCCTGCGTACGGCCGAGGCACTGGGTCATCGGCGGGACGAATTCTTGCGCCTGAAGGTCGAGGGCATTCTCGATTGCGCCGAGTTGCTCGTCGTTGCATTGGTCCCGGGCGGCACCCGCGAGATCTTCGGCCGGCGCACGCTTCCTGAGATGGATTTGGCCTCGGTGGCCTGCGGGATCCAGAACTTGTGGCTTGCCGCGCGGGCGGAGGGGCTGGGCGTCGGCTGGGTCTCGATGTTCGATCCACTGGCGCTGGCGCAGCTGCTGCGGTTTCCCGAGCATGCGCGTCCCATCGCCATTTTGTGCATTGGCAACGTCGAGCAATTCGACCCGGCCCCGCGCCTGGCGCTCGAGCAGTGGCGTCAGCCGCGACCGCTCAGCGACATGCTGTTTGAGAATGACTGGCCGGAAGGGGCGCCGTGAGCCGCCGTGATCGATGCGCCGTGCGGGACCTCGCCCTTCGGTCTAACCTCAGGGGCGCGATTCGCAGCAGCGTCACGCAAGCGGATGAACCCGCCCGGCACCCGCAGGGCCTGCTGGCCCTACCACCGACGAGGCTGCGGGTCGAGGAATGAAGGTCGGCGTGCTCATGGTGGCTGTGCTGCTCGACGGGTGGCTCGGCGAGCCCCGGCGCTGGCATCCGCTGGTGGGTTTCGGCAACCTTGCCCACCATCTCGAGGCGAGACTGAATCCCCCCCGCGAGCGCACCGCGCTCGCACCTGACCGCCTTTCCTGGGAGCATGCCCTCGGCGTGCTCGCCGTACTGCTCGCGGTCGGTCCGCCGGTTCTGGCGGTAGCGATGCTCCTTCGCTACCGGCCCTTTGCGCCGCTCATGGCGGTCGTCATTCTCTACCTCGTCATAGGTCACCGCAGTTTGCACGAGCATGCCGTCGCGGTAGATCGCGCGCTGCGCAAGGAAGATCTTCTCGAGGCCCGTCGTCGCGTCGGATTTATGGTGAGCCGAGATACCGCGGACATGGATTGCGGACGGATCGCCGGCGCGACGGTGGAGTCCGTGCTCGAGAACGGCAACGATGCGCTCTTCGGTGCACTCTTCTGGTTCCTGGTGAGCGGAGCCGCCGGGGCGCTGGCCTACCGACTGATCAATACGCTCGATGCCATGTGGGGTTATCGCACCGAGCGCTATCGCCAGTTCGGCTGGGCGGCAGCTCGCCTCGATGACCTGATGAATTTTCTGCCGGCACGCCTGACCGCGCTGAGCTATGCCGCGGTAGGTCATGTCGCCACCGCGCTGCGCTGCTGGAGACTGCAGGCCCCGGCCTGGGACAGTCCGAACGCCGGACCGGTGATGGCTTGCGGCGCCGGCGCATTGCAGATCCGCGTGGGCGGTGGCGCCTTCTACCACGGCCGCTGGCACTCGCGGAGCATCCTGGGCGAGGGACGCGCGGCGGATCGCGGGGATATTAGGCGCGCCCAATATCTCGTTCTGCGTGCATTGGTGCTGTGGATCGGGGTTGCGACGCTGATCGGACTGATCGGGCGGGCACTCGGTGCTTGAACATGGCGGAAGACTTCGTCGCGCGGCACAGCGCTATGGAATCGCGCTCGAGGAGTGGCTGGACCTATCGACCGGAGTCAACCCGACGTCCTGGTTCGGCATCGAGGTGCCCCGCTTCGCCTGGGCCCGCCTACCGGAGGAGGAGGACGGACTGCTGAGCGCAGCACAGAGCTACTTCGGTGTGCCACATGTCCTGCCGGTCGCCGGCTCTCAGGCCGCGATCATGCATCTGCCCCAGCTGCGTGCGCCCGGGACTGTGGGCGTGCTCGCGCCGAGCTACGCCGAACATGCATTGCGCTGGCGCGAGGCAGGACACCAGCTCGTGCCCGTCACGCTCACCGAGTGTCCATCCGCCGCCGACGCGCTCGATGTACTCGTACTCGTCAATCCGAACAACCCCACTGGGGAGCGCATCGCGCGCGCCCAGCTGCTCGAGTGGCATGCACGCCTCGCCGCCCACGGAGGCTGGCTGATTGTCGATGAGGCATTCGCCGACGCGGACCCGTCTGACAGCGTCGTCTCCTGTACTCAACGGGAAGGACTCATCGTGCTGCGCTCGCTCGGCAAATTCTTCGGACTCGCCGGTGCGCGCGTCGGGTTCGTGGTGGCGGCCGAGGAATTCCTGCACGCGCTGGAAGAAAAGCTCGGACCCTGGACCGTTGCCGGGCCGGCCCGCTTCATCGCTCAGCACGCACTCGCCGACCGACCGTGGCACGGCGCCATGCGTGCACGGCTTCACGCGCAGTGCGCTCGCCTCACTGCGCTCCTGCAGGACTGCGGTTTACCCCCCGCGGGCGGCTGCAGCCTGTTTCAGTGGGTGCCCACCCCCGTCGCAGCGCCCATCCACGAGGCACTGGCGCGCCAGGGCATCCTCACTCGCCTGTTCGATGCGCCGAGCGGTTTGCGCTTCGGTCTTGCGGCGCAGGATGCCGAGTGGGCGCGCCTCGAGCGGGCACTCGGGGCGTATCAAGGGCGGCGCTCATGACCGCTCGCGCACACCTGTTCCAGCGCACGCGCTTCACCGCGCGTAAGTGCAAGCGGGGCGCAGGCTCGTGCGGAGGATCGCGGCGCGATGACCCGCACAGCGCTCCTGTCACGCCCCAACTCACCGCCCTGAGCATGGCGGAGGCGTGCGACCGAGACGAGACCCGCCGTGCCCAGGCACGGCCCTCATCGTCAGGCATTCAGGGACGCCTCATCGGCACGCGCGCCGAAGAGGCGGATGTTGAGCCGTTGTGGGGCGCGATTGAGCCGGCATGCGACGTTCTGTGTCCGCCGGAAACCGGACCCGTTCGATGAAGCAGCTGATCCTCGGCGGCGTGCGCTCCGGAAAGAGCAGGCTCGCTGAAGAGCGTGCCCGTGCGAGCGGCCGCCAAGTGATCTATGTGGCCACCGCACTCAATGGGGGCGATGCGCAGATGGAGGAGCGAATTCTGCGACACCGCACGCATCGCCCACCGGAGTGGATCACGATCGAAGAGCCGTATGCGCTCGGCACCGTGCTGCTCGCCAACGATTCGCATGATCGGTGTCTATTGGTTGAGTGCCTGACGCTCTGGCTCACGAACCTGCTGTGCGTAAGACCCGAGCGTTTGGACGAGGAGCGGCGCAGTCTTTGCGATGCCGTGGCGCAACATCGCGGTGCACTCATTCTCGTCAGTAACGAAACGGGTCTCGGGGTGGTGCCCATGGGTGAGTTGTCGCGCCGGTTCCTCGATGCGAGCGGCGAGCTGCATCAGGCGCTGGCGTCGCTCTGTGATCGGGTCACACTCACTGTCGCCGGACTGCCCTTGGAGCTCAAAGGGGCGCCGTCATGAGCGCGCTCATGGCCCGCCACCGCGGTGGCACCGTGTGCACCGGTGCCACCGCCCCGATGAGCCTCAATGCCATGCCGCACTCAGGTGTGCACGACACGCGAAGCAGCGGAATCTTACCCTTGATCAGAGAGGTCCATTGGATATGAACGAGACCCTTCCCGCCGCGCTGCAGGAGACGCTGGCGCACATCCGGCCCGTGACGGAGGACTTGCGGATCGAAGCCCATCGACGGCTCGATCAGCTGACCAAACCACCGGGAAGCCTCGGGCGGCTGGAAGCCATCGCCGTGCAGTGCCACACCATTGCCGAAGGCAGCTGGTCGGCTCCGCTGCGCAAGGCGGCTTACGTGTTCGCCGCCGACCATGGCGTGACTCAAGAGGGGGTCAGTGCCTACCCCAGCGCCGTAACGGCGCAGATGGTCGAGAATTTTCTGCGCGGTGGCGCGGCCATCAATGTGCTCGCGCGACTTCATGGCGTGCACCTTACAATCATCGACGTGGGGGTGGATGCCGATTTCCCCACTCACAGCGCGCTATGGCAACGGAAGGTCCGCCGTTCCAGCCGCAACCTGCGCATCGAGCCCGCGATGTCATCGCTCGAGCTTGCCGATGCGCTGAAGGTCGGCCTTGAGGCCGCTGAAGACGCCCACAGCCGGGACATGCACCTGGTCGCAGCCGGCGAAATGGGCATCGGTAATACCACGGCGGCCAGTGCGCTCGCCGCGGCCCTGACCCGTCAGTCGGTCGAAGCGCTCACCGGTACGGGCACTGGAATCAGCTCCACGGCCCGTCAGAACAAGCAGCAGGTGATCCGTGAGGCACTCGACCGACACCTCCCGCAATGGCGCAGCGAGACGGTCGCGCCACTTGAGGCGCTGCGCTGCGTCGGGGGGCTGGAGATCGCCGCGATGACCGGCTTCTTTCTCGGCGCTGCGCGTCATCGCAAGATCATCGTCGTCGACGGCTTCATTGCCACGGCCGCCGCGGCGCTCGCCGTCGCGCTCGCCCCGCCCGTGCGCGACTATCTGCTGGCCGGCCATCGTTCAGAGGAGCCCGGACACACTCACCTGCTTGAGCACATCGGCATCACGCCCATCCTGGATTTACACATGCGCCTCGGTGAGGGGACCGGTGCCGTGCTCGCCATGCCGGTCGTCGCCTCCGCCCTGCACATCCTGACGGAAATGGCGACGTTTGCATCGGCAGGAGTGAGCACCGCAAAGGCATGAAGCGTCCGATCCGCGAATTTCTCGGCGCGGCTCAGTTCCTCACGCGCATTCCGTTGCCGCAGCGCTGGCTGGGCGAACTCGCACTGGCGCAGACCGCACCGTACTTCCCGTTAGTCGGGGTATTCCTGGGACTGGCCGGGGCAGGTGTCGACGTCGCTCTGCGTACCCACCTCCCGTCGACGGGCGCGGCCGCCGCATCCGTGGTGTTCCTGATCCTGATCACCGGCGCCCTTCACGAGGACGGGCTCGGCGACGCCGCGGACGGCTTCGGGGGCGGAACGACGACCGAGCGGGTGCTCGGCATCATGCGCGACAGCCGAATTGGCAGCTACGGGGCGATCGCCATCGCTCTGTCAATTGTGCTGAGGACCACGTTCATCGCCGCGCTACCGGACCGGGAGGTGTTCGCCTACTTTGTGTCGGCAGAAGCGCTTTCGCGCTGGAGCGTGCTTCCGCTGGCCTATGTCTTGCCCTCGGCCCGTCACGGCGAGCCGACCGCCGGACAGGGAGCGCGGCTTGCGCGGGCGATCTCGGGCCCGACGGTCGTGTTCGGCACACTGATCGCCATCGTAGCGAGTGTGGCGAGTCTGCACGCAGACAGCTGGCGCCCCTGGACCGTCTGTCTGCTGATCAGCGCCGCATGCGGACTCTATTTCTGGCGGCGGATCCGCGGCGTGACCGGCGACTGCTTCGGCGCCGTCATTCAACTCAGTGCGACCGCAATCTATCTCTGCGGTGCGTGGCGATGAGGCAAGTGATTCTCATCCGCCACCCGGCCACCGATCTTGCCGGGACGTTTTGCGGGCACAGTGATCCGGACTTGAATGCAACCGGGCAGGCACAGCTGCACGCTTTGCAGCGGAAACTCGCGCAAACCTCGCTCGACCGACTCCTCAGCAGCGATCTGTTGCGTACCCGCCGATGCGCCCAAGCGCTCGCCGAACAGCATGGCATTGAGGCGATCTTCACCCCGGCCTTGCGCGAGATGCACTTTGGTGATTGGGAGGGACTGCGGTGGGAGGAAATCCAGGTCCGCTTCCCCGAGCAGGCGCAGCGTTGGCTCCAGGGGTTTGCGACGTTTACGCCACCCCACGCGGAGGCGTATGGGCATTTCACCACGCGCATCAGCAGGGAGGCCACCGAATGGCTGCAGGATGTCACCGACACAACCCTCGCCATCGTAACGCACCGGGGCGTATTGGTATTCTTGTTGCAGCAGTATTGCGGGATTGAGGCCACGGCGGCATGGGAACTGTCATCCCACTACGCCACCGTCCTGTTCTGCGCGCGCGCGGCGGGCGGTGATCATCCATGGACAGTCCGCGAGACATGGCATCCGGAGTAACGCAGGCGCCGCAGCGCTCCAAGATCTCAGCGGCACGGATCGCCGTCGGCCACGCCGGATGGCATCACGGTGAGGTTCTCCAGGGCCTCTGGTGGCCACCGGCAACGGCAACGGCGCGTGCCGAACCGCTCCTCTGTCTGGTCACTCTGGCGGTACCGGGCGCCGGCACGCAAGCGCACTTCCAGATGATGCCGGGACGGCGCATCCGGGTTCATCCCGCCGGCAAAGTGAAGGCTGCGCGCGCGGCGCGATTGGCACTTGATGCGCTCGACGCCTCTGCCACCGGCGGTGTGCTGCGCCTGCACGGCTCCCCACCCAGTGGACTCGGAATGGGCTCCTCAACCAGCGATGTCCTGGCGACGCTCCGAGCCGTGTGCACCGCATGCGGTGCACAAGTAGATGCGGACATGCTCGCTCGGCTCGCGGTGCGGGCCGAGACCGCCTCGGACCCGCTCATGTTCGACGGTGCGGTGCTGTTCGCGCAGCGCGAAGGCCGCATCCTCGAGGACTGGGGGCGATGGCTCCCTGACTTCCTGCTCCTGAGCATCGACACCGAGCCGCGCTCCGGTGGGCACGATACGTTGAGCCTGCCGTTACCCGACGGCGCCACCATGCGGGATGAATACACCGCGCTCGTGCACCAAGCTCGCGCTGCGTTCCGGGCACGCGATGTCGATGCTGTCGCCGCAGTCGCGACTCGCAGTGCCGAGCTCAACCAGCGGATCGTACCGCTGCGCGGATTTGAGGATCTGCGAGCGCTGGCGGCCACCAGTGGCGCGTTGGGCGTGCAGATCTCACACTCTGGAAGCGTGGCGGGGCTGCTGTTCGATCCACAGACCGTCCCGCACACGCTGAACCCACTGCTGAAACAGCTGCGCGCGCGCCAGATGGAGCCGCTTGGAATTTTCCGCACCGGATGCGATCACACTCCCGGCGTGGCGTGAAAGTCTACCGAAGCGCCCATGCCGGCCCCGGACCGGCGCACCGTCGCTTCAATGCCCGCCTGCAGCACGCCGACCGAACGCCATTTCCCGGGCTCGGCGTGCCAGTCAGATCGGCGTGAAGGCCTCGCTCGAGATTCCCACACGCCTCGCCGGACTTCCCCTCGCTGCTCAGCCGCACCGACTGACGTCGACCGTCGAGGAAAAAAGGGCCGCGTCACCGTCGACGCGGCCCTTTGACTCGTCACTTCGCAACGACTCGACGTCGTCAGGACTTCGTAATCTGCACTACAGAGGATTCTGCAAATCCGCATCAGAACCCGAACGGACTCCACGTCAGACCGACAAACACCCCGAACGGCATGGTGTTGTAGCTATAGGCCGTCTGATATTGCTTATCCAGCAGATTCTCGACACGCGCATTCCAGCGAAAATCCCGACCGATGGGTCCCTCTGCGGTCAATCCGATCGTGGTGTAACTCCCTAGGGTGACGGGAATTGTCGTAAACGACGGCGTGTACGCCACGTCCGGTCGGGGCCCCATGTAACGCAGCACCAGCCCGGTGGTAATCGGCCCCAACTGGTAGCCCAGCGTGACGTTGGCGATGCTCCTGGCGAGACGCTGCAGCGTCGGATTGCCGGCCTCGCTCTGCGCAAGCGGCTGCTGCAGAGTCACATTGGCATCATAACTCCATCGCCGCCAGCTACCCCTTGCGGAAAGTTCCACGCCACGCGTGCGCGTACGCGCGATGTTCTGAAACTGCGTCAATCCGCTCGGCGTCGAACCGAAGCCCCACATGTCGTTGCCCGTGGTTTGGAACAACGTCATGCGCACAGTGGCCGGGACCCCGGACCATTGCAGCGCGGCCTGGACGGTGTGCGCCGATTCCGGCTTCAGAAGAGGGTTCGCGGCCCAATAGGGATTGCTGTAATACAGATAGCCGAGCGGCGGCACATTGAATGCGCTCGAGTAGCTCCCGATCGCTTCGAACCCATGACCCAATTGCCGTCCGTAGCCGGCGTAGAACGTGTTCTTGTTGCTGGCATAACCTGCGAACTGGTCATGCCGTAAATTCAGCTGAATTTCATTTCCCGCGAATGAACCATTCAAGCCCGCGAAGACGGCAGAGACGTTGCGTGAGGTGCTCGGAATGTCGCCCTGACCGGTACTTGTGACCGCCTGGTGCTGATCGGTCGCACCGCCCGTGACGATCCAGTCCTTGGACAGACGCACGACATTTCGCCAGAGCACATCGAGGTGTGTCGATCGATACATCGCCGGATAGCTGCCGAGGTTGATGTTCTCGGTGCGCTCACGAGACAGACTGACGTGCGACGTCCAGATGGAAGCGATTCGATTGTCACTGAAGACCTGAAGGAGCGTCTCCTTCGTGCGCCCTCCGGCGGTCTCGTTGTCGTAGCTGTAACGCCCGTCACTAGAGAACACACGCGCACCGAGCTGCTGGTGACTGCCGAGCGCCTGGATGATTGAGGCGTTCGCGGTCAGATTGTGATATCCGTCGGACTGATTCGTAGTCACCAGTGTGCTTTGCGCCGGATTGATGGATGCAATGCCCGCGGTCGTGAAACGACTGACGCCGATTTGCACCCGAGTGTCGTGAATCCGGCCACTGGCATTGGCCGAAACCGTCACCGTGTTGCGGCTCCCCGCCGCCATGGACAGGTGCACTTGAGGTTTGGAGCGCCCCTCGCGCGTGGTAATCAGGATGACCCCGCCAATGGCGCCCGAGCCATAGATCGCGGATACATTGCCGTGAATGACCTCGATGCGCTCGATCTGATCGGTGGTGAGGTTCTCAAGATAGTCGCCACCACCGGATGCGTCTTCGGCCGTCAGAGGCACCCCATCGAGTAAGATCAGAACTCCCGCATCCGTGCCCCCGAACCCCTCGAGGTAGAGTGTCGCGGTGTGCCCGGGGCCGCCGTTCGATGTGATTTGCACGCCGGCCACCCGTTGGAGCAGCGTCGTGAGGTTTTTTACACCGCTTTGCTCGATCTGCACGCGGGTGATCACGCTCACGTTGGGCAATGTTTTCGCCAGCGGTTGGGGAAAGGTGGCCGCCGAGATGACCACGGTCGGTACGTCGGTGGGCGCTATCGCAGCCATGGCCGGTGTCGCCATCGTCAGGCCGCTCAAGAGCGCCATCCATCCCAGGGCTGCCGAGGCCCAAAGCGGCCCGACTCTGGCGGTGCGCGGCGCGCGATCCGAGCAGGCACGCACATCGCTAAAGCTCGTCACCTGCAGGGTGCGATCGTCGGATGCGCGCCGAAAAAAATCGTCCAATGTCAGGATCATTTGCATCGCAGTGCTCCGTTCATGTGCCCCATGCGGGGTGTAGTAACGACAGCCGATGCGAAGGACGCGCATAAAAAGCCGTGAATGCGGAGCTTTCACTCCGCTCACACGGCTGCATTCGGTGGTGGTGGAATGCGATCCCACGGCCTCCGCATCGGTCTCAATGTCACCGCTGCGAATGACCGCTCCGTGTGGTGCTCCCCGCCCACCGGTTGGGTGACCGTACTGGCAGGTCTCCTGGCTCGCGGGTCGTGATCCTGCGCCCGGCCTTCCCAGTTTCCCAGTGGCCATCGTGGGCGCGGACTCGCCGCTTACAGTTACGGGGGTAGCTGCGGCATCGACTCATGTCTCACCGCATTCCCTCTTGCCTCCCCGGTGTCAACCGGGGAACCAGCACGCGGG
>JBMFWZ010000024.1:0-34888 GCA_049964755.1 Steroidobacteraceae bacterium | reverse complement strand
GCGGATCTTCGAGCCCGAGGGGATCGCCGAGGAGCTCGGGGCTTACAACCCGCTGATTCCCGACGGGACGAACTGGAAGGCGACCTTGCTCATCGAGTTCCCCGAGGTCCCCGAGCGGCAGCGCCGCCTTGCGCAGCTGAAGGGCGTGGAGCGGCGCTGCTGGGTCGAGGTGCTCGGACACTCTGCGGTGTACGCGCTCGCCGATGAGGATCTTGAGCGCGAGAACGAGCAGAAGACCTCGGCGGTACATTTCCTGCGCTTCGAACTCACCTCGGCCATGGTGAGCGCGCTGCGCGCCGGTGCGCCGCTCGGCGCCGGGGTCGATCACGAGCACTACAGCCACCGTGTCAGTCCGGTGCCGGACGCGGTGCGTGCGGCGCTCCTTGCCGATCTTGCCTGAGGCGCCAAATTCGCGTTTTCGCCCGCCGTGTGCTGTAAGATTCGCGGCCCCGGGCCTTGGGCCCGCGCGAGATTCTGACCCAGCACGATGAGCCAGTCCTACACCGCCTCGGATATCGAGGTGCTGAGCGGCCTCGAGCCGGTGCGCCGCCGGCCGGGCATGTACACCCACACCTCGCGGCCAAACCACCTGGCCCACGAGGTGATCGACAACAGCGTCGATGAGGCCCTCGCGGGCTTCTGCAAGCAGATCGACGTCACGCTGTTCAAAGACGGCTCGCTGATGGTCGCTGATGACGGCCGCGGCATGCCAGTGGACATTCACCCGAAGGAAAAGGTGAGCGGCGTCGAGCTGATTCTCACGCGCCTGCACGCCGGCGGTAAGTTCTCCGACAAGACCTACACCTTCTCCGGCGGTTTGCACGGCGTCGGCGTCTCGGTGGTCAATGCGCTCTCGAAGCGGCTCGAGTGCCGCATCCGCCGCGGTGGCAAGGAGTACGGCATTGGGTTCGCCGACGGCAAACTCATCGAGAAGCTCGCGCTTACCGGTAGCGTCGGGCAGCGCAACACCGGCACCAGCGTGCGCTTCTGGCCCGATCCGCAGTTCTTCGATTCGGACAAATTCTCAGTCCAGCAGCTGAAGCACACGCTCAAGGCCAAGGCCGTGCTCTGCGCGGGGCTGCGCATCAGCTTCACCAACGAGCTCACCGGCGAGCGCGATGAGTGGTTCTACAGCGGGGACCTCGGGGCCTACCTGCTCGAGGAGCTCGGCGAGCGCGAGCGGCTGCCGAACGAGCCGATCGTGGCGCAGCGCGAGCTCGAGACCGACATGGTGAGCTATGCGCTCGCCTGGGCGCCCGGGGCGGACACGACGCTCGGGGAGAGCTACGTCAACCTGATTCCGACGCCCGAGGGTGGCACGCACGTCAACGGCTTGCGCGCCGGCGTGGCCCAGGCGGTGCGGGAGTTCTGCGAATTCCGCTCGCTGGTGCCGCGCGGCATCAAAGTGACGCCCGAGGATGTGTGGGACAAGGTCTGCTACGTGCTCTCGGTGAAAATCCGCGAGCCGCAGTTCGCCGGCCAGATGAAGGAGCGACTCGCCTCGCGCGATGCCGCCGCGCTGGTCGAAGGCTTCGCACGCGACGCGATGGCGCTGTGGCTGAACGGCCACCCGGACGCCGGGGAGCGCATCGCGCAGTTTGCCATCGCGAATGCACAGGAGCGCGCCCGTGCCGCGCAGCGCGTGGTCCGCAAGCGCATCGCGGGCGGACCGGCGCTGCCGGGCAAGCTCGCCGACTGCGCCAGCCAGGACCCGCGTCGCGGCGAGCTGTTCCTCGTCGAGGGCGACTCGGCCGGCGGCTCGGCCAAGCAGGCTCGCGACAAGGACTTCCAGGCCATCATGCCGCTGCGCGGCAAAATCCTGAACACCTGGGAGCTCGAGCCCGGTCAGATTGGCGCTTCGCAGGAAGTGCACGACATCAGCGTCGCGCTGGGCGTCGAGCCCGGTGTGCACGACATCAGCCAGCTGCGCTATCACAAGGTCTGCATCCTGGCGGACGCCGACTCTGACGGGCAGCACATCGCGACGCTGCTGTGCGCGTTGTTCCTGCGGCATTTCCGCCCCCTGGTGGCCAACGGGCACGTCTACGTGGCCATGCCGCCGCTGTACCGCATCGACGCTGGCAAACAGGTCTACTACGCCCTCGATGACGGGGAGCGCGAGCAGGTGTTGCGGCGCATCGCGCAGGACCATCCGCGCGCCAAGCCCACCGTCACCCGCTTCAAAGGGCTCGGGGAGATGAACCCGTCGCAGCTGCGCGAGACGACGATCGATCCGCGCACGCGCCGCTTGGTGCAGCTCACCATCGACGTCCAGGATGACACCGAACAGCTCATGGACATGCTGCTCGCCAAGAAGCGCGCCGCCGACCGGCGCGATTGGCTCGAGCGCAAGGGTAATCTCGCCGAAGTCCAGGTTTGAGGCCGCGCATGCAAGATCAGGAACTGAATTTCGAAGGCGTCGAGCGCCAGCCGCTGCGCGCCTTTACGGAAAAGGCGTACCTCGATTATTCGATGTACGTCATTCTCGATCGCGCGCTGCCCTCGATCGGCGACGGCCTGAAGCCGGTGCAGCGGCGCATCATCTATGCGATGAGCGAGCTTGGCCTCTCGGCGGCCTCGAAGCACAAGAAGTCCGCGCGCACCGTTGGCGATGTGATCGGCAAGTTCCACCCGCACGGCGACAGCGCCTGCTACGAGGCGATGGTGCTGATGGCTCAGCCGTTTGCCTACCGCTACCCGATCGTCGATGGCCAGGGCAACTGGGGCTCGCAGGACGACCCGAAGTCCTTCGCGGCCATGCGCTACACCGAGGCGAAGCTCACCGCTTACGCGGACGTGCTGCTCGGTGAGCTGGCGCATGGCACGGCGGACTGGACGGCGAACTTCGACGGCACGCTCGAGGAGCCGCTGATCCTGCCGGCTCGTTTGCCGAACCTGTTGCTCAATGGCACCTCGGGCATCGCCGTCGGCATGGCCACGGACATCCCGCCGCACAACTTGCGCGAGGTGGCTGCCGCCTGCGTGCAACTGCTCGAGGACCCCGAGGCGAGCACCGCGGCTCTGATGAAGCATATCAAGGGTCCGGATCTGCCGACCGGCGCGGAAATCATCTCCCCGCGCGCGGACCTGAAGGCCATCTACGAGAGCGGCACCGGTTCGTTCAAGGCGCGGGCCACTTACCGCGCCGAGGATGGCAACGTGGTGATCACCGCGTTTCCCTATCAGGTGTCCCCGGCGCGCGTGCAGGAGCAGATCGCCGAGCAGATGCGCGCCAAGAAGCTGCCGATGCTCGAGGACGTGCGCGATGAGTCCGACCACGAGAACCCGGTTCGGCTGGTGCTGGTGCCGCGCTCCAACCGGGTCGATCTCACCGAGGTCATGAACCACCTGTTTGCGACCACGGATCTGGAGCGCAACTACCGCGTCAACCTCAACATCATCGGTCTGGATGGCCGGCCGCGCGTGCTCGGGTTGAAGGCGATCCTCTCCGACTGGGTCGCGTTCCGCATCGCCACGGTGCGCCGTCGCCTCGAGCATCGCCTGGAGAAGGTGAGCCGCCGGTTGCACATCCTCGAGGGCCTGCTCGCGGTCTACCTCAATCTCGATGAGGTGATCCGCATCATTCGTCGCGAGGACGAGCCGAAGCCGGTGCTGATGAAGCGTTTCGCGCTCTCCGAGGAGCAGACCGAGGAGATCCTCAACACCCGGCTGCGCCATCTGGCGCGGCTCGAGGAGATGAAGATCCGCGAGGAGCAGAAGACGCTCGCCGCCGAGCGCAGCGACATCGAAGCGCTGCTCGCGAGCGAGGCGCGGCTGAAGCGGCTCGTGGCCGCCGAGATCCGTACCGATGCAGACAAGCACGGCGATGAGCGGCGCACGCGCATCATCGAGCGCGAGGCGGCTCAGGCGATCGACGAGACGGCGCTCATTGCGAACGAGCCGGTGACCGTCGTGCTCTCAAGCGGCGGATGGGTCCGCGCTGCGAAAGGTCACGACATCGATCCGCGCTCGCTCTCGTACAAGAGTGGGGATGCCTATCAGGCGCTCGCGCGCGGGCGCAGCCTGCAACAGGCCGTCTTCCTCGACAGCACGGGCCGCACGTACTGCCTGCCGGCGCACTCGCTGCCCTCGGCGCGGGGGCAGGGCGAGCCGCTCTCGGGCCGACTGAACCCGCCGGACGGCGCGAAGTTCGTCGGGGTGATCCTCGGGGAGCCCGAGGACCTGTGGCTCATCGCGAGCGATGCCGGCTACGGATTCGTCACTCGCCTGCAGGACATGATCACCGATCGGCGCGCGGGCAAGACGCTGCTCAACGTGCCGCCACATGCGCTGGCGCTGCCGCCGGCGCGCGTGCCGAGCGAGGATGCGCTGGTGGCGGTGCTCAGCAGTGAGGGCAAGCTGCTCGTCTTCCCCGTGAGCGAAGTGCCGCAAATGCCGCGCGGCAAGGGCAACAAGCTCTACGACATTGCGGGCAAGAAGATGGTCACGCGCGAGGAGTTCGTCGCCGGGTTGGCGGTGATCGCCCCGCGCGGCTCGCTCGAGGTGTGGACCGCTGAGAAGAATCGCGTGCTCAGCTGGGCGGATCTGAAGGAGTATCGGGGGGAGCGGGCGCACCGCGGCACTCTGCTGCCGCGCGGCTGGCCGCGCACCGGCATCGAGCGGCTCGAGGCGCTGGCGCCACCGCAGAGCTGATTCAGCGCGGCGCTCTGAGCTCGTTGGCCTGCAGGACCACGTCCTCGGGCGCGTTGACGAAGTAGCCCTGGATGAACTCCACGCCGAGCTGCCAGAGCACCGCCATGGTGTTGGCGTCCTCGACCCGCTCGGCGATGGTCTGGATGCCGCGCTTGGTGGCCTCTTCGGCGAGCGCGCGGACGTGGTGCTGCAGCTCCTTGTTGCGCGCCAGGCTCTGCACCAGCGCGCCGTCGATCTTGACGTAATCGAGCGGCATGGACTCGAGCAGGCCGAAGGCGCTCGTCGGGGAGCCGAAGCTCTCGATGGCGAAGCGAAAGCCCCACTTGCGCAACTTCTCGGCGAGTTCGCGCGACTGCGGGTAGCTCACTGCCACCGCTTCGGGAATCTGGAAACACACACTGGCCGGGGCGACGCGCGCGGAGCGGATGTGCCCGTCGAGCCACGCGACGAACGAGGCGTCGCGCACGGTGTCCTTCGACAGGCGCACGAACAGGCAGCCCGGACGGCGTTGGGCGGCGAACGACAGCGAGGCCCCGACCACCCAGCGGTCGATGTTCTTCAGCAGGTCGTTGCGTTCGGCGGCGGGGAGAAATTCCCCAGGCAGCACTTCCTTGCCGCGATTGTCGACCATGCGCAGCAGCACATCGAACATGCGTGCATCGCCACCGCGCAGACTCGCCACCGGTTGTGTGGCGAGTCGGAAACGATTCTCGAGCAGAGCGCTTTTGATCTGCTGGACCCAGGCGGCGTCGTACGGCGAGGCGGATGCCGAGGCCGCTCCGGCCGTGACCGCCTGACTACCGCCGCGACGCGCGCCGCGATTGCAGGCGTCGAGCGCCGAGCCGATCAGCGCATCAAGGTCCTTCGCGTGGCTGGCGACCGGCGCAAGACCCACCGTGCAGGAGAGCGAAACCTCCTTCGCCCCACAGCGCACGGGATGTTTGGCCGTCTCCAGTACGAGTTGTGCAGCCCACGCCTGCAAATCACGTTCGTTGCCGCGCTCGAGCAGCACTAGGAAGCGCACGCCGCCGAAGCGGCCAGCGACCTCCGTCGGATGCACTGTCGCACGCAGCCGCGCGGCGAACTCACCGAGCACCTGTTCGCTGGCGCTCGCACCCACGCTGCGTTCGACGTCAGCGAAGCGATCGAGCTTGACCAAGGCGAGTGCCCGCACGCCGCCGGGGCTGGCGATGGCAAGGCGCTGCACAAGTGCCGGCAACAGATCGCGCCGATGCAGCAATCCCGTCGTCAGATCGCACTGCACGGCATGCTGCAGCTCCTGCAGCAGCTGACCTTCATCGCGCGATTGGCCCGGCAGGACCAGGCGCACGCACGGCTGACCTTCGTGCTCACCCAGGGTGAAGGTGAGTTCGGCGGTAAGGCTGCTGCCATCGGGGCGCAGCGCGCCAGCGCGCAGACTGTGGTGTCGCCAGCGCCCCTGTAGACAGGCGGCCAGCGCGCCTTTCAGCGCCGGTCGGCTCGCCTCATCGAACAGGTCCATGACCGGCTGGCCGATCACCTGGGCGCCTGGTCCGAACAATTCGAGCCAGGCCGGGTTGGCGTCCACGACGATGCCTTCCTGCACGTGGATGATCGCATCGGCGGGCTGGCGCGTCAGGGGTAGCAGCGCCTCCTGAGCATGGGACTTCGGCTGCACCGTCGAGAGCAGCGCCCGCTCCAGGCGTGCCGAGCGCAGTTCGCGCACGATGACCGCTGTGAGACGCTGGGGGGAGTCGAGTCCGACCGCATCGCGTGCCCCGGCGCTGAGCGCCGCGGCGATCGCCGGTTCATCGACGCTGGGAGCGGCCAGAACGATCGGCAGCCACGGGGCCACCTGATCGCGCAACGCCATGACCGCAGCGACGTCGTGCCCCGGTTCGATGCAGTCGATCACGAGCGCGGGTTCCACTCGCTGCAGTGCGGCGTGCAGCGCTTCGAGGGCCGCGACCCACGTGCACTCTACGGCCAGGCCCGCGCCGCTCAGTGTTTCGTTGATCGTGTCCACTGCACTGCGCGACGCGCAGCGAACCACCAGCGCAATCGTGTTCTCGGCCAATCTTGACTCCCGACGGGGTTCCCACGCGTTGGGACACGCGTGATTGTAGCCGCGCACGGCGCACCGGGGCGCCGTCGCACCCCATTATGTGCACTGACGCACAGGCTCACGCTGGTCACGAGGTGACGCTGATCGGAGTCAGAACCGTCTTGGAGGGCGCCGCAGCCAGTTCCCGCACCAGCCGCGGCACGAGGTAGCCCGGCAGGCCGGCGGCCAGTTCCCCGGCGAGCCGCCGCGCGCGCTCATCGGGCACGAGAAAATGCGCCGCGCCGCGCACCCTATCGAGCGCGTGCAGATAGTACGGCAGCACGCCGGCCTGAAACAGCTCTCGGGACAGCTCGGCGAGAATCGCCGCATCGTCGTTGACGCCGGCGAGCAGCACGGTCTGGTTCAGCAGCGTGATCCCGGTGGTGCGCAGACTCTCGCACGCAGCCCGCAGCGACGCATCGAGCTCGTTCGGGTGGTTGATGTGCAGCACCATCACGATCGGCAGCGAACTTGAGCGCAACCACTCGAGGAGGCTGGCGTCCACGCGTGAGGGCAGCACGACCGGCTGGCGCGTGTGGATGCGCAGACGCCGCAGGTGCGGGATGCGTGCCAGCGCCTCGCCCAGTGCGCTCAGCCGAGCCGTGCTCAGCGAGAGCGGATCGCCGCCGCTGAGGATGATTTCCTCGAGCGATGCGTCGGCGGCGATCGCCGCGAGCGCCTCGCTCCAGCGGGCTCCCTCGCTGTGCTGTGCGGCGTAGGGGAATTCGCGTCGGAAGCAGTAGCGGCAGTGCACCGCGCAGCTCTGGGTGGCGATCAGCAGCGCCCGGCCGCGATATTTCTGCAGCAGCGCCGGGGCGCGTTGTGCGGCCGCTTCCTCGAGAGGATCGGCGCCGTAGCCAGCCTGCTCGATGAGTTCTGCAGCCGCCGGCAGCACCTGGCGCAGCAGCGGGTCGGCCGGATCCCCGGGGCGCATGCGTGCCACGAAACTGCGCGGTACGCGCAGCGGAAAGGCGGTTTCGACCGCCCCGAGGGCCTGAAGCGGCAGTCCGAGCGCCGCGGCCAGCGTCCCGGGATCGGTGATGGCCTCGGCGAGCTCCTGCTGCCAGTGGGCGGAAATCTGGCGGGGTTGGACCGATGCCGGTATCATACGCGGCCCTTTAATCGGAGGGGCCGCGCATTGTGCCGCTCCGGCTGAGAGAAAGAAATGGCCAGCTATACCACCGCCGAAATCCGCTCGGGCATGAAACTGCTGCTCGACGGCGAACCGTTTGCCGTGATCGAGAATGAGTTCGTCAAACCCGGCAAGGGTCAGGCGTTCAACCGCATCAGGGTGCGCAACCTCAAGAGCGGCCGAACCATCGAGAAGACGTTCCGCTCCGGAGAGTCGATCGATGCGGCCGACGTGGTCGACACCGAGATGCAGTACCTCTACCAGGACGGGGACTTCTGGCACTTCATGGTGCCGGAGAACTTCGAGCAGTACACGGCGGGCAAGGCTGCGGTGGGCGAGAGCGCGCAGTGGCTGAAGGACGGCCTGGTGTGCATCATCACGTTGTGGAACGGCGAGCCGCTCGCGGTGACGCCGCCGGCGCACGTGGAGCTGAAGATCGTCGAGACCGACCCGGGCCTGCGCGGGGACACCGCCACCGGGGGTCAGAAGCCGGCCAAGCTGGAAACCGGCGCGGTGGTGCGAGTGCCGCTGTTCATCGACCAGGGCGAGGTCATCCGCATCGATACGCGCACCGGCCAGTACGTCTCGCGCGCCAAACAGTAGCCGGACCCGGCGCGCCCTACGGCGCGCCGGCGTCAAATTCGCTGGCCGCCAGGAGCACCTGCGCGATGCGCTCGAGGCCTTCGGCATCGAGCGCATCGAAGCGGCCCGGCTCGGGGCTGTCGACATCGAGCACACCGAACAGCCGTCCGTCGGCCAGGAGCGGCACCACCACCTCGGAGCGCGACGCGCCGTCGCAGGCGATGTGACCCGGGAAGGCGTGCACGTCGGGTACGACCTGAGTGCGCCGCTGCTCGGCCGCCGTGCCGCACACCCCGCGCCCGAGCGCGATGCGCACACAGGCCGGCTTGCCCTGGAACGGTCCGAGCACCAGCTGCGGGCCGCGCAGCAGATAAAACCCCGCCCAGTTCACCCGCGGCAGCGCCTCGAACAGCAAGGCGGCGGTGTTGGCGAGATTGGCGATCGGATCGCGCTCGCCGCTCAGCAGCGCCGCGAGGGCGGCGGTGAGCTGCCGGTAGCCGGCGGCCTTGTCGGTGAAATCGTAGTGCTGACTCTCATGCTGCATGGCGCTCTCCCTCATCAGGCGCGTTCGATCGGAAACGGGATGACCTCCTCGATGCGCGCGGCGTCCTCTGCGAGCATGACCAGTCGGTCGAAGCCGAGCGCCACACCGCTGCAGTCCGGCAGCCCCGCGGCGAGTGCAGCCAGCAGCCGCTCATCGGGCGGCGCGCTCTCCAGCCCGTGACGCTGCCGCGTCGCACCGTCTTGCTCGAAGCGGGCGCGCTGCTCGTGCGCATCGGCGAGTTCGTGAAAGCCGTTGGCGAGCTCGATGCCATTGCAATACAGCTCGAAGCGCTGTGCGGCGCGCGGCTCGGTCGGATCGAGCTGGGCGAGCGCTGCCTGACTCGCCGGGTAGCCGTGCACGAACGTGAGCGCGTCGCGGCCAAGCGCAGGCCCGATCCGCACGCTCATCAGCAGCTCGAGCAGCTCGTCGCGGTCGGTGCTGTTCCCGACGAACCCCGCGGTGCGGGCCGCCGCCGCCAGCGTCACGAGCGATGCTTCGAACGGGTCGATGTCCAAATGTTGGCGGAAGACCTCGCGGTACGTCAGACGTGCGCTCCCCAAACCCGTGCCGCGCGGCCCGAGCAGTGTGCGCGCCAGCGCCTCGACCTCGTTCATGAGCGCATCGAGTGTCCAGCCCATCCGGTACCACTCGACCAGCGTGAACTCCGCATTGTGCAGCCGCCCGCGCTCGAGGCCGCGCACGACGTGGCAGATCTGATAGATGTCCCCGAGTCCCCCGGCGATCAGCCGCTTCATGGCGTACTCGGGCGAGGTGTGCAGATAACAGTGCTGTACGGGCGCTCCGGCGCCATCGGTGAACGTCACGTGCGCCGAGTGGATATGCACGTCGCTCACCGGGGAGTTCACGACGATCGGGGTGTCGACCTCCAGCACGCCGCGCTCGGCGAAGAACCGCCGCGCCGTGCCGAGCAGGGCGGCCCGGCGCCGCAGTCGCGCCACGCTCGCGCTGGCGCGCCACTCGTCCCGTTCCGCGTCGCTCATGAGGGGAGCGGCTCATCGACCGTGGCGAGCAGGTGTCCGAGCGGCTCGCCCACGCGGAGGGTGCGGCCGGGAGCGAGGTCGGCGCGCCACTCGGCCGCTTGCGGTGGCAGCAACAGAATGACCGTCGAGCCCATATTGAAGCGTCCGAGCTCCGCGCCCTTGGCGAGCCGCAGGGGCGCGAGCGGCGCCTCGAGGGGCAGCAGCGCGGCGTGGCGCCGCTCGGTGCGCGGCGCCACGTCTCCGTGCCACACGGTGCTCATGCTGCCGACGAACAGCGCCCCGACCATGACCAGCCCCCAGACCAGTGCGCCCTCTTCGAACAGCAGCACCACCCGCTCGTTGCGCGCGAACAGGCCGGGCACGGCGGCGGCAGTCGTGGCGTTGACGCTGAACAGCCGGCCGGGCACGAACCACGCTGCGCGCAGCCGCGCTGCGAGCGGCATGTGGATGCGGTGATAGTTGTACGGGGCCAGATACAGCGTCGCGAACGATCCGCCGGTGAAATGCTCCGTCCACTGGCGCTCACCGGCGAGCAGCGCCGCGACGCTGTACGCATGTCCCTTGGCCTGAAGGATCCGATCCCCCTCGATGCGCCCGACCTGGCTCACCGTGCCGTCGACCGGGGAGACGATCAGGCGCGTCTCGGGCGCGACCGGGCGGCTGCCGGGGGTCAGTGCGCGAGTGAAGAAGGCGTTGAAACTGGGGTAGGCCTGCGGGTCGGGCTCGAGCGCATCGCTCATGTCGGGGTGGAAGTGGCGCATGAACGCCCCGATCAGCGCGCGCTTCAGGGCCGGGATGCGGCTGCGTGTCAGGTGCAGCACCCGACGCGAGAGGAAATGCTGTGGCAGCATGTGCTGCAGCAGCACGAACAGCCGCTCGCGCAGACTCACCGGGGGTGTTGGGCCGCTCATGGGGTTCTCCAGATCCTCAGCCGAGCACGAGCAGCCGCTCGGCGCCGCTGCGCAGCACGGCGGCGAGCCGCCGGGCGCTGAACGGCGCGGTGAACACCGCCACTTCGCGGCCGCGGCCATCGAGCAGAAACAGCGCCACGGTGTGCGCGAACGTCGTGCCGCCGCCGGGCAACGCGAGTTTGCCGCGCGCCACGCCGAGCCGTGCGCTGAGGCGCCTCACCTGGCGAGGAGCGCCGGTCAGGCCGATGAAGCTCCGGTTGAATCGATCCAGGTACGCGGCGAGTACCGCCGGGCTGTCGTGACGCGGGTCGACCGAGACGAACAGCACCTGCAGCGGCACGCGCGCCACCCGGTGAGCGACCCGCGCCAGCAGCGCCAGGGTGTCGGGGCATTCATCCGCGCAGCGCGTGTAGCCGAAGTACATCAGCGTCAGGTGCCCGGCGAGGTCGTTCTGGTTGAAGGATCGGCCGCGGCTGTCGGTGAGCGCGAAGCGTCCGAGCGGGCGGGGTTGTGGCAGCCAAGTGCCGTAGTCCGGCACGCTCGGGCGGCTGTACCGCACGGCGGCCAGCCGGTACCCTGCAAAGCTGGCCCCCAGGCACACCAGCCCCACCAGAACCCAGAAGTAACGAGACGACATGCGGCAAGTATCCCACAGCAGCCGGCGTCTCGCGCCGCGTGCGGCGCGCACCAGCGTCGGTGCGTTGATCGAGCAGGGCGCGCGGCGGTTGCAGCGAGCCGGAGTGTTCTTCGGTCACGGCACCGACAATGCCCGGGACGAATCGGCCGCGCTGGTGCTGCATGCGCTCGGGCTGACGCACACCGATCCGGCCGCGTATGCGCAGCGCGTCGGCGCACGAGCGCAGGAGCGGGTGCGCGCGCTGCTCACGCGGCGCATCGAGGAGCGCATCCCGGCGGCCTACCTCACGGGGCAGATGTGGTTTGCGGGGCTGCCGTTTTACGTCGATCCGCGCGTGCTCATTCCGCGCTCGCCGATCGCCGAGCTGATCGAGCGGCGCTTCGCGCCGTGGCTCGAGCCGCGGCGCATCACACGGGTGCTCGACATGGGCTGCGGTTCGGGCTGCATTGCCATCGCCTGTGCCAAGGCGCTGCCCTGGGCGCAGGTCGATGCCGCGGATCTGTCCCCCGAGGCGCTTGAAGTGGCGGCGCTCAATGTGCGCCGGCACCGCCTCGGGCGGCGGGTGCATCTGGTGCAGTCCGATCACTTCAGCGCCCTGCGCGCGGCGCGTTACGACCTGATCGTGGCGAATCCGCCGTATGTCGGGGCACGCGAGTTCGCCTCGCTCCCGCCGGAGTACCGGCATGAGCCGGCGCTCGCGTTGAAGTCCGGCCGCGCCGGGCTCGACTCGGTGCGGGTACTGCTCGCTCAGGCGCGCCGGCATCTGCGGCCCGGCGGGGCGTTGATCGTCGAGGTGGGCAATACCGAGGTCGCGCTCGCGCGCGCGTTCCCGCAATTGCCCTTCCTGTGGTTGCAGTTCGAGCGCGGCGGCGGTGGGGTGTTTCTGCTCACCGCCCAGCAGTTGCCAGCTGACGGTGCGCCCCGCGCCCGACGCGCGGGCGCATAGTACACTGCGAGCACCCGCGCCCGGCCCGGATGGATTGGACCTGTGCCGCGGGGGTCCGCGGCACACACAGAGGGTCTGATGTCCGGCAACTCCTTTGGCAGACTGTTCACGGTGAGCACCTTCGGCGAGAGCCACGGTCCGGCGCTCGGCTGCATCGTCGATGGCTGCCCGCCCGGGCTCGAGCTCACCGAGGCGGATCTGCAGGGTGATATCGACCGGCGCCGCACCGGCACCTCGCACTTCGTCAGCCAGCGCCGCGAGAACGATCAGGTGCGCATCCTCTCCGGCGTGTTCGAGGGGCGTACCACCGGCACGCCGATCGGCCTGCTGATCGAGAATTCCGATGCGCGCTCACGCGATTACGAGAAGATCAAGGACCGCTTCCGGCCCGGACACGCCGATTACACGTATCAGCAGAAGTACGGTTTGCGGGACTACCGCGGTGGCGGGCGCTCCTCGGCGCGCGAGACGGTGATGCGCGTGGCGGCCGGGGCGATCGCGCGCAAATATCTCGCTGCGCGGCTCGGGGTGCGCATCTACGGCTATCTCAGCCAGATCGGCTCGCTCGTGCTCGAGCCCCGCGACCCCGCGTTCGCCTACTGCAATCCGTTCTTCTGCCCCGACCCGGCGCGCATCGCGGAGCTCGAGGCGCTGCTGTGGGAGCTGCGCTCGGCGGGCGATTCGGTCGGCGCACGGGTCACGGTCGTGGCGAGCGCGGTGCCGCCGGGGCTCGGCGAGCCGGTGTTCGAGCGGCTCGATGCCGATATCGCCGCGGCCCTGATGAGCATCAACGCCGTGAAGGCCGTGGAGATCGGCGCGGGCGTGCGCGCCGCGGCGCAGCGCGGCAGCGAACATCGCGACGAGCTGACGCCGGAGGGCTTTCTCAGCAACAACGCCGGCGGCATCCTCGGCGGAATCTCCTCCGGCCAAGACGTGGTCGCGCACTTGACGCTCAAACCGACCTCGAGCATTCAGGTCCCGGGCCGCACCATCGACCTCGAGGGCCGGCCGGTCGAGGTCGTGACCACCGGGCGGCACGATCCGTGCGTGGGCCTGCGCGCCACGCCGATCGCGGAGGCCATGCTGGCGATCGTCCTGATGGACCATTACCTCAGGCACCGCGCTCAGAATGCCGATGTGCGCTGCACGACCCCGGATATTGCACGGCGCGGGAGCCCCGCGTGAGGGCTTCGGGCCGGGGTCGATGGGCCAGTCTACGAAGCACGACACAGTTTGCCGGGCCAGAATGAGTAAAGATCACTCGGCAAGCGAGGTGGCAGTCCGCCCCGCCGGTGCGAGCCGGTTTGGGGGTGCGAACCGATTTAAGTTATATTGCCGCCCGCGCCGGATGCGATCGCGAAAAGCGACCATCCGATTGTTTTTATAAGGGGTTTGTCTTACCGATGCCGTTCGGGGTGTGGTCAATGATCGCCAAACGCTCAAGTCTGGTGATGGTGCTGCTGCTGGCGTTGCCGCAGGCGGCGCTGGCTCTGGGCCTCGGGACTATTCATTTAAAGTCGCATCTCGACCAGCCGCTGGACGCGCGCATCGATTTGCTCGATCCCACCCCAGGGGCGCTACAGAGCCTCTCGGTGCGGCTCGCGTCGCGCACGACGTTCACCAAGTACGGGCTGAACTGGCCGGCCTACCTCGACGGGGCGCGGATCAAGGTCATGCACGCCGCCGGCGGGCGCATCGTGCTGCACCTCACCTCAAGCCTCCCGGTGACCGATCCGATTCTGACGCTGCTGGTCAAAGCCAGCTGGGACCGCGGCGTGCTGTTCCGCGAGTACACCATCCTCTTGAATCCGCCGGTGTACGTGCCGAGCGCGAGCCAGCCGCGCCATGTCGCGATCGCCGCGCCGGTGGTGGGTAATGCGCAGCGCGCCGCTCAGCTGCCGCAGGCGAGTGCGCCGGCCTCGACTCCGGCCCCGGCGAGTTCCGCGCTGAGCCTGCCGCGCTCGGTGCACGTGCATTCCGGCGAGACGCTCTCGGGCATCGCCAGCCGCATCAGCGGCGGTGGGATGGACTCGACGCCGACCCGCCAGTGGATGGTGGCGATCTACCAGCTCAATCCGCAGGCCTTCGCGAACAACATGAACGTGCTGCGCGCCGGTGCGGTGCTGCGCATCCCGGCGGCGAGCGCCGCGCAACAGGTGGCGCCCTCGGCGGCCTGGCGCGAGGTGACCCGCCAGGACAGCGCTTGGCGCGCCGGGCAGGCCGGCAGCAGTGCCGGGCGGCTGCGGCTCGTCGCGCCGAGCGGTGCCGGTGCCGGTGCCGGTCACGGCACCTCGTCGGCCGTTGGGGCGTTGCAGGCGCAGGTGCGGGCGTTGAAAGGTCAACTGGCGCAGGAGAAGCGCCTGGTGCAACTGAAGAGTGCGGCACTCGCGGCACTGCAGGCGCAGGTGGCCACCGGCACGCGCGCACCGGCAGCGGTGCCTCCGACAGCCACCCCGGCGGTGCGCGCACCCGCACTGCATCGGCCGATGAAACTGCATCCGCCGCAGCCAACCCCGGCCACGGCGCCCGCTGCGATGCCGAGCGCGCTCGGGCAGATGGTGCGCCGCTACTGGTGGGCGCTGCTGGCACTGGTGGCACTGCTGATCGCCTACGGGCTGGCGCGCGTGCTGCGCGGCCGGCGTGAATCGGCGGCCAATGATCTGCTGCGCGAGTCAGCCGACGGCGGTTTCGCCGAGCCGGCGCACTCTGCTGGACCGATCGAGCCGCACGGCGGGGCGCGTCAGAACGATGCGATCGACGTGCGCGAGACGACGCACGAGCAGCCGCGCCTGGTGATGCGCGATGCGTCGGCGCCGGTCGTCCAGACGCACGTCGCGGCCGACCAGACGATGAGCAGCGAGACGGCGCTGAACCTCGAGCAGGGCGATCCGCTCGCCGAGGCCGATTTCCACATGGCCTATGGCTTGTACGATCAGGCCGCCGATCTGATCCGCATTGCTATTCAGCGCGAGCCGCAGCGGCATGATCTGAAGCTCAAGCTCCTCGAAGTGTTCTTCGTCTGGGGCAATAAGGAGCAGTTCGTCGAATTGGCGCATGAGCTGGCCGATACGCGCGATCAGGCGCCGGCCGGGGAATGGGACAAGGTGATCATCATGGGGCGGCAGCTCGCCCCGGATGATCCGCTGTTCGCTGGCTCAGAGGTCAGCGGCGCGGCCGCTCAGGGCGTCGATTTGGATTTGGAAGGCGGCCAGGGCCGGGTGGATTTCGATCTGATGGGCGGTGCGGTGCCGGGCGCCGCGGCCCCCGGCAGCACCGGCAATACCGGCGCGTTCGATCTGGACATCGGTGCAGCCCTCGGAGAGGAGTTGCCCGGGGATACGGTCGCCGGCGACGATTTGAACGAGTCGTTCCCCGACGTGGAAGCGACCGGTTCGGAAAACGGCGTCACGCAGGAGATGGCCGAGCATCCGTTCGAGCCGGTCGAGCCGACGGTCGAGCAGCCGGCACTGCGTGTGGCTGGCCAAGCCGCGCTGCGCGAGAAAGTCGAGGCGCTCAGTCAGGGCTCGGAGCGCACCGCGGAGCTCGCGATCGACGATCTGGGACTGGACCTCGGGGCGTTCGAGACCACGGTCCAGCCGAGTCTGGGTGCGGACGCGCCGACGCTGGTTGCGGGCCTCGATGAACATTCCCGTCAGATGCTTGAGCGGGCCGGCGAAGCGGCCTCGGCCGAACGGCCGGCGGCGCCGGAATCCACCGGTACCACCAGCGCCTGGCAGATCGATGATCGCGAGCTCGAGAGTCTGCTGGCCGAAGAGCCCTCCGGGGCACGTGATACGTCCGAGACGTCGCGTCTGAGCGCTCTCGATGCTGGGGGGGTGGATTTCGACCTCGGGGCGACCGCGGAGCCGAAACCCGCCGCCGGCGAGGGTTTGGATTTCGACATCGGCACGGCCACGTTCGCCCATACGGACGTCGGCGCGATGGGCGAGGGCCCGACGGGCGAGAACGGCGTGCTCGGGGACTTCGAGCCGGTGAGCATGAGCGAAGTGGGCACCAAGCTCGATCTGGCCCGAGCTTACATGGACATGGGTGATCCGGAAGGGGCGCGCAGCATCCTGGAGGAAGTGATGCACGAGGGCTCGGATGTCCAGCGCCAGGAGGCCGGACGGCTGCTGGAGTCGCTGCCCGGCTGATGCCTCGCATCGCGGTCGGACTGCAGTACCAGGGCGGCGCTTACGCCGGCTGGCAGCACCAGCCGTCGAGTCCGAGCGTGCAGGACTGCCTGGAGGCCGCCCTCGCCAAGATCGCCGCCGAGCCGGTGAGTCTCACGTGCGCGGGCCGTACCGACGCCGGGGTACACGCCCGCGGCCAAGTGGTTCACTTCGATACTCGCGCGGTGCGCACCCTGCGCGCCTGGCTGCTCGGTGCCAACAGCGAGCTGCCGCCCGACATCAGCGTCTCGTGGGTGCGGCCCGTGCCCGAGCACTTCCATGCGCGCTATTCGGCGGAGGCGCGCACCTATCGCTACCTCGTCCTGAACCGCCGCGCCCGCTCCGCGTTGGATGCCCGACGGGCCGCCTGGGTCCATCGGCCGCTCGACGCCGCAGCGATGGCGCAGGCGGCTGCGCGGCTTCAGGGCGAGCACGACTTCAGTGCGTTTCGCGCCGCCGAATGCCAGGCGAAATCCCCCGTCCGTCGCCTCGAGCAGCTCACCGTCGAGCGCCGGGGCGACTGGCTGATCATCGAGGCGAGCGCCAACGCATTCCTGCATCACATGGTGCGCAACATCGTCGGACTGCTGATCGCGGTCGGCAAGGGCGATGCTGCGCCGGAGTGGGCCACCGAGGTGCTCGCGAGGCGCGACCGGCGCCGCAGTGCCGCGACGGCACCGGCCGCCGGGCTGTACCTGTGGTCGGTGCGCTACCCCGAAGCGTTTGCGGTGCCGCCCCCGCCCGACGGGCCTGACCTGCGCTGATGGGCTATCATTCCGCTCCGGTCCCCTGGCGGATGCCCTATGTCCTGGTTTGAAAAGATCATGCCCTCGCGGATCAAGACCGAACGGCGTACGCGTTCGGTCCCTGAGGGCCTGTGGATCAAGTGCCCAGTCTGCGACGCGGTGCTCTACCGCGCCGAGCTCGAGCGCAACCTGTATGTCTGTCCCAAGTGCGCGCACCACATGCGTATCGGTGCGCGCGAGCGGCTGGAGTCCTTCCTCGATCCGGGCACCGGCGTGGAGCTGGCTGCGCGGGTTACCCCGGAGGATCCGCTGAAGTTCCGCGACAGCAAGCGCTACAAGGACCGTCTGGCGCAGGCGCAGAAGAACACCGGCGAGGCCGATGCGCTGGTGGTGATGACCGGGGCGCTCGAAGGGCTCGCGTTGGTCGCCTGCGCGTTCGAATTCCAATTCCTCGGCGGCTCGATGGGCTCGGTGGTGGGCGAGCGGTTCAAGCGCGCGGCCGATCACTGTCTCGCTGAGCGTACGCCGCTCGTGTGTTTCACTGCCAGTGGTGGGGCGCGCATGCAGGAGGCGCTGTACTCGCTGCTGCAGATGGCCAAGACCTCCGCGGCGCTCGCGCAGATGCGCCGCGCCCGGCTGCCGTTCATTTCCGTGATGACCGATCCGACCACCGGTGGGGTGTCGGCGAGTCTGGCGATGCTCGGGGACCTCAATCTCGCCGAGCCGCGCGCGCTGATCGGGTTCGCCGGTCCGCGCGTCATCCAGCAGACCGTGCGCGAGACGCTTCCGGAGGGCTTTCAGCGCAGCGAGTTTCTGCTCGAGCACGGCGCGCTCGACATGATCGTCGATCGCCGCGAGATGCGTGCACGCATCGGCGCGGTACTGCGGCTGCTGCTGAAGAAGCCCGCGGCCGCCGCCTGAGGGCGCGCCGCGCCGCTGAGGTTGCATCGTCGAGGCGCCCGTGAGCGAGTCACTCGAGTATTGGCTGGCGCGCCAGGAGGCGGCCCATCCGCACAGCATCGATCTGGGCCTGGAGCGGGTCGGCGCCGTGGCGCGCCGGCTCGGCCTCGATCGGCCGGCCGCGCAGGTGATCACCGTGGCCGGTACCAACGGCAAGGGCTCGACGGCGGCGCACACCGAGGCGCTGCTGCTCGCCGCCGGGGTCACCGTCGGGTTGTTCACCTCACCACATTTTCTGCGCTACAACGAGCGCATCCGCATCCAGGGTCGCGAAGTCGACGATGCGGCGCTGGTGAGCGCGTTCGAGCACATCGAGGCGGCCCGTGGCCCTGAAACCCTCACGTTCTTCGAGTACAACACGCTCGCGGCGCTGTGGCTGTTCGCTCAGGCGGGCGTGCGCTTCGCGGTGCTCGAGGTGGGCCTGGGCGGCCGCCTCGATGCAACCAACCTGATCGATGCCGATGTGGCCGTGCTCTGTTCGGTCGGTCTCGATCACCGCGAGTGGCTCGGCGAGACGCTCGAGGCGATCGGTGCGCAGAAGGCGGGCATCTTCCGCGCCGGGCGCCCGGCGGTGCTCGGTACCTCGAATGTGCCCGAGAGCGTCTTCGCGGCGATCAGGCGGCTCGGGGCGCGCGCGGTGCTGGCCGAGCGGGACTTCCGCTGGGAAGTGCACGCCGAGGGCCGCTGGCGCTACGCGGGGCGCCGACTGCAGCTCGAAGACCTGCCGCCCTCGCGGCTCGAGGGCCTCATTCAGTACCGCAATGCGGCCACCGCGCTGGCGGCGATCGAATCGCTCCAGACGAGTCGGTCGCACGGTGAGATCGAGGCCGTTCTCGCCGCGCTCGATGCTCGCACCGTGGGTGCGGCACTCGCCTCGGTGCGGCTCGCCGGCCGGTTCCAGGTCGTCCCGGGCGAGGTGCCCTGGATTTTGGATATCGCGCACAACGCCCCGGCGGCACAGGTCCTGGCGGCCGAACTGGCCCGCCGTCCCTGCCGCGGCCGCACGCTCGCAGTCCTCGGGGTGCTCGGCGACAAGGACGCGCCCGAGATCGCCGCGGCGCTCGCGCCGTGGGTCGCGGAGTGGTTTCTGTGCGCGCTGCCGGGCCCGCGAGGCACCAGCGCCGAGGCGCTCGAGCAGCGGCTTGCGGCCGTGATATCCGGACCACAGCGGTTCGAGTCGGTCGAGGCGGCCTGTGCCGCGGCACGCGCCGTGGCGCAGCCCGGCGATCGAGTCATCGTCTGCGGCTCGGTGTACACGGTCGGGCCGGCGCTGAAGTGGCTTGGGGTATACTGCGCGCCGTGAAAGAACGTCTGACGGGCGCCATCATTCTCGTGGCGCTGATGGTGCTGTTGGTTCCCGAATTGCTGACCGGACCGCCGCGGACGAAGGCGGTGGGTGCACCGCCGGCCGGCACCGCCGTCGCCGCGCACCCCGTGCACTCCTACACGTTGCCGCTCGGGCCTGGGGCTCGGGCCGCCGCGCAGCGCCTGACTGTGCCGGCGACCGGATCCGCCGCCCGCACAGCCGCAGCGGCTGCGCCAAAGGCCGCAGCTCCGGTCCCCGCCGCGCGACCCGTCCCCGCATCCGAGATTCAGACTGAGGCTAAGCCAAAGGTCCCGTCTGAGGTCCCTCCGCAGGTCCAGCACCCAGCGACGCCGTCCGCTCGGCCTGCGGCCAAGGCGCATCGGGCCGCCCCAGTCCATCGCCCGGTGCGCACCGCGCCCCAGCGACGGCCGACGCGGCCCGCTCCCGTGGTGAACCGGCGCGCACACACTGGGGGCCACTGGACGGTGCAACTCGGGGTGTTTGCGGTCCACGCCGACGCTCTGCGGCTCGCCGGGCGGGTGCGTGCGAAGGGGTTCGCAGTGCGTCTGGCGTCGCTGCGCCTGCGGGGGCGGCTGCTGTGGCGGGTCACGGGCCAGGCGGAACCGACCCGCGCTGCGGCGCTGCGGCTGGCACGGCGGCTCGAGCGGGCAGGCGTGCGGGGGGACCTTCTGCGCCAGTGAACTGGCGTCGAGCGGCCGTTCGCGGGCTCTTGTACAATCCGCGCCCCCCATCCACCGTCCAACGGATGATGTGCCCGTTACGGCCGCCGCACCGCCAGTCCCTGCCGCCCTCGATCCGGCGACCTGCAGGCGGCTGCGTCCGGCGAGCGCCGAGCGCCACAGCCTGCACCGCGAGTGGTGAATCCGCATGATGACCACCGATTACGTGATTGCCGCGGTGATCGTGCTGTCCGCCGTGATTGGAGCCGTGCGTGGCTTTCTGCGCGAGGCGATCGCGCTGGCCACCTGGCTGGTGGCACTTTTTCTCGCCTGGCACCTGGCCGCTCGTCTGGCACCGCACCTCGGCGGACTGTTGGCGGCCCCGGCGGTGCGGATCTGGGCGGCGCGCGTGATCATTGCCGCGCTGGTGCTTCTGGCCGGTACGGCCCTGGGGGCGATCGTGGCGCATTTCGTGCGCCTGTCGATCTTCAGCGGTACCGATCGCTTTCTTGGCTTTCTGTTCGGCGCAGCCCGCGGGGCGGTGCTGCTTGGGGTCTTCGTCATCCTCGCCGAACTGTTGCACCTTGATACCCAGGCCTGGTGGCGCCATTCAATGTTGATCCCGTACGGCAAGGGGATTGCCGGGGGACTGCGAGCGCTGGTCGGGTCCGGATGGCTGTGAGGTAGGCTATGTGTGGAATTGTCGGCTTGGTCGGCACGAGCGCGGTCAATCAGCGCCTCTATGACGCGCTCACCGTGCTGCAACACCGCGGTCAGGATGCCGCGGGCATCGCCACCAGCGGCGACGGGGGGCTGTGCGTGCGCAAGGCGAGCGGCCTGGTGCGCGATGTCTTCCATCAGCAGCACATGCTCGAGCTGAAGGGTCACATCGGCATCGGACACGTGCGCTATCCGACCGCGGGCTGCGACAGCGCTTCGGAGGCCCAGCCGTTCTACGTCAACTCCCCGTACGGAATCTGCCTGGCGCACAACGGCAACCTCACCAACGCGACCGAACTGGCCGAGGTGCTGATCCGTGAGGACCGCCGGCACCTGAACACCACGTCGGACTCCGAGGTGTTGCTGAATGTGTTCGCCTCGGAGCTGCAGCGCATCGGCACCCCACGCGTCACACCGGCTGACGTGTTCGCGGCGCTCGAGGCGGTGTACCGACGCTGCCGCGGCGGCTTTGCCGTCGTGGCGATGGTGATCGGGCACGGCGTCGTCGGCTTCCGCGACCCGAACGGCATCCGCCCGCTGGTGCTCGGGGAGCGAGACACTGCGCAAGGCAAGGAGTGGATGCTCGCCTCCGAGAGCGTTGCGCTCGACAGTCTGGGCTTTCGCTTCGTGCGCGACATCGCTGCGGGCGAGGCGGTGCTGATCGATGAGGCCGGTCGGTTGCACGCGCATCGCTGTGTCGCGGCAGCTCGCCACGCACCGTGCATTTTCGAGTACGTGTATTTCGCTCGCCCCGATTCGAAGATCGACGACATCTCGGTGTACCGCGCCCGCATGCGCATGGGCGATCGGCTCGCGGAGAAGATCCTGCGTGAGCGTCCGAACCACGACATCGACGTGGTCATTCCCATTCCCGACACCAGTCGCACCAGTGCGCTGCAACTGGCGCAGCGGCTCGGCCTGAAGTACCGCGAAGGGTTCACCAAGAACCGCTATATCGGCCGCACCTTCATCATGCCCGGCCAGCAGCAACGGCAGAAATCCGTGCGCAGCAAGTTGAACGCCATTGATCTGGAGTTTCGCGGCAAGAACGTGCTGCTGGTCGATGACTCGATCGTTCGCGGCACCACCTCGGCGCAGATCATCGAACTCGCCCGCGAAGCCGGGGCGCGCAAGGTGTACTTCGCCTCGGCCGCCCCGCCGGTGCGCTACCCGAATGTGTACGGCATCGACATGCCGGCGGCCCGTGAGCTGGTGGCCGCCGGACGCAGTGTCGAGGATGTGATGCGGCTGATCGGTGCCGACTGGCTGGTCTATCAGGATCTTGAGGATCTCATCGCGGCGTGCAAGCACGAGGACTCGCAGATCGAGGAGTTCGACACCTCGTGCTTCTCCGGTCAGTACGTCACCGGTGACATCACGCCGCAGTATCTCGAGCGCCTGCAGCGCGAGCGCTCCGACGAGGCCAAGCAGCGCGGCCGCGACGGACGGGGAGCGCTGAAAATCGTTCACGGTGGTTGAACCCCCGACAGGCGCCGACGGGCGGCGGGAGCGGCTGATCGAGCTGTTTCGCGCCGGTCTCGCCCGCGTCGAGGGACGTCGCTGCGTGCGCGAGGCGCTGCAGAGCAGCGCCCCCGCTCGGGTGTGGGGGGTGGCGATCGGGAAGGTGGCCGCGCCGATGGCGCTCGGTGCGCGCGAGGCGCTCGGGCCGGCGCTCGAGCGGCTGTTGGTGATTGCGCCGGCCGGGCACGGTGCCGCGCCGCTCGCCACCGAGCCGGGCACCGAGGTGCTCGAGAGCGCCCACCCGATCCCCGATGAACGCTCGCTCTACGCCGGCGCACGGCTGCTCGAGTGGCTGCGTCAATTGCCCGCGCAGGTCGAGCCGCTGTTTCTGATCTCGGGGGGGGCTTCGGCGCTGGTCGAAGTGCCTGCACCGGGGGTGACGCTCGAGCAGCTCGTGCGCATCGCGCGCCATGGGTTGGCCGCGGGGCTCGACATCCGTGCACTCAATGCCGAGCGCACACGCTGCTCGCAAATCAAGGGCGGGCGACTCGCCGAGCGTCTCGGTGGACGTCCCGGGCGGGTGCTGTTCATCTCTGACGTGCCAGGCGATGATCCGGCGCTGATCGGCTCAGGGCTGCTCGGGCCGGCGAGCGGCGGGGACGCCCTGCGGCGAGAGGTGATTGCATCCATTGATGCGGCGATGGACGGTGCGGCCGAGGCGGCCGGCGCTCGGGGGCTGACGGTGCGCCGTGCCCGCACGAGATTCTGCGGCGATGTCCAGCGCCTGGCCACCCAGTTCACGCATGAGCTCGCCCTAGGCAGCGCGCAGGTATACCTGTGGGGCGGGGAATCGACCCTGCGGTTGCCGGCCGCCCCGGGGCGCGGTGGCCGCAATCAACATCTGGCGCTCGCCGCCGCGCGGCTGATCTCCGGCTATGGCGATCTGGCGTTGCTCGCCGCCGGTACCGATGGCATCGACGGACCGACCGAGGATGCCGGGGCGGTGGTCGACGGGGAGACCTGCGGGCGCATCGCCGTGCTCGGGTTCGACGCAGACGACAGTCTGCGGCGGGCGGACTCCGGACGCGCGCTCGCGGCCGCCGGGGTGCTGCTGCGCACCGGGCCGACCGGTACCAACGTGGCGGACCTTGTGATCGGCCTGAAGGACGCGCCGCAGCGCGCAGTCTTGTGAACAATTGTAACCGCTGCGCTGATCAGGCCGCCGCGGCTCTGGCGCCGCGGCCGCGCGCTCCGGTATCGTGCTCGGCACGGACCGGCCCATGAGCGAACATCCTCACCTGTTGATCGTCGATGACGACCGCGAGATCCGCTCGCTGTTGAGTCAGTACTTGCAGAAGGAAGGCATGCGCGTCACCGCAGTCGGCGATGCCACCGAGATGCGCCGTGCCATGGAGCGCGCACGGTTCGATTTGCTGGTGCTCGACCTGATGTTGCCCGGCGAGGACGGCCTGTCGATCTGCCGGGAGCTGCGGACCCGCTCGCAGCTGCCGGTGATCATGCTGACGGCCCGCGGTGAGGACGTCGATCGCATCGTCGGCCTGGAGATCGGCGCGGACGACTACGTCCCGAAGCCCTTCAATCCCCGCGAGCTGCTCGGCCGGATTCGCGCGGTGCTGCGCCGCACGGTGCATGCCTCGCCGGAGCCGGATCCGCAAACGGTGCGAGCCTTCCGCTTTGACCGCTGGCGGCTCGAGACCACCGCTCGAACGCTGAGCGGCGGGGGCCGCGAGGTGGCGCTGAGCGGTGCGGAGTACCGGCTGCTCACGGTGCTGCTCTCAGCCGGGAACCGGGTGGTCTCGCGCGCGCAGCTCGCCGAACTGTTGCGTGGCCGCGAGGCCGATCCGCTCGACCGCAGCATCGATGTGCGCGTCAGCCGCCTGCGCCAGATCTTAGGGGATGACGCCCGCTCGCCGAGAATCATCAAGACGATCTACGGCCAGGGCTATGTCATCGGCGTGCCCGTCGAGACCGAGTGACGCGCCCAGCGGGGCCGCACATGCGCTGGCGAGTGTGGCCACAATCTCTGTTCGGACGTCTGATAGGCGCAACCGTGATCGGGGTTCTGCTCGCTCAGGCGGCGAGTCTGTACCTCGTGGCGCGCAACGAGCAGCACGTGCTGACGCAGGTGACCACCCGGATCTGGGCGCGACGGATCAGTGAAATCGCCTTTACGTTGACGCTGCTGCCGCCGAGGGCTCAGGCCCACGCACTGCAACGGCTGCAGATGACCGGGGGATTTCGGCCCGTCGGGCCACGGCCCTGGGTCTCCCGCATGGCGATGCCGATGCAGCCGCCGCGGCCAGCCGAACCCCCGCGCCCGCCTGTGCGGCTCGGCGCGGGCCGCAGACTGCGTCCGCTGCACTGGCTCTGGTGGCGCCGTCGGCTGCATCCTGATGCTCGGCGCGGGTTACTCATCCACCTGCCGTTCCCCTCCGATGCCCAAGCGCTGCTGTTCGCCCGGCTGCATCGCGAGCTCGGTGTGGATTACCACTTTCGGGCGCTCGCGCACCGCAGCGCTGCGGCAATCCCTGTGGCGCCACCGCCGTTTGTTTCGTTCGGTCGGCCGGCGCGTTTCTACGACCTCGAAGTCAGCGCGCCGCACGTCGCGACGCTCATCTTCCGCGTGCCGCGCCTCTCCCCGGTGATGGTGCTGCCGCCGCGGCTGCTCATCAACCTGACGGTGCTGATGGTTGTGCTGATCGGCGCGCTGTTTGTGGCGGCGCGCGGTATCACCCGGCCGTTGCGCCGCCTGGCGCGCGCCGCGGAGATGATCGGTCGCGGCTCGCGCAGCCCGCCACTGCCGCAAAGTGGCGCGCGTGAGTTGCGCGAAGCGGCGCACGCTTTCAACAGCATGCAGGAGCGGCTGCACCGCTATCTCGACAGCCGCACGGCGGTGCTGGCCGCGATGTCGCATGATCTGAAAACCCCGCTGACGCGACTGCGCCTGCAGGTCGAGACACTGATCGAGGATCCGGCGGTGCGCGAGCGCCTGAGCGGCGAACTCGATGAGATGGAAGGCATGGTGCGCGGCGCGTTGGCGTTGTTTCGCGGGCAGGACGAGCAAGAGGCGCTCGAGCCGATCGACGTCGACGCGTTGGTCGAGTCGGTGCGGCAGGGCTTTGCCGAGATGGGGCACGACGTGCGGGTGATGGGGCATGCGAACGGACCGCTGCCGGCGCGGCTGCAGGCACTGAAGCGCTGTCTGACCAACCTCGTGTCCAATGCCGTGAAGTTCGGTGAGCGGGCGCGGATCATGGTGAGCGACGGTGCGGCGCTCAGCATCGTGGTGAGCGACGACGGCCCGGGCATCGCCTCGCCGTATCTGGAACGAGTCTTCGAGCCATTCTTTCGCCTCGAGTCCTCGCGTAACCGCGATACCGGCGGGACTGGCCTGGGCTTGAGCATCGCGCGTGACGCGGCTCAGGCCCACGGCGGTACGCTGCAGCTGCGCAATCGACCGCAGGGCGGTCTCGAGGCCGAATTGCGCCTGCCGCGGCGCTGATCGGATCGCTACATTTGCTTACTGCGCTGCGTCCGCGACATCGCTACACTCCTCTACGTCCGTTGTTTGGAGGAGGTCGTTCCATGAAGCGTTCCCTGATTCTTCTCTCGCTCGCGGCTGTCACGAGTGTCGCCCTCGCGCAGACCCCGACGCCACAGCTTGCACACGGGTGGCCACAAGGCGCAGCTGCGGCCCACATGCGCCGCATACAGCATATGGAGCAGTGGCGGTTGCACCAGCTGACCGTGCTGTTGGATCTGACGGCCGCGCAGCGTCAACAGGTCAGAGCGATCCTCACCGAGCAGCATGCCGCCATGCGTACGAGCATGCAGCAGATGATGCGCGCAATGCGGGCGATGCGTCAGGCACACATGGCCGCGAAGCGTCAGATGATGGCGAAGATGGCGCGTGTGCTGAGCGCCGAGCAGATGGCGAAATTCAAGGTGCTGCTGCCTCCCCATCCGTGGTTCGGGATGGCCGGCCCGATGGGTCGCGGCGCGATGGGCATGCGCATGCGCATGGCGTCGCCGCCTCCGCCGGCCCCGCCCGCGCCGCCTCAGTCCTGAGCGGTGCGCGCGCTACCGCGGTGAGCTGGTGTGCTCAACGCGGTAGCGCGCGCAGCTGGTAGCGGCCTGCCTCGTAGCTGAGGCAACTGCCTTGTTCGTACCATGCCCCGAGCACGATGCGCTGCACGGGCTCACCGTCAATCTCGGTCTCGTGCACCGCGGGACGATGAGTGTGCCCATGGATGATGCGGCGCGCTCCGGTGGCGCGGATGGCCGCCGCGACTGAGCCGGGATTGACGTCCATGATCATCGGCTGCGTGCGCGATGTGTGTGCGCGGCTTCCGGCGCGCGCCTCATTGGCGAGCAATTCTCGCGTTGCGAGGGGCAGGGCGAGGAATCGCTCTTGCCAGAGCGGGTCTCTGACGAGGGTGCGTAACTCCTGATAGGCGTGATCGTCCGTGCACAGCGCATCCCCGTGCGTGAGCAGCACCCGCTCGCCGCCGAACTGCCTCACCACCGGGTCCGGCAGCAGGTGACATCCGCTGCGCTCAGCAAAGCCGCTGCCGAGCAGAAAGTCCCGGTTGCCGTGCAGCACGAAGCAGCCGACGCCGCCGGCCGTGAGCGCGCAGAGCGCATCGATCACAGCATGATGTGCTGGCGTGTCATCGCCCACCCAGGACTCGAACAGATCGCCGAGGATGTAGAGCGCATCCGCCTGGGGCGCTTCGGTGCGCAGCAGGTGCAGGAATTGCGCCTCGGCCGCCCCCGCAACGGTGTCGAGGTGCACGTCCGAGACGAACAGGCAGCGACTCAGCTCACCGCCGGCCGAGGCGGGCGCGGGGGTCACGATTTCGAAGGGGGAGGGCTTTCGTGCGCAGTCGCCGACTTGCTCGGTGCGTGGCCTGAATCCGCCCTGGCCGCAGGCGGAGTCGTGCTCTTGCTCGGCGTGCTGCCCGAACTGGAATGGGCGGGTCCGTGGGCAGATCCGCCCGCGTTCGGCGCCACAGTGCCGCTCGCGGCCGGTGGCGCAGCAGCCGGGGCTGCAGTCGCTCCGGAGGCGCTCGGTGCGACCACGGACATGGACTCGATCACCACGGGGGTCAGGGGGGCTTCGGATTTGAACGGCCCGAATGCCCCAGTGGGCACCAGTCCGATCTGCTCGACGACGTCCATGCCCTGAATCACTTTCCCGAACACTGCATAGCCCCAACGGGTCGGCAGTGGATCGAGCTCCGGGTTGTCGACCAAGTTGATGTAGAACTGCGAGGTTCCGGAGTCCGGGTTCGGGCCGCGAGCGAGGCCGACGGTGCCGCGCTTGTTCTCCAGGCCATTGCCGGACTCATTGTCGACCGGCGGACCGGTCGGCTTCAGCGCGTAGGGTGGCGTGGCCTCATGGCCACCGCCCTGGATGACGAAATTGGCCACGGCCCGGTGGATCAGAGTGTCGGTGTAAAAGCCCGAGCGCACATAGCGCAGGAAGTTCGCCACCGTGAGCGGCGCTCGATCCGGGCGCAGTTCGATCACGAAAGAGCCCATGTTCGTGACGACGCGCACCTCGGGGTTTGGCTGCGCGGCCTGTGCACGAGCCGCCGGAGCGCCGAGCAGGGCGCAGCCGAAGGTCAGCAGCAGCGCAGCTGCGGCGGTGACGGCGCGCCAGCGCGCCGCAGAGCATTTCCAGTTTTGCATCGGATCTCCCGGGGGGCTCGCTGAAGCGCCTCATCTTAGCAGCGCCCGCTCAAACCCCGTACTATTGCGGACCATGGCAGAGATGGACCGCACAACCGGCCGGACGTTCGCGCACGGGGCGACTCGGTTTGCCCCGAGTCCGACCGGCGAGTTGCACCTCGGCAACGCGCGCACCGCACTGTTCAATTATTTGCTCGCCCGCCACGGCGCTGAGCGCTTCGTGCTGCGCATCGAGGACACCGATGCCAGCCGCAGCCGATCGGAGCATACCGTTGGGCTGCTTCACGACCTGCACTGGCTCGGTCTGGAGTGGGATGCCGGTCCGGGTCGGGAGGATGCGCTCGGGCCCTATTACCAGTCGCAGCGCGCGGCGCTGTACGAGCAGCGGTTCCTCGAGCTCGAGCGACAGGACGCGGTTTACCCGTGCTTTTGCAGCGCCGTGGAGCTCGAAGTGGCGCGCCACGCGCAGCGCGCTGCGGGACGGGCTCCGCGCTATCCGGGCACCTGCCGGGACCTCAGTGCCGACGAGCGCCGGCGGCGCCTCGGCGCCGGACAGCCCGCCACGCTGCGCTTTCGGGTGCCGGCCGGGCGGCACATCGAATTCACTGATCTGGTGCACGGGGCGCAGCGCTTTTTGTCCGACGATATTGGCGATTTCGTCATCCGGCGTGCCGATGGCTCGGCGGCGTTCTTCTTCTCCAATGCCGTGGATGATGCGGCCATGGGCGTCACGCAAGTGCTGCGCGGGGAGGACCATCTGACGAATACACCGCGTCAGCTGCTGATCCTCGAGGCGCTCGGGCTGCCGCCGCCGCGCTACGGGCACATCTCTTTGATTCTCGGACCCGACGGTGCCCCGCTTTCCAAGCGCCACGGCGCGACCAGCGTGCGTGAATTTCGCGAGCGCGGCTATCGGCCCGAAGCGGTGGTGAATTATCTCTTTCGGCTCGGACACTCGAGCAGCGAGCACGACCTGCTCGGACTTCAGGCGCTCGCCGATGCATTCGACCCCCAGCACCTCGGCCGGGCCCCCGCCCATTTCGACGAACAGCACCTGACCGTGTGGCAGAGACATGCCGTCCATCGTCTCACCCCGGAGGCGGCGCGGGATTGGCTTGCGCCGCTGCTGCCGAACGGGCTCGACCCACACACGGCGACGGCGTTCTGCTCCGCAGTGCTGCCGAACGTGGTGTTGCCCGAGGATGCCAGGCGCTGGGTCGACATCGTCTTTGGACCCGCACCGGTGCTCGCCGGCGAAGGCGCCGATCTGGTGCGCGGGGCCGGTCGCGAGTTTTTCGCCGCCGCGGCCCGGGTGGCCGCCGACGGTGGTGACTTCGCCGCGATTGCGGCGGCGGCGCGGGTCGCAAGCGGGCGCAAGGGGGCGCAGCTGTTTCGGCCACTGCGCTTCGCCTTGACGGGACTCGACCACGGCCCGGAGCTCGCGCCGTTGCTGCGCGTGATGCCGGCCGGGGAGACTGAGCGGCGCCTCGCACGCTTCGCCTGAGCCGGGGGGGCCGCAGGGGCTGCCCTATTCTCACCTCGACAAGACCACCATGATCCGTATTCACAATTCGCTCACTGGAGAGAAGCAGCCCCTTAAGCCCATCGTGCCGGGCGAGGTGCGCATGTACGTCTGCGGCATGACGGTGTACGACTACCTGCACATCGGCCACGCGCGCATGATGATTGTGTTCGATGCCGTGGCGCGCTATCTGCGCCATCGCGGTTTGCGGCTGACCTACGTGCGCAACATCACCGACATCGATGACAAGATCATCAAGCGGGCCGCGGAGAATGGCGAGCCGATCGATGCGCTCACAGGACGGTTCATCGCGTCCATGCACGAGGACTGCGCTGCGCTCGGCATCGTACGCCCAGATCTCGAGCCGCGCGCCACCCAGCACGTTCCGGCGATCATCGCGATGGTCGAGAGGCTCATCGAGCGCGACTATGCGTATGCCGCCCCGAACGGCGATGTGATGTATGCCGTGGCGAAATTCGACGGCTACGGGCGACTGTCTGGCAAGCGCCTGGCGGACCTGCGTGCGGGGGCGCGGGTCGATATCGACGAAGCGAAGCGCGATCCGCTCGATTTCGTGCTCTGGAAGCACGCCAAGCCGCACGAGCCGGCCTGGGACTCCCCGTGGGGGCGGGGTCGCCCCGGCTGGCACATCGAATGCTCGGCGATGTCGGTCGAGCTGCTCGGGCCGCACTTCGACATCCACGGCGGCGGCATGGACCTGAAGTTCCCGCATCACGAGAATGAGATCGCACAGTCCTGTGCGGCCACCGGCGAGCGGTTCGCCGAGATCTGGATGCACAACGGGTTCGTCAACGTCGACAACGAGAAGATGTCGAAGTCACTGGGCAACTTCTTCACCGTGCGCGAGGTGTTGCCGACGCTGCGCCACCCGGAGGTCATGCGCTACTTCGTGCTCTCGAGCCATTATCGTGGACCGATCAACTATTCGCTCGAGCAGCTGGAGCTGGCCGACGCGGCGCTACAGCGACTGCATCTGGCGTTGCGCGCGCTGCCGCAGGCGCAACCGATGCGCTCGGCGCACGCGGATCGATTCGAGTCGGCGATGGACGATGATTTCAATACACCCGAGGCGCTCGCTGTCTTGCAGACGCTGGCGCGAGACGTGAACGCCGCCCGTGACGCCGGCGATGCGGCGCGGGCGGCCTCGCTCGGGGCTCTGCTGCGAACGCTGGGGGGTGTGCTCGGACTTCTGTCCGTGCCGTCCGAGCAGTGGTTGCGCCTTGGCAAACCCGCCGCGCCGGTGGCAGCCGCAGCGGAGCCTGTCGCTGCGTTGAGCGATGCGGACATTGAGCAGCGCATCGCGGCGCGCGCTGCGGCGCGAGCGGCGAGGAACTGGGCGGAGTCGGACCGCATTCGCGATGAGCTCACCGCCGCCGGCGTAGTACTCGAGGACAAGTCCGGCGGCGCGACCGACTGGCGACGGGCCTGACCGGCCGTTCGAGGCCTACGCGCTCGATTAGGCGAGTGTGCTCAGGCTGGCATTGGCGGTCGCAGTCGTGCTCTGGGCCGAGCGGCTGCTCAGTTGCTGCATCAGCGAGGCCAGCATTGCGGCACCACCGCCGTGCCCATGATGTCCGTGGTGCATGGCGTGCACGCCGCCTGCGCTACCGCTTGTTGCCGCACTCGAGGTGCCTGAACTCGCATTTCCGGAGGCCGCCGTGCTGGTGGCGCTGCTGGCGGTCGCGGCGGCGAGCTGACTGCGCAGCGCGGTGAGGAAGGTGCTGATGTTGCTTTGGAGGTCCTGCGGCGAGACCCCGCTGCTGGCCCCGGTGCCGCTGCCGCTGCTGGTGCTGCCCGAGGAGAGGGTGCTGAGGAGCGTGCCGGCGGCGCTGCTTTGCGTTGGGCTGGCACTGCCGCTCAGCGCAGCCATGAAGTTGGTCAGCTCGCTCTGACTGATCGAACCGTTGCCGATGGTGTCAGTCGCGGCAAGCAGCTGCTGTTCCGTCTGCGTCATGCCGCTGGTGCTCGAGGCGCTGCTCGAGGTGGCACCGCTGCCATAGAGGCTTGGCCAGGCCGTCGCGGCCGATGAGATCGCACTGGTCATGAGAGTCTCTCAGAGTGAAGGACGGAGCCACAGGCGCATCAAGTGAGCCGTGGCCGGGCCGATACTCTACGGAGCGGCGGTAGGGGGGGATTGTAAAAATCTCTGCAATTGCGACGCCACGCCGCAGCGCGGCCGGCACTTGCCGCGAGCGCGGCAGCGGACTGCCTCAGTGCGGCCATGCCACGCGGCGCTGGAAGGCTTCAAAAGTATTGTGCATGAGCATCGCCACCGTCATCGGCCCGACGCCGCCGGGTACCGGCGTGATCCAGGAGGCCCGTTCGCGGGCGGCGTCGAACTGCACGTCGCCCACCAGATGGCCAGTCTCGAGGCGATTCATGCCGACGTCGATGACCACGGCGCCCGGCTTGACCCATTCCCCAGGGACCAGTCGGGGCTTTCCCACCGCCACCACCAGGATGTCCGCCTGGCCGACGTGCCTCGCCAGGTCCGCGGTGAAGCGGTGGCACACGGTGGTGGTTGCGCCCATGAGCAGCAGCTCGAGCGACATGGGACGCCCGACGATATTGGACGCCCCGACGATGACCGCGTGCTGCCCCTTCATCGGTGCCCCGATGTGCTCGAGCAGCTTGATGACCCCATAAGGCGTGCAGGGACGAATCAGGGGAATCCGCTGGGCCAGCCGGCCGACGTTGTACGGATGGAATCCGTCGACGTCCTTGGTGGGGTCGATCCGCTCGATGATCGCCGTCGACTGGATCTGTTCGGGCAAGGGCAACTGGACCAGGATGCCATCGATGTCCGGGTCGCTATTGAGCTCGTCGATCAGGGCGAGGAGCTGGAGTTCGGAGGTAGACCCGGGCAGATCGTGCGCGACGGAGCGGATGCCCACTTCTTCACAGGATTTGCGCTTATTGCGCACGTAGACCTCGGAAGCCGGATGATCGCCCACTTTGACGACGGCGAGGGCTGGCCTGCGGTGGCCTCGTGTGACCGCCGATTCGATGGCGGTGCGGACCTGTGCTTTGACTTCGCCGGCGCATTTGCGCCCGTCAATCACCTGTGCCGTCATGGACTGCTCGAACTCGAACTCTTCCGAAGGACAGGTATTCTCGCATATGATGCGGGGCCGCCAGGGGTTTCTCCCCCTGCGTCGGCAGGGTTCGGGGCATGGCGCAGTCTGGTAGCGCATCTGCTTTGGGAGCAGAGGGTCGGGAGTTCGAATCTCCCTGCCCCGACCAATACTTAGGAGCGCTTGGCAGGGACGCTGTGGCCAAGTACGTGGCCAGTCCCTAAAGTCCCCACATCTTTGTAGCCAACAAGGCGCCGCCCAACCGTGTTCGAGCACGGCCGAGAGCGGACAACTCTCATCGCCACCGGACTCGTCGTTGCAGCGCTCTCGGGCTGCGCCGAGCGGCACTCGGTCAACCATTGCCTGCATCACGTGGCTGCACGCACGCAGGAGGTGAAAAACCGCATGCGGGATCACAGCACCAGCTACAACTGCCGGGCCGCAGCGGCTTCGTGCGACGCTGCCCCGCCGATGCCGATCAACTGAGAAGCATCCGGCCAGGCCGCTCGCCCGCCGGCCCGGTGGTGTATCCCGCGAAGCGGGAATTGAAGGAACGTGGACGGGAAATGAGGTGCCGGGGCGGCATCGCCGCCCCGGCGAGGAGGTAGCAGATGACGCCTGATTTGGATCGCCTGCTGTGCGCGCGGTATCCGCAAATCTTCGCACGCCGAAAACGGGCCAATGGACAAGAGCTGCATGTACTGGGGTTTTCCCGGCAATGGCTGGTTCGATCTGCTCGATGCGCTGTACGAGCGGCTACAGCTTTGGACCGATCGCCGCCATGCGGCTCAGGTGATCGCCGAACAGGTCAAGGAGAAACTCGGCTTGCTCGAGGTCTATGTCAGCGCCGCAGGAAGTGAGCACATCACCGGCGAGCAAAAGGGCATGATCCGCATGGCAAGCGCGACGAGTGCGAAGCTCTACGAGATCTGCGGCCAGCCCGGGTGGCTACGAGACGATGACGATATCTGGTACCGCGGGCGGTGCGCGGCGCACCGTGACCGTCGCGCCGATGATCCGGTGCCGGTGCGATACGTTTTTCCGAGCCAAGACCCAAGCGACGTGGTCGGCCACATCGTCGTTGGCGGGACACCTACAATCACGCTCGCCGAATCGGATGCCGCCGCGCTGCTGCGCGCAGCAAAGCGGGAAGGCTACGATGAGCTGCAGATCGTGCGGGTGCGCGATCTGGATGAGCTGCCGACGAGGGTCGCGGAATGAACAACCTGAGCCCGGACTCTGGACTTGACCGTCTGGCGCAGCGGACGCCGTGAGTGGACGGGCGGGATCAGGACGGCGTCCGGCAGTCCCTTGGCTGTACTACCCCCATCGCGCACCGCCGCCGCAGTGATCGACGAGGCTCGACGGGTCGCCCTGGGCCGTACGATGACGGTAAACGTGTTGAAAAACGCAGTGCTCGGCATGGGTCTGCGTGGACTCACGCTCTACGTCTGGCGGGAACCGTCTGGCAGATGGGCGGGGCGGCTCATGGATCGCTCCGAACAAGTCGGGCCGGTCATCGAGCGCTGCCCGACGCCTGCCGCAGTGGTGGCCGCCGCTCGTTGTGTGGGCCATACGGATTTCGCCGTGGAGCGGATCGAGCCGCAGCGCGTGTGGTGGCCATGAACTACGTGCCCGGCAATCACGAGTACTATGATCGCGAGCTCATCGAGCATCTCAAAGCGATGCGCGCCGCAGGACGCAAGCATGGCATCTACGTGCTGGATGGCGATGAGCTCGTGCTCGGCGGCGAGCGGATTCTCAGCGCCACCTGCTGGACGGATTACGAATTGTACGGCCAGGGGCCGGCCGTGATCCGCGCGATGTTCGGCGCTGTGCGAGGGATGGAAGATCACCAAGTGATTCGCTGCGGCGGCCGCGCACTGCATCCGAATGACTTGCGCGCAATCCACCGGGAGCGGGCCACCTGGCTTGAGCGGCGGCTCGCGGCCGAGTGTCCGGGCCCGACCGTCGTCATCACGCATCATGCCCCGAGCCCGCGAAGCGTGGCTCGACAGTTCC
>JBMFWZ010000023.1:0-35855 GCA_049964755.1 Steroidobacteraceae bacterium | reverse complement strand
AAGTCGACCAGGTGGTCGGCGGCTCTCATCGTGTCCTCGTCGTGCTCGACGACGACCACGGTATTGCCGAGCCGGGCGAGCCGGCGGAGGGTGAGCAGCAATCGGTCGTTGTCGCGCGGATGCAGGCCGATCGTCGGCTCATCGAGCACGTAGCACACGCCCTGCAGGTTCGAGCCGAGCTGCGCGGCCAGCCGGATGCGCTGAGCCTCGCCTCCGGAGAGCGTCGGCGCCGAGCGATCGAGCTGCAGGTAACCGAGGCCGACACGCTCGAGAAACGCCAATCGCGAGCGGATCTCGGCGAGCAAATCGCGCGCGATCTGCCGTTCGCGCCCCGAGAGCTTCAGCCGGCGGAAGAATTCCGCAGCACGCCCCACGGGCTCGAGGGTCAGCGCGGCGATGGAGCGTTCGCGGAATCGCACGCTGAGTGCCACGGGGTTCAGACGCTGGCCGGTGCAGGCCGGACAGGGCTGCGGCTCGTCCTCGAGCCCATCATTCCACCAGCGTTCCTCGCCGCTCTGCTCGGCGTCGAACCCCGGCATCGCCACGCCTGTGCCGTAGCAGCTCTCGCACCAGCCGTGCTTGGAGTTGAATGAGAACAGGCGCGGGTCGGGCTCAGCGAAGCTGCACCCGCACGACGGGCAAGCCCGCTTGGTGGAGAACACGGTGACGCGCGTGGCGTGGGGCGCGAGCACATGCACCAGGCCCTTGCCGAAATCCAGCGCGCGCGTGAGCGCTTGATGCAGCTCGGTGTCCGTGCGTGCCTCGACTTCGATCGTGGCGACCGGTAACTCGATCGTGTGCTCCTTGAAGCGCGAGAGCCGAGGCCACTTCGCGGTGGGCACCGCGATGCCGTCGACGCGCAGCGTCTTGAATCCCTTCTTGTGCGCCCACTTGGCGAGGTCCGTGTAATAGCCCTTGCGCGCCACGACCAGGGGCGCGAGCAATTCGATGCGCTTGCCGCGGTATTCGCGCAGCAGCCGCGCGGCAATGGAGGCCGGGCTCTGCGGTTCGATGGCGACGTCGCACTCGGGACAGAACTGCGTCCCGAGCTTCACGTAGAGCAGGCGCAGGAAGTGGTAGATCTCCGTCAGAGTCGCCACCGTGCTCTTGCGCCCGCCGCGGCTGGTGCGCTGCTCGATCGCGACCGTCGGCGGAATGCCGAAGATCGCATCCACGTCCGGGCGGGCCGCCGGCTGCACGAACTGCCGCGCGTAAGCGTTCAGAGACTCCAGGTAACGGCGCTGACCCTCGTTGAACAAAATGTCGAAAGCGAGTGTGGATTTGCCGGAGCCCGACACCCCAGTGATGACCGTGAATCGGTTGCGCGGGATGCGCGCATCGATGCTCTTGAGATTGTGCTCACGGGCGTTGTGAATGACGATGTCGTGTCGTGCGGCCGGGTCGATCAGCGCGCGGCTCGCAACCGGCTCGTTCGCCGTGGCGACAGACGGCACGGCTCGCGGTTCCGCGGCCAGGGACAGATCGTATTCCACGAGCGCCCGGGCGGTGTGCGACTCGGGGTGCGCGCGCACCTCCGCGGGCGTACCGGTGCAGACGATGTTGCCGCCCGCCTCGCCGCCTTCAGGGCCGAGATCGATGATCCAGTCGCTCTCGCGGATCACATCGAGGTTGTGTTCGATCACGAGCAGCGAGTGCCCAGCGGCGAGCAGCTTGCGAAACGCCATCAGCAGGCGCGTCACATCCTGAAAATGTAACCCGGTCGTGGGCTCATCGAACAGGAATAGCTTGCCTTTGTGGGTGATGCTCGAGAGCACCGAGCCGGCCTCGGCCAGATGTCCGGCGAGCTTCAGCCGTTGCGCCTCGCCGCCGGAGAGCGTCGGTACCGGTTGACCGAGGGCCACATACTCCAGGCCAACGTCCGCGAGCGGCGCGAGTCGGGCACGGATCTCGCGTGAATCGCGAAAGAACTCGAGCGCCTCGGTCACCGTCATCTGGAGCACTTCAGCGATGTTCGCGCGCCGACCATCGGCACCTTCGCGACGGATATCGAGCACCTCGTCGCGGTAGCGGCGGCCGTTGCAGTCGGGGCAGCGCAGGTACACATCGGAAAGAAACTGCATCTCCACGTGCTCGAAGCCGTTGCCGCTGCAGGTCGGGCAGCGGCCGTTGCCGGAGTTGAAGCTGAACGTACCGGCGGTGTACTTGCGCTCGAGCGCGGCGGGCTCCGTGGCGAACAGTGCACGGATGGCGTCAAAGGCTCCAACGTAGCTGGCTGGGTTGGAGCGCGTCGTGCGGCCAATCGGACTCTGGTCGACCATGACGACATCGTCGATGAGTTCCGCGCCGGCGAGCGCGGCGAACGTCCCGGGCGCTTCGGTCGGCTTGCCGTGGTACTTCAGCAGCGCAGGGTAGAGCACATCCTCGATCAGCGTGGATTTGCCGGAGCCGGAGACGCCGGTGACGCACACCAGGCGCTTCAGCGGGATGCGCACCTCGACGTTCTTCAGATTGTGCTGCGTGGCGCCGCGCAGTTCGATCCAGCGGTTCGAGCGCGCCTCCGCCACGACTTCGCCCGGCGTGCCCGTGCGCGGGTTCGGGCTTTCGGCTCGTTCGCTGCCGACGCGCTTGCGGCCGCTGAGGTACTCCCCGGTCACCGAGTGTGCGCTGCGGCGGATCTCCTGCGGCGTGCCGAAGAAGACGATGTCCCCGCCGCGCTCCCCGGCCCCCGGACCCAGATCAAGGATGCGGTCAGCCTCGAGCATGATCTGTGGATCGTGCTCGACGACCAGCAGCGAGTTGCCGGCGTCGCGCAGCCGCTTCATCACGGTGATGACCCGTTGCATGTCGCGCGGATGCAGACCGATCGACGGCTCATCGAGTACGAACAGCGTATTGACCAGTGAAGTGCCGAGCGCGGTGGTGAGGTTGATCCGTTGCACCTCGCCGCCGGAGAGCGTGCGCGACTGGCGGTCGAGTGTGAGGTACCCGAGGCCGACGTCGGCTAGGTAGGCAAAACGTGCACGGATCTGCTCGAGCAGGAGGTCGGCCGCCTCATCAAGCGGTCTCGGTAGCCGCAGCGCGACGAAGAATTCCCGCGCCCGGCTTATCGGCAGCAGCATCAGATCGTGCAGCGAGAGCCCCGGCAGACTCTGGCGCGTCGCTTCGCTCCACTGCGTGCCGCGTGGCTGGAAGCGCGGCACGGCGCCGAGGGTCGCGTCGGCCGCCTCGCGATCCCCGACGCGCCACAGCAGACCTTGCGTCTTCAAGCGAGCCCCGCCGCAGGTCTCGCATGGAGTGTAGGCGCGGTAGCGTGACAACAGCACACGCACGTGCATCTTGTAAGAGCGGCTCTCGAGCCACGCGAAGAATCGCTTTGCGCCGTACCAGACGCCCTTGCTCCATTCGCCTTCGCCCTCGATCACCCAGTGGCGCTGCTGTGCGGACAGATCGCGCCAGGGCGTGTCGAGTGGGATCGCGCGTTTGCGCGCGAACTTCTCCAGATCCTGCTGACATTCCGCATACGACTGCGTCTGCCACGGCTTGATGGCGCCGCCGCGCAGCGTCTTGCTGCCATCCGGTACCACTAGACCGTAGTCCACGCCGATCACTCGGCCGAAGCCGCGGCAGGTCTCGCAGGCGCCGAGCGGTGAGTTGAATGAGAAGAGGCTCGGTGAGGGTTCCTGGTACGACAGATCGCACTCGGCGCAGTGCAAGCCGCTCGAGAAGCGCCACACGGCGAGGGTGTTGGGCGGATCGGCGTCATCGACGGCGTGGATGCTGACCTTGCCGCGGCCCACGCGCAGTGCCGTTTCGAGCGCCTCGAGCACGCGGCTGCGTTCGGCACGTCCGGCGCGCAGACGGTCCTGAATCACCTCGAAGGTCACCGCCGGGACCGGCGCGGCCTTGCGCCGGCCCCGTTTGCCTGCCGGCGGCGGAGCGCTCGGACGCGGCGGGGGCTCGAGGAAGCGGGTGTACCCCTGCTTCTCCAGCAGCGCGCGCACCTCTTCGGTCGTGAAGTTTCCCGGCACTTCGACCGGGAACGTGATCAGCAGGCGCGGGTCACCCGCGGCCGCAGCACGCTCGAGCAGTTGCTGATGAATGGTTTCGGCACTGTCGCGGCGCACCGGGCGTCCGCAGTGCTGGCAGTACAGCACCGCGGTGCGGGCGAAGAGCAGTTTGAGGTGATCGTTCAGCTCGGTCATCGTGCCGACCGTGGAGCGCGAGGTGCGCACCGGGTTGGTCTGATCGATGGCAATGGCCGGCGGAATGCCCCCGACGGTGTCGACCTGCGGCTTGTCCATGCGGTCGAGGAACTGGCGCGCGTACGGCGAGAATGTCTCCACGTACCGACGCTGCCCCTCGGCATAGAGCGTGTCGAATACTAGGGACGATTTGCCCGATCCTGACACGCCCGTCACCACGACCAGCTCGTTGAGCGGGATATCGAGGTCGAGGTTCTTCAGGTTGTTCTGGCGTGCGCCGCGTACGCGGATGACGTCTCGAGGGGCGTCGGTCATTCCTTCACCTTGCGACGGATCGTGTGGGGGCTGTCGGTGCGCGGATGGCGCACGTCCATGACGATTCTACCGTAAAGCGCCCGGATCGGGCGGCAGTCCCGGCGCGGACATTACGCGTTTTTTCATACAGGACAGAGATATGCGTGGTGCTGGATGACGCGCCGACGTCGGGGTGACGCGGGGTCGGGTCCGCCGGTCCGCCCCCCGTGGGTGCGCCCCCCGGCGCGCAGGTGACAGGTGTCACGTTCCGGTCCTGACCCTTCGCACTGCCGTGACGCTCCCTCGCGGGCGTACGGTCGGGCCATCGGTGCCGATCTCTCGAGGTCGCTGGCGTGCACGCGCATTTCGACTACCACCGCGCACCGTGGCCGTCCAAACCGAGGAGTGTTGCCATGACCGCCCATGAACCTGAATCACCGATCGCATCGTCGAGCGCAGCATCGGGGCGCGATACCGAAGTCGCTGCCACCGCGCCCGCACCTCGGTTCGCGATGCTGCCGATGTTGCGCGAAATGCTCATCGATGCCGGTATCCCTTGGGTCTGTTACCAGGCGTCGATGGCCTACCTGTCACATTCCGAGGGGGTCGCGTTGGTGATCGCGAGTGTCTTCCCGACGGTCAAGACGCTCTACGGCCTGTCTCGGCGGCGCACTCTCGACCCGGTGAGTCTGCTGATTCTCGCCGGGCTGCTGTTCGGGCTCGGCGCACTGGCGTTCGGCGGTGGCGCGAAAATACTGCTGGTGCGCGAGTCGCTGTTTACCGGCGCATTGGGCCTCGCCTGCCTGATATCGCTGCTCGTGCGCTCGCGCCCTCCGGTGATGTTCTATTTCGGGCGCTTCTTTGCCGCGGGTAGCGATCCGCGCCTGCGCGCGGCGTTCGATCAGAACTGGCAGTATCCGGCCTTTCGCCGCGTCCAGCGCATCATGACACTCGTCTGGGGGCTGGTCTTCGTCGGGGAGTTCGCGCTGCGGGTCGTCTTCATCTACACCCTCTCCCCCGCGATGGTGCTCGCGGTCTCTCCGCTGGTGCTCGGCGGGGCGTCCGTGCTGACGATGTTCTGGACGTTTCGCTACGCGGCGCGCGCCCGCAAGGCCGGCGCCGCACGTCGGGCCGCTGCCGCGGCTCTGGGGGCGTGAGCGCAACGCGCCGACACGGGGTTGTCCAATGCGGTGCCCGAGAGAGCACCGCGAAGCTCCCTTGCGCTATGATCCAGGGCGTTGCGCGCCGCGTATTTTTCGCAAGGCGCCGCCCTGGAAACCCGCTGCGGTGACATACCACTCCCTGCCCGCCCATCCCAGTTCGCCCGCGCCTGCGGCGCTCACCCTCGTTGCACAAGCGCAGCGGCTGCGCGCGGACGCGTTGACGCTGCGGTTCGTCCTGAGCGGTCCTCTGCAGCACGTGCGCGTGCCGGCAGAAACCTCCGGTGCGCGTGCCGCAGAGCTGTGGCGGCACACCTGCTTCGAGGCGTTCGTGGCGCTCGAGCACGTGCCGGGGTACCTGGAATTGAACTTCTCGCCGTCACGGGCGTGGCAGGCGTACCGCTTCAGTGCGCGACGGGTGGGGATGACGCCGGCGGAGCTGCCTGCGCCGCCAGTGCTGACGATCGGGCACCGCGAGCGCAGAGAACCTCAAGGGGGCACGCGCGGCGCGGATGACGCACTCGTGCTCGAGGCGCTCGTGTCTCTGCCGGCACCGTATGCCGAGGGGCGCCACGCGCTGCAGCTCGCGCTCAGTGCGGTGCTCGAGGACGAGGCGGGTGTCCTGTCGTACTGGGCGCTGCGGCATCCGGCCGGACGGCCTGATTTTCATCATCCGGATGCGTTTGCGCTCACGCTCGATGCGACCGTCGCGGACCGCCAGCCGGTGACGGGCCTGGCATGAAATTCGGCATCGACCGTCTGCTGGCCGATCCCGCCCTGCGCAAGCCGCTCGCCGGCCGGCGCGTCGCGCTGCTGGCGCATCCGGCCTCGCTCACCCGCGGACTGACGCACAGCCTCGATGCGCTGGCGGCGCTCGGGGATCTGCGCTTGACCGCCGCGTTCGGTCCGCAGCACGGACTGCGCGGGGAGAAGCAGGACAACATGGTGGAGTCACCTGACTTCACCGACCCCGTGCACGGCATCCCGGTGTTCAGCCTCTACGGCGAGGTGCGCCGGCCGACCGATGCGATGATGGACACGTTCGATGTCCTGTTGGTCGACCTGCAGGATCTGGGCTGCCGCGTCTACACGTTTGTCACGACGCTTCGCTACATGCTCGAGGCGTGTGCTCGCCACCGCAAGAGCCTCTGGGTGCTCGAGCGGCCCAATCCGATCGGCCGCCCGGCCGAAGGGCTGCTGTTGCAGCCGGGTGAGGAGAGTTTCGTCGGTGCCGGCGCGATGCCGATGCGCCACGGCATGACGCTTGGGGAACTCGCGCGCTGGTTCGTGCACACCCTCAGTCTCGACGTCGACTGCCAGGTGGTGCCCCTCGAGGGGTGGAACCCCCATGCGGCACCGGGTTACGGCTGGCCGCTCGGGGAGCGCACCTGGGTCAATCCCAGCCCGAATGCGCCCCAGTTGTTCATGGCGCGCTGCTATCCGGGCACGGTGATGCTCGAGGGCACCACGCTCTCGGAGGGCCGGGGTACGACACGGCCGCTCGAGGTATTCGGCGCGCCGAACCTCGAGGTGCCGGCCCTGCTGACGACCATGCACGCGCTGGCGCCGGCCTGGCTGCGCGGCTGCCGCTTGCGGCCGTGCTGGTTCGAGCCGACGTTCCACAAGTACGCCGGGACGCTCTGCGCAGGCGTGCAGGTGCACGTCGAGGACCCGATCCATTACGACCATCGGGCGTTCCGTCCGTGGCGGCTGATGGCCCTGGCGTTCAAGGCGCTACGCCGGCTGCACCCGGAGATGCCGCTGTGGCGGGAATTTCCCTATGAGTACGAGCGCGAGCGGCTCGCGATCGACATGATCAATGGTGGCGAGTCGCTGCGCCACTGGGTCGATGACCCATCCGCCAAGCCCGGCGATCTCGAGGCGCTGGCCAGTGCCGATGAGGCCGCTTGGGAGGACGCGCGGCGTCCCTTTTTGATATACTGAGATTTATCAAAGAGTTGCCGGCCGGGCTCGCGCTTCGGCCTGCGGCGGCGCCCCGAACGCCGCCGCGGCACTCCGCTTCGCTGTCCATTCCGGGCCCCCCCGGTGCTTTATCCCGCCGGCGCTCAGCGCCGCAGGGCTGGTTCCATGAACGCCGCACTCGACATTACCCGCTACCGCAAACACTGGGCCGAACGTTTCGGGACGGCGCCCTTCCTGCCGATGACCCGCGCGGAAATGGAGGCACTCGGCTGGGACAGCTGCGACATCATCCTGGTCACGGGCGATGCCTACGTCGATCTGCCGAGCTTCGGCATGGCGGTCATCGGCCGGGTGCTCGAGGGGCAGGGCTTTCGGGTCGGCATCATCGCTCAACCCGACTGGCACAGTGCCGAGCCGTTCGCAGCGCTCGGACGGCCGAACCTGTTCTTCGGCATCACCGGCGGCAACATGGACTCCATGGTCAACCGCTACACCGCGGACCGGCGGCTGCGCAGCGACGATGCCTATACACCAGGGGGCATCGGTGGCAAGCGTCCCGACCGCTCGGTGATCGTGTATGCGCAGCGCGCGCGCGAGGCGTTCAAGGATGTGCCGATCGTGATCGGCGGCATCGAGGCTTCCCTGCGGCGCATTGCGCACTTCGACTACTGGTCGGAGAAAGTCCGCCGCTCCGTCCTGCTCGATTCGAAGGCCGACCTGCTGGTGTACGGTAACGGCGAGCGTCAGGTGTGCGAGATCGCGCACCGTCTGGCGACCGGCGCTCGCATCGATGAGCTCACCGATGTGCGCGGCACGGCATTCGTGCGCAAGTCGCTGCCGGCGGGGTGGATCGAGATCGACTCCACGCACCTGGATCAACCCGGTGTGCTCGAGCCGCCTGCGGATCCCTACGCGATGGCCTCGCCACCTGCGACGGCGGCCGCAACGGCACAGCCGGGGGAGAACGTGGTGCGGTTCGTGCGCCGCGTGAAGAACGCCGACCGGGAGCGCAGCGTGATCCGCATGCCCTCCTACGAGCAGGTCGCCGCCGACCCAGTGTTGTATGCACACGCTTCGCGCATCTTGCACTTGGAGGCGAACCCCGGCAATGCGCGCGCACTTGCGCAGCGGCACGGGGACTTCGACGTGTGGCTCAATCCCCCGCCGATCCCGCTCAGCACCGCGGAGATGGACTGGGTGTACGAGCGCCCCTACCAGCGCCAGCCGCATCCGGCCTACGGCGAGGCGGCCATTCCGGCCTACAAGATGATCCGCTTCTCGGTGGCCATCCAGCGCGGCTGTTTCGGCGGCTGCTCGTTCTGCTCGATCACCGAGCACGAGGGTCGGATCATCCAGAACCGCTCCGAGGCCTCGATTCTGCGCGAGGTCGAGGACATCCGTGATCGGGTGCCGGGTTTCACCGGCGTGATTTCCGATCTTGGCGGCCCGACGGCCAACATGTATCGCCTGGCGTGCCGCAGCCCTGAGATCGAGAGCGCCTGCCGCCGGCCCTCGTGCGTCTATCCTGGCATCTGCGCCAACCTCGACACCAACCACGCGCCACTGATTCAGCTGTACCGCAAGGTGCGCGAGCTGCCCGGCATCCGCAAAGTGCTCATCGCCTCGGGCGTGCGCTATGACCTCGCCGTGGAGTCTCCCGAGTACGTCAAGGAACTCGCGCAGCACCACACTGGCGGGTACCTGAAGATTGCCCCGGAGGCGATCTCCGACGGGCCGCTCGCGATGATGATGAAGCCGGGGATCGGCGCGTACGATCGCTTCAAGGAACTGTTCGACCGGTACTCGCGCGAGGCGGGCAAGGAGCAGTACCTGATCCCGTATTTCATCGCCGCGCATCCCGGGACCCGCGATGAGGACATGCTCGAGCTCGCCTTGTGGCTGAAGCGCAATGGCTTCCGGGCCGATCAGGTGCAGGCGTTCCTGCCCTCCCCGATGGCGAGCGCGACCGCCATGTACCATTCGGGCAAAAATCCGCTGAAGCGCGTGCGCCGCAGCGGCGGGGAGGTGCACGTGCCGAAGGGGCTGAAGGTGCGCCGTCTGCACAAGGCCTTTCTGCGCTATCACGACCCGAACAATTGGCCGATGCTGCGCGAGGCGCTGCGCCGGATGGGTCGCGCCGATCTCATCGGCAGCGGTAAACACCAGCTCGTGCCGGCTTATCAGCCCCCGGGGACCGGTCAGGCGCATGAAGGGCACCGCGGTGCCCGGACGGGCGAGCGTGCCGGGCCGCGTCCGCAGCCGTTTCGCACGCAACATACCGGACTGCCGCGCACCCCGCGGCGCTGAGCGGCGAGCGGCCGTCGTGTCCATCGCTCATCCTCTGGATCGCCCGGTCTGGGCGAGTCTGACGACTCACCATGAGCCGTTCGCCACCGGCGGGCCGCTCGCCCGGCGTTACCGCGCCGAATACAACGTGTTCGCTGGCCAGTCGGATGAGTCGCCCGAAGCGCTCGCGGCACTCGCCGCGCTGATCGGTCCGGGCGAGCAGGTGTGCATCGCGCAGGCGATGCCGGTGGTGATGCCGCCAGGGCTCCAGGTGCACAAGAGCCTGCAAGGTGTGCAGCTGACGGCGCCCGCGACGATAGAGGTGCCCGAAGGGGCCGAGCCGCTGCTGGGGCTGACCGAACACGATGCACCGGAGATGGTTGCGCTCGCCCGCCTCACCGAGCCGGGACCGTTCGCGCCGCGAACCCACGCCCTCGGCCGCTTTATCGGCATCCGCATCGACGGGCGGCTCGCGGCCATGGCCGGGGAGCGCTTCCGCTTCCCCGGCTACACTGAGGTGAGCGCCGTCTGTACACATCCGGACTTTCGCGGCAGAGGCTTCGCGCGCCGCCTCACCGCTGCGGTCACTGCTGCGATTCACCGGCGCGGCGAGCGGGCATTCCTGCAAGCGTGGAAGACCAACACGCCGGCGATTACGCTGTATCAGTCACTTGGCTTCGAAATCCGCGCCGAGATGAATGTGCGCGTTCTGGTCCGCTCGACGCCTGACTGAGCGGCACGCGCGCGGGGCGCAACTCCGATCAGTCTGCGTCGCTTGTGCGCATCACCGAAACGAGCGAGGTCGCAACCTGCGGTCCGCCGTACCAAAACCGCCACCCGAGCGCTCGCCGCTCCACGAGCGTGCCGGGCTGTGCGGCGAGGAAGCGTCGATACGCCCGGCTGTGGGCGATGTCGGTGATGAGGGCCGTGCCACCCGGTTTGAGCACCCGCAGGATTTCCGCCAGCGCCCGCTCACGCTGCACTGCGCCGACGATGTTGTGAATGGCCAGACTGCTGGTGACGACATCGAAGCTGCAGTCCGCAAACGGTAGTGCTCGCATGTCGGCGGTGAGCAGCGTCACGCGGTCCTGGACACCTTCGAGTTCGGCGTTGCGCAGCGTCGCCTGTTCGCTGTTGCCCGACTGGTCTTTTGTCGACCACAGATCGATGCCTACGGCCTGTCCCTGCGAGAGCCGCTGGGCGGCGGACAGTAGGACCGCTCCCCGGCCGCAGCCCACATCGAGCAGTCGTTCCTCGCCATTCAGCGCCAGGCCGTCGAGCAGTTCCGACCACACCTCGAATTTGCCTCGCCGGGTGCTCCAGAGATAACTGCAGGTTGCCAGAGCGAAGACGACGGCGATCGCCGCGAATGCCGCATTGAATGTGTCGTATGCCCTCAGCGCAATGAGAGTCGCGGCAGTCGCGCCGAGCGCAGCGGCCGCCAGACCGTACAGGACGTGAGGCGCGTCGATACCGTAGTGGCCGTGACGTGTGGTGGTCATGGCTGGGGCGCCGGCGATGCAACGGGGGCGGGGAGGATCGCAAAGCAGCTTCGGCGGTGCTGGCAAGCACAGTGCAGCCGAGTCCGCGGCTCGATGCTCTCGAACCGTACGGCCGACGCGTGAACTTGCGGCGCGCTGCGCTCGCGAGTCGACATGACTGCGTTTCCCCCTGAGGCGATGGTAGCTGAAACACCGGTCGCCTGCCGCCGCCGCCCGCGGACGCTTGCCGGCGGTCGGCCGAGCGGATGAGAATGTCCGAGCGCAGACCGCTGCGTCCCGGCGGCGGCAGAACGACGATCCGGTCAATCACCCCGAGGCAGATCACGATGCACGTCACTGTAGAGGAGGTCGCCGCCCCGATACCGGCCGTCGGCGCGGCCGGGTGTCCCGTAGCCACGGGGGTCATCGAGAGATGAATGACATCAAGACATCCTCGCAGCCGCAGATCCGCGCCGCCGGTGTGGCCGACGCCGCGGCTCTCGCGCGGCTCTCGGCGCAACTCGGTTACCCGTGTCAGCCGATCGCAATGCGTCAACGCCTCGAGCGGCTCGCCGCGCGCACCGATCACGCCGTGTTCGTGGCGAGCATGGTGGCGTGCACGCCGCTCGCCGGCTGGGTCCACGTCGGGGTGGGTCTGTGGCTCGAGTCCGGCGAGTGCGCCGAGATCCTCGGCCTAGTGGTCGATGCCGCCACGCGTCGCGGCGGCGTGGGCCGCAGGCTCATCGGCGCCGCGGAGCAGTGGAGCCGCGCGGCGGGATTCGAGCGGATCGTGGTGCGCTCGAACGCGCTGCGCTCCGAGGCGCATGCGTTCTACCCATCGCTCGAGTATACCCTGGAGAAGACGCAACGGGTCTACGGCAAGGCGCTCACGCGGTGAACGGCCGGCTCTGCGCCGGCAGGCGCTAGGGGAAAACCACACTTTCGGCGGTGCAGTGGGGCGGACTACCGTGGTGCAGTCGAGTCCTGACCCGCGGGGACGCCCATGCACTCCAGACCATCGGCGGCGCGGCCAGCGCGTGCCGCAGCCGAGCACGCGGCGCAGCGGCTGGCGCGTCCGCGCCGCGCGTCGCGCAATCTGCTGATCCGCGCCCTGCAGCGACGGCAGACGACTCGTGCGTTCAGCGCTCGGAAGCTCTCGGCCGAGACACTCTCGGAACTGCTCTGGGCCGCCTTCGGGGTGAACCGCCCGCGCGGACCCTTCGGCGGCGTGGGCCGCACGGCCGCCTCGGCGAGCAACTCCCAGGAGATCGACGTCTACGTCGCACTGGCGGACGGGACCTACCGCTACGATGCGCTGGCGCATCGTCTCGAACTCATCGTGCCCGGGGATCTGCGGGCGCTCGCCGTCGGTCGACGGCAATCTAAAACGGACACCGGAGCCCGTGCGCCCGTGCGGCTGATCTATGTCGCGGACCTGGAGCGTCTGGTGCGGACGCGCGGCGTGCAGGAGCCGGGTCTGCGCGACCCGGACATGCAGCGCGCCTACTCCTGCGTCGACACCGGCCTGATCGCGGCGAACGTCTATTTGTTCGCCGCCGCCACGGGTTTGGGGGCTTGGTTCCACAACTGCGACCGTGAGCGCTTGGCGGTGCGTCTGGCGCTGCGAGCCGGACAGCGTGTACTGTTCGCGCAGACGGTCGGACATCCACAGCGCCGTGACCGGGGAGGGCCTCGATGAAACTCGACGGCAACACCGTGCTGATCACCGGTGGTGGCAGCGGCATCGGTCTGGCGCTGGCGGCGGCGTTCCTGCAGCGTGGCAACGAGGTGATCATCTGCGGGCGCAGCGCCGACCGGCTCGCGGCCGCCCAGCGCTGGTATCCGGCGCTGCAGACCAAGACGGCGGATCTGTCCGACCTCGCCGGCTGTCAGGAGTTGTCGCTCTGGGCGGCCGACCGCTTCGAGCGGCTGAACATCCTGATCAACAACGCCGGCGTGCAGCGCGACATCGATTTCACGCGCGGTGCGAGCGAATTTCTCTGCGCAGAGAACGAGTTGCGCATCGACCTGGAGGCGCCGATCTTGCTCTCGGGCCTGATGGTGCCGCTGCTCGCCGGGAAGCGGCCTGCCGCCATCATCAACGTCACCTCGGGGCTCGCGTTCGTGCCCTCGGCGCGCACCCCCGTGTACAGCGCCGCGAAGGCTGGCTTGCACGCCTTCAGCATGGCGCTGCGTCACCAGCTGATGCCGCTGGGCATCCAGGTCTTCGAGGTGGTACCGCCGGCGATCAATACCGGGCTGAACCCGCAGGGGCGCGCGCGCCGGCCGCAGCTGAAGATGGACCTCGAGCCGTCCGAATTCGCCGCCGTGGTCCTGGCTGACCTCGAGAGCGACGTGGCGGAGATCGGCTATGGGTTCAGTGCCGATGCCATGCGGGCCTCGCGGACCGAGATCGATCGGCGCTTCGCCCAGCTGAACGCGCCCTGAGGACGCGCCAGCAGCCGAGTTGCCGGCCGCCGGGGCGGGCGGATAATGCACCCATGAGAGCCTGGCTGATTGCGCTGACGGCGCTGCTCGCGGGGGCACTCGCTCCCTGGGCGCACGGCGCGGCGTCCGCGCCGCCCGTGCCGCCGGCGATCGGGCTCACGCTGCACGGTGCGATCGGGCCCGCCACGGCGCACTACCTCGTGCAGGGGTTGCGCACGGCCGCCGCGCGCCACGCCCCGTTCGTCATCCTGCGCATCGACACCCCGGGCGGACTGGAGAGCTCGATGCGGCAGATCATCCAGGCCATTCTGGCCGCGCCCCTGCCGGTGATCGGCTATGTCGCGCCCGCGGGTGCCCGTGCCGCGAGCGCTGGGACCTACATCTTGTACGCCTGTCCGATCGCGGCCATGGCGCCGGCCACCCACCTCGGGGCCGCCACCCCGGTGTCCCTCGGCGGCGGGACCCCGACGCCGGCCCACATGAGCGCCGAGCAGCGCAAGATCCTCAATGATTCCATCGCCTACATCCGCTCGCTCGCCGAGCTGCGCGGGCGCAACGTCACGTGGGCCGAGCAGGCGGTGCGCGGCGCGGCGAGCCTGCCGGCCGAGGACGCGCTGCGCCGGCACGTGATCGACCTCATCGCGCCGAGTCTGGCGAGTCTGCTCGTGCAGCTCGACGGCCGCGCCGTCGAGCTGCACGGCCGCACGGTTCACCTGGCGAGCGCCGGGGCGGCCGTGGTGTGGCTGGCGCCGGGCTGGCGTACGCGGGTGCTGGCGGCCCTCACGAACCCGATGATGGCCTACGGGCTGCTGCTGATCGGGCTGTGGGGGCTGATCATCGAGGCCTTCCATCCCGGCGGCGTGCTGCCGGGCGTCGTCGGTGTGGTGGCGCTGCTGGTGGCACTGTTTGCCTTCCAGATGTTGCCGACCGATTTTGCGGGTTTGGCGCTGATTGGCGTCGGATCGGCTCTGATGGCTGCGGAATTTTTCTTCCCCACCTATGGCTCGCTCGGTCTCGGCGGCCTGATCGCCTTTGTCATCGGATCGCTCGTGCTGTTTGACTCCGGAGCACCTGGCATGCACATCAGTCGCGCGCTGATCGGCGCACTCGCCACCGTCGGCGGTGGGGTCATTCTCGGGATCGTGTATCTTGGCGCTCGAGCGCAGCGCCGTCCCCCGGCCGCAGGCGTACAGGCCATGGTGGGCGCCCTGGTCGAGGCGCAAGAGGACATCCAGGAGCGCGGCCGGGTCCGCTACGGCGCAGAGTTGTGGAACGCGCACGCCTCGGCGCCCCTGAAGCGGGGCCAGCGGGCGCGGATCGTGAAGGTCGAGGGGCTACAGGTGTGGGTCGAGCCGCAGTAACGCGCGGTTTGCCTGCGCGGAGATTCACATGCCATATTTCCTCATCGTCGTGATGGTGCTGATCGCGCTGCTCGTGGTCAGCTCGGTGCGGGTGCTGAACGAGTACGAGCGGGCGGTCATGTTCACGCTCGGGCGCTTCACCGGTATCCGTGGCCCGGGCATCCTCCTGCTCTGGCCGCTCATCCAGCGCATGAACAAGGTGGACCTGCGCGTCATCGTGCTCAACGTGCCGAAGCAGGACATCATCACGCGCGACAACGTCTCGGTGAAAGTGAATGCGGTCGTCTACTTCCGCATCGTCGATCCGAGCAAGGCCATCATCCAGGTGGCCAACGCCTGGGAGGCGACCAGCCAGGTGGCGCAGACCACGCTGCGCTCGGTCCTCGGGCAGCACGAGATGGACGATCTGCTCGCTCAGCGCGACAAGCTCAACGCCGATATCCAGAGGATTCTCGACGAGAACACCGAGGCGTGGGGCATCAAGGTGGCCAATGTCGAGCTGAAGGACGTTGATCTCGATGAGACCATGGTGCGGGCCATGGCGCGCCAGGCCGAGGCCGAGCGCAACCGGCGCGCCAAGGTGATCAATGCCGAAGGTGAACGCCAGGCGGCACAGACTCTGGTCGAGGCCGCCCAGGCGCTTGCGCAACAACCGAGCGCGATGCAGCTGCGCTACCTGCAGACCCTGGCCGACATCGCGCACGACAAGTCGCAGTTGATCATCTTTCCGCTGCCACTCGATCTGATCGGACCGTTGTTGAACCGCGGCGGCACACCGCCGAAGGGTTGAGGCGCGATGCGGCAGGATTCCTCGCTCGGGCGTCTGCCGGTGGTGGCGGGCGCGGCACTGCTTGCGCTCGCGACGATCGCCGGGGCTGTCGGCGCGCACGCGCTGCCGCACGATTGGAGCGCTCAGCGGGTGCATATCTTCAACATCGCGGTGCGCTACCAGTTCTTCCAGTCGCTCGGGCTGCTCGCGATGGGGGTGTGGCTCGGGACCCGCAATCTCGAGGCGCTCACGAGCCCGCAGCGCCTGAGGGTGCAGCGCTGCGCGAGCGTCTCGCGCACACTGCTCGCCGGCATCGTGCTGTTCTGCGGCAGCCTGTACGGACTGGCGCTGCAGGCGCCGCGCTGGGTCGGTCTGGTCACGCCCCTGGGCGGTGCGCTCTTGATCGTCGCCTGGGGGGTGTTCGCGGTGGAAGCCTGGCGCAGCTGATGGCCCGCCGCAGTGCACGAGTCGGGTTTGCCCATTGATGCGGCGCTGCCGGCGCTGCGCGCCGAGCTGGCCGCCCACGGCGCGGTGGTGCTCACCGCACCGCCGGGTGCCGGCAAGAGCACGGTCGTGCCGCTGGTGCTGCTTGGGGAGCCCTGGGCCCAGGGCAAACGCCTGCTGATGCTCGAGCCGCGGCGGCTCGCGGCGCGAGCGGTTGCCGAGCGCATGGCCAGTACGCTCGGGGAGTCGGTCGGACGCACGGTCGGTTACCGTATGCGGCGCGACACGCGCGTCTCGAAGGACACCCGCCTGGAGGTGCTCACCGAGGGCGTGTTGGTACGCATGCTGCAGAGCGATCCGGCGCTCGAGGGCGTTGCGGCCGTGCTGTTCGATGAGTTTCACGAGCGCAGTCTGCAGGCCGATCTGGCGCTCGCGCTCGCGCTCGATGCGCGCGAGACGCTCGGTGCGCCGGTGAAGTTCCTGATCATGTCCGCCACGCTCGAGGTGCAGAGCGTCGCGCAACTCCTCGGGGGAGCACCGGTGGTGCGCGCCGCCGGCCGCTCCTTCCCGGTCGAGACGCGCTACGCGGGCACGGGTGCGCCGCCGCTGCCGGAGGCGCTCGCCCGCGGCACGGCGAGCCCCGAACAGAGCATCGCCCGCCTGGTGGTGCGCGCGCTCGGTGAAACCCACGGCGATCTGCTGGTGTTCCTGCCCGGGGCGCGTGAGATCCGGCGCGTCACCGAGCTGCTGCAGCGCGAGGGTGTCGAGGCCCGCATCCTGCCGCTCTACGGGGATTTGTCCGCTGGGGCACAGGATGCCGCACTCACGCCGCTCGCGGGTGTCCGCCGCGTCGTGCTCGCCACCAACATCGCCGAGACCAGTCTGACGATCGAGGGAGTACGGGTGGTGGTTGATTCCGGGCTGGTGCGCCGCCTGCGCTTCGATCCCAACACGGGGATGAGCCGCCTTGAGCTCGAGCGGATTTCGCGGGCGTCGGCCGAGCAGCGTCAGGGGCGCGCCGGACGACTCGAGGCGGGCGTGTGCTATCGGCTCTGGAGCGAGGCGGCCCACCGCTCGCTCGCGCCCTTCACGCCGGCGGAGATCTTGGAGGCGGACCTTGCTGCGCTTGCGCTCGAGCTGGCGCAGTGGGGGGCCCGTGATGCGAACGCCCTGTCTTGGCTCGATCCACCGCCGGCCGCTGTCCTGCAGAGCGCCCGCGACCTGCTCGCGCGGCTCGGCGCGCTCGATGCGCTCGGGCGTCTCACCGAGCACGGCCGAGCGATGGCGCGCTTGGCGGTGCATCCGCGGCTTGCGCATATGCTGCTCTGCGCCCGCGAACTCGGTGCCGTGGCGCTCGCGTCAGATCTCGCGGCGTTGCTGGCCGAACGCGATCTGGTGCGCAGCGGCGGCCGGGATGCCGATATCCGCACGCGCCTGGAAATCCTGCGGGGTGAGGCGCCGCTCGGGCAGACGGATCGGGCGGCGCTGATGGCGGTCCGGGCGCAGGCGCGAGAGTTCATCCGACAGCTCGGCGGTGCTGCGCTCGCCGGCCCGTACGCGCAGTCCGCCGGGGTACTGCTCGCGCTGGCCTTCCCGGACCGTATCGGCGTGCTGCGCGCCGGCGGGGAGGGGCGATTCATGCTCGCCAACGGCCGCGGCGCGCACTTCGCCGAAGCGCAGAGCCTCGCCCGCCAGCCACTCATCGTCGCGGTGCATCTGGATGACCGCGAGCGCGATGCGCGCATCCTGCTCGCCGCGCCGCTCGAGCGCGAGGCACTCGAGGCGGTGATCCCAGGGGCGCTCCAGTGGCGCGAGACGGTCGAGTGGAACCGGCGCGAGCAGGCCGTGGTGGCGCGGCGCGAGCTGCGTCTCGATCAGGTGCTGCTCGAGACGCACCCGCTCGCGGCGGTGCCAGCCGAGCGTGCCCGCGAGGCGCTGCTGACGGGCGTGCGCGATCTGGGCATCGGCGTGCTGCCCTGGGAGCGCGAGACGCGCGAGCTGCAGGCGCGGGTCGCGCTGGTGCGCGGCCTCGGCGGGCCGTACACCGAGTGGCCCGACCTCGCCGACGCGGCGCTCGCCGAATCGCTCGAGGACTGGCTCGGCCCCTGGCTCGAGGGCGTCACCCGCCGCGAGCACCTCTCGCGCCTGCCGCTCGCCGAGGCGCTGCGCGCCCGGTTGGGTTGGCAGCGCCTGCGTGAACTCGATGCACTCGCCCCGACGCACCTCACCGTGCCGAGCGGCTCGCAGATCCGTATCGATTATCTCGATGAGAGCGCACCGGTCGTGGCCGTGCGCCTGCAGGAGGTGTTCGGGCTGGCCGAAACGCCTCGGCTCGTCGGGGAGCGCGTGCCGGTGACCTTCAAACTGCTCTCCCCGGCGCACCGGCCCGTGCAGGTGACGCGCGACTTGGGCAGTTTCTGGCGCCGCGGGTATGCCGAGGTGCGCAAGGATCTGCGCGGCCGCTACCCGAAGCATCACTGGCCGGAGGATCCGCTCACGGCCGAAGCGGTGCGGGGCGTGCGGCGGCGGCCCTGAGCCGGTACACTTCACGCCCAACATTACCCCAGCCGCGCACCGCTCAGCAGGGAGACATGACGACACAGAGAGCCGAGGCCGCCGCCGCGCCGGCCATCGACATCCGTTTCGGACAGGTGGGTCTGATCCAGGTGCTCATCTGGACGACCGATCCGGGAGCCATTCTCGATGAGCTCACGGGGCGGGTGGCCACGGCGCCGAAGTTCTTCCAGCGCACCGCGGTGGCGTTGGACGTGGGGCCGCTCGGCCGCGAGCCGTCGGCCGAGGAGATGCGTGGGGTGCTGGAGGCGGTGCGCCGGGCCGGGATGTGTCCGGTCGGGCTCGCCAGCGGCCCGGCGGCCGCGCAGGCGTTGAGCCAGCCGCTCGGTCTGCCGCTCCTGCCCCCGTTCCGCGAGTTTCATCCGCCGGCCGAGGCACACGGGCGCTCCGGCGCGCGGCGCGTCGAGCCGGTGCCGACGGAACTCGAGCCCGAGGGTGCCGCGGCGCAGGTGCACACCCACCCGGTGCGCTCCGGTCAGCGCACCTATGCGCGCGGGCGCGATCTGGTCGTCACGGCCATGGTGGGCGCCGGCGCGGAAGTGATTGCCGACGGCTGCGTGCATGTGTACGGCGCGCTGCGCGGACGTGCAGTGGCCGGTGCGCGCGGTGATCCGTCGGCACGAGTGTTTTGTCAGGAATTCCACGCGGAGCTGGTGTCGATCGCCGGTGTGTTCCGCGTCTTCGAGACGTTGCCGCCGGAGCTTGCGGGTCACCCCGTGCAGGCGTGGCTGGATGGCGACGTCTTGCGTTTCGAGCGCCTGGGCGTTTGAGTATGCCCGGGGCACTGAACCTCATTCTAGGAGCGACCTTTGACTGAAATCATCGTGGTGACCTCTGGCAAGGGGGGGGTCGGCAAGACCACCACCTCGGCCAGCATGGCCTGCGGACTGGCCCGGCGCGGCAAGCGCGTAGCCGTCATCGACTTCGACATCGGCCTGCGCAACCTCGACCTGATCATGGGATGCGAGCGGCGCGTGGTGTACGACTTCGTCAACGTGATCAACGGCGACTGCACGCTCAAGCAGGCGCTGATCAAGGACAAGCGCATCGAGACGCTCTTCGTGCTGGCGGCATCCCAGACGCGGGACAAGGATGCGTTGACCGAAGAGGGCGTGCGCAAGGTGCTCGATGAGCTCATCGCCGATGGGTTCGACTACATTCTGTGCGACTCCCCGGCGGGCATCGAGAAGGGTGCGCATCTGGCGATGTATTTCGCCGACCGCGCCGTGGTCGTCGTCAACCCGGAAGTCTCCTCGGTGCGCGATTCCGACCGCATTCTCGGCCTGCTCGCGAGCAAGACCCACCGTTCCTCCAACGGCAACGGCGGCGTGAAGGAGCACTTGCTGCTCACCCGCTACAACCCGCAGCGCGTGGCCAGCGGCGAGATGATGAGCGTCGAGGACATCAAGGAGATCCTGGGACTCGATGTGATCGGCGTGGTCCCGGAGTCCCCCGACGTCCTCGCAGCCTCCAATGCCGGCGTTCCCGTGATTCTCAACGACGACAGCACTGCGGCGGAAGCCTACTCCGATGCCGTGGCGCGTCTGCTCGGCGAGGAGCTGCCGCTGAGGTTCATCGAAGAACCCAAGCGTGGCTTCTTTGCGCGCATGTTCGGAGGCTGACCATGGGTCTGTTGGCCATGTTTCGCAGCAAGCCCCCCACGGCGAACATCGCCAAGGAGCGCTTGCGCATCATTGTCGCCCAGGAGCGCGGCGGCCGCGGGGGACCGGACTACCTGCCGCTGTTGCGGCGCGAGCTGCTGCAGGTGATCCACAAGTACGTCAACGTGGACCCTGAAGCGGTGCAGATCAATCTCGAGCGCGAAGCGGGGCACGAGGTGCTCGAATTCAGCATCGCGCTGCCGGAGAAGCCTGGCGCCTGAGTGCGGCCGGGCGTCTGCCCGGCCTGGCTTCCCGCAACGATTTTTCCCGGGGCTGGTTCAGCGAAGGACTGGCGGGGGTCCGCCGTGGGCGGTGGGATGCTCCCACCGCGAATGCTGCGCGCTGCACTTCACACCGTTCCGTCCCGCAGCGCACGCAGGATCGGCGCCTCTGCACGCGCGCACCGGCCGTATGGGCCCCTGGACGAAATGCACAGACTGAAGACCTTGCGCGCCGCGGCGACGCGCAGTGCCAGAGGCGAATGGGCTCTGGCGGCTCCCCGGTCGTGGCATTCGCCGGGGTGAATCGCCCCGGTCCTGCGCAGCCGTTCGACGTCGCTGCGAGGTGCACAGGGAACCGGTGGACGATGCGCTGTCTAATGTAAAGCCGGGGTACACTAGAATTGCCGAAGGACACGGGGAGCGGATCCACACAGTGCTTCTGAATGAGCCGGATCAGGACTGGGAGAAGATCGGTCGGAAGGGCCCGTACTTCGGCGTGCTGAGACATCCTCAATACCGCACCCGAAGCCTGACCGATGCAGCCCGCGAGCAGTTTTTCCAGTCCGGCGAAGCGCGCATCCGAACGGTCATCGACACGGTCGCGAAGCGCCTGGGCGTGGAGCTGCGGCCGCGGCGGGCACTTGATTTCGGCTGCGGCGTAGGTCGGTTGCTGATTCCGCTGGCCCGGCTGTCCGGCGAGGCGACCGGGATCGACATCTCGGATTCGATGCGGGCCGAAGCTCAGCGCAACTGCGAGGCCCGTGGAGTGGGCAATGTCAGGGTGGCCCGCGACCTTTCCGCACTGGAAGGATCGTATGATTTCATACACTCCCACATCGTCTTTCAGCACATGAAGGTCGCGCGGGGAGAGGCGGCCTTCGCGCAGTTGCTCGGCCGCCTGGCGCCAGGGGGTATTGGCGTGGTGCACTTCACGTACGCCAAGAGCTGACTCGGTCAGACGCTGCGCGGAATCATCGTTTCGCGCGTTCCCTTCGGGACGTATCTGTTCAACCTGTTCAAGGGCATGCGGCCGTCGGCGCCGCACCTGCAGATGAACAACTACCGCCTCGAGAGGCTATTCTTGATGCTGCAGCGCTCGCGCATCGACGAGCTGCACGTGGAGTTCACCGATCACGGCGGCTACCTCGGGGTCGTGTTGTATTTCAGGAAACCCTGAGCACTCTTCGGTCGGGCGCCTCAGGCGAGGGGCATCGATGGCGCCAGGTTCGCCCCGGTGGTGATTGCCGGGCGCTGAACGTGGGCCCGTCGGGGCAATCTGCGGGTCCGGCTGGGCGAGGAGGGCGCTGGTCAGCGCCGCCCTCGAGCTCAGAGCGGCAGGCGTCTTAGCGCCGCGCGCCCTCAGTAACACACCCCGCCGCCCTGTTCCGCCGGGGCGGCGTGGGCACGGAACAGACCGAACAACTCCCGGCCCATGCCGAAGGCATTGGCGGACAGATCGGCAGTGGCGTTCTCGCGCCGGGCCCATTCCTCCTCGTTCACCCGCGCTTCGAGCAGGCCGATGCGGCTGTCGAGGCGGACCACATCGCCGTCGCGCAGCTTGGCGATCGGGCCACCGCCGACCGCATCGGGTGTCAGGTGGATCGCCGCGAGCACGACGCCCGAGGCACCCGACATGCGCCCGTCGGTGATCAATGCGACGCGGTGGCCTTTGCTTTGCAGCGATGTCAGTGCTGGCGTCAGGCCGTGCAGTTCGGGCATGCCGTTGGCGCGCGGTCCCTGGTACCGCACGACCACGACCACATCGTGATTGAGCTCGCCCTGTTTGAACGCATGCTCGACGTCTTCCTGGCTGTGAAAGACTCGCGCCGGCGCCTCGATTGAGCGGTGTTCGGGCTTGACCGCCGAGACTTTGACCACGGCGCGTCCGAGGTTGCCCTGGAGCAGTTTCAGGCCACCGTCGGCGCTGAACGGGTCGGCGGCGCTGCGCAGGACTTCCACATCGCCACTGCGCTCGGGCGCATCGCGCCAGGCGAGGCCCTGCTCCGAGAGCCAGGGTTCCTGAGCGTATCGCGCGAGGCCCGCACCGGCGACGGTCAATACATCGCCGTGCATCAGGCCCGCATGCAGCAGTTCGCGCACCAGCAGACCCATGCCGCCGGCGGCATGGAAGTGGTTCACGTCCGCGCTGCCGTTCGGATAAATGCGCGCCAGCAGCGGCACGACCGCCGACAGGTCGCTGAAGTCATTCCAGTCGATGAGGATGCCGGCGGCCCTGGCGATGGCGACGATGTGCAGCGTGTGGTTGGTCGAGCCGCCCGTGGCGAGCAGTCCGACCACGGCGTTGACGATGCTGCGCTCGTCGATGATCTGCGCGAGCGGCAGGTACTCCTGCCCGAGCGCGGTGATGCGGGCCGCGCGCTGCGCGGCGGCGGCCGTCAACGCATCGCGCAGCGGTGTGTTCGGTGGCACAAATGCACTGCCCGGCAGGTGCAGCCCCATCACTTCCATCAGCATTTGGTTGCTGTTGGCGGTGCCGTAGAACGTGCAGGTACCGGCCGAGTGGTAGCTGTCGGCTTCGGACTGCAGCAGCGCGTCGCGGCCGACCTTGCCTTCGGCGAACAGCTGGCGGATGCGCGCTTTTTCTTTGTTGGGCAGGCCCGAGGGCATGGGGCCCGCCGGTACGAACACCGTCGGCAGCTGACCGAAAGCGAGGGCACCGATCAACAGGCCCGGCACGATCTTGTCGCACACACCGAGGCATAGCGCCGCATCGAACATTCCGTGCGAGAGCGCAATGCCGGTGGCCATCGCGATCACGTCACGGCTGAACAGCGACAGCTCCATGCCGGGCTGCCCCTGGGTCACGCCATCGCACATGGCCGGCACGCCGCCGGCGACCTGCGCGGTGGCATGCGCCTCGCGAGCCGCCTGGCGGATCAGGCCCGGAAAGCGCTCGTACGGCTGGTGCGCCGAGAGCATCTCGTTGTACGCCGTGACGATGCCGAGGTTCGGCCAGCGCAACGCCTTCAGCGGTGCCTGGTCGGGGCCGGCGGCGGCGAAGCCGTGCGCGAGGTTGGTGCACGAGAGGCGCTTGCGAGCCGGCCCGTGCGCCTGCTCGCGCAGGCGCTCGAGGTAGGCGGCACGCGTCTGGCGGCTGCGCTCACGGATCCGTTCGGTGACCTCGAGGATCCGTGGGTCTAGGGCGGAGGGCGTCTGCGGCATCGGTGCGTCAGTCCTGCGCCGGGGGGCGATAGCCTTCGGGCCGCTCGGCGCCGCCGCCGAAGAAGAATTTCTCCATCTCCCCGGCGAGGAACTGGCGGGCCTTGGGTTCCATCGGGCTCAGGCGGTGCTCGTTGATGAGCATGACCTGGTGCTGTACCCAGCGCGTCCAGGCTTCGCGCGAGACGTGTTCGAAGATCCGCTGCCCGAGCGGACCGGGATACGGCGGGCGGTCGAGGCCGGGGGCCTCGCGCTTGAGCATGACACACTGCACCATTCGGGACACTTTGTCCTCCGGACCGGAAACGTTATATCAATCAAAAAGTTGTGTCTGGGTTGCCGCTGCCGAGAGGCGTTGCAGGAACCGCAGGATCGGAGCGGGTAGGCCGAGCGCCTCAGGCGCTGCGAGGGAGTACCACGCGAACTGCGCCGGATCCGGCGCGCCGTCATACCGCTCACAATGGCCCAGAAGCGGCGTCATGACAAGATCAAAATGCGTAAAGGTATGTTCGATCACCGCGAGCGGCTGCAGCGCGGGCACCGCGGTGAGCCGAGCGGCGAGCCAGGCCTGCGCGCCCGCCGCATCCTCGAACTCGGGCAGGCTCCACAACCCGCCCCAGATGCCGCGCTCGGGCCGGCGCTCGAGCAACACGGCACCGTCGGGGCGCTGCAGGACGAGGAGCCAAGTCCGGCGCAGGGACCGGGCTCGGCGGCGCTTCGGCGCGGGAAGCTCGTGCTGGCGGCCGCTGCGGCGTGCTCCACAGTGCGGCGCGAGCGGACAGCGTTCGCAGGCCGGGTTGCGGCGAGCGCAGAGCGTGGCGCCGAGATCCATGATGGCCTGTGTGTAGACCTCGACTTGCGCTTCGGGCGTGCAGGCCTCCGACAGCGTCCACAGCCGCGCCAGGGTGTGCGGCTCCGAAGGATCACCGTCGATCTCGAAGACCCGGGCCAAGACCCGGCGGACGTTGCCATCGAGGATGGGGAATCGCTCTGCGCGCGCCAGCGCCAGGATCGCTCCGGCGGTCGAGCGTCCTACTCCCGGCAGGGCTTCGACCGCCTCGAAGGTCTCCGGGAAGCGTCCGTGGTGCACCTCGCGCACCTGCTGCGCGGCGCGGTGCAGGTTGCGGGCCCGTGCGTAGTACCCGAGGCCCGACCACAAATGCAGCACCTCATCGAGCGGTGCGGCGGCAAGCGCCCTGACGTCGGGAAAGCGCTGCATGAACCGCTCGTAGTACGGGAGGACCGTGCTCACCTGGGTCTGCTGCAGCATGATCTCCGAGACCCAGACTCGGTACGGGGTGCGCTCGTGCTGCCAGGGCAGATCGTGCCGGCCGCAGCGCTCGTGCCACGCGATGAGCGCGCGGGCCACCGAAGCACCGGTCTGCGCCGTCTCGGGGGCGAGCGGCGCTTGCGCTCGGGCGCTGCGCCTCACTGAACTTGCAGTCGCGCGTCGCGCAGCGTGGCGGTGCCGAGCCGCGCGCGCTGCACGGTGAGGACTCCGCGTGCGTGCAGCTTGCGCAGTAGAGTGAGGGGCAGCTTCAGCGCTTTAGGGTGTCTGCGGGCCGGCGGCAGATAGTCACTGAAGTCGATGTGGTCGGCGTTGAGGTCGAACGTCCAGCGCGCCGTGGCTCCCCCGGAGTGTGCGAGCCACCCGCTGAGCGTCGTCTGATCGAGCCGCGCGCTGAGCGGGTCGATCCGCATCGTGCTGCCTTGCAACATCCAGCGGCCCGTGAGGGAGAGCAGGCCGAGCACGCCGGGGTCTTGCGGCAGGCGCATCTTCAACCCCAGTTGGGCGATCAACGCGCGCACCGACGGGACCTGCAGGGTCAGCTCGCCCGTCCCGCGTGGCCGCGCGTTTGGGTCGGCGAACTGTACGGACCCAGACAGCGTTGCGTTCGCCGCCGTGAGGTCCCAGTGCGGCGCGGAAAGCGCTAGCGGTGCGGTGCGCACGTTCAGGTGCCGGGCTCGAAAGGCGATGGCAATGCCCTTCACGGGCAGTTTCGGGGCGTGCAGCCGGAAGCGCGTGGCGAGGGCGAACGGCCGACCGGGTTGCCATGCACCGAGGCGCAGCTGCCAGTGGGTCAAGCGAATCACGCCGCTCGATGCGCTGTACTGCAGCGTGGCATCGCGCAACACGAGCCCGCCGAGGCTCGGCGGGGCGCCCGAGGTGCCGCCGGGGGCGCCGGCGAGCAGCGGCTGCCAGTTGCCGGTGCCGGCGGCGGTGCGCCACAGGCGAATGTGCGCCCCGTCAATGCGGATCGTGCCGATTTCGATCCTCTGATGCAGCAGCAGCGGCAGCAGCCGCACCGGCAGGCGCGCCGAGCGCCAGCGCACCAGATCTGCTCCGTGGATCGGTGCGAGGTTGCCGAGCCGGGCCGCCCCGATGCGCAGTTCCAGCCACGGATACCACTCGAGCCGCAGGTGTCCCTCGATCTGCAACGGCCGGCCGGTATCGCGCGCCACCAGGCGCTCGAGTTCGCCGCGGTACTCATCCGGGTTGATGACGTGCGTGACGATGAACAGGGCGAGCGCAATCAGCAGCACCACGGCGCCGAGGATGCCGAGGCTCCAGCGCAGCGCCTTCATCTACAGGTGCATGGTCGGACGGGCGCGTGAGCGGCCCGTCGGGTCGACCGGCGTGAACGGATGTCCGGCGGTCCGGGACCAGTAGGCGTCAGCGGTGGCGCTCCAGTCGGTGCTTCCGAGGGCAGGCCATTCGCCGGGCGCAAAGCCGGGTGCCCCGATGAATCGCTGCGACTTCAGTACGAGCGCTCCCCCGTGCAGATGCCGCAGAGCGACCGACCAGGGCACGGGGGTCAGGGTCGAGGCGCTGCTCCCGGAGGCCGGCGCCACAATCAGATGCGTCGCCCGGCCGTCGCGACCGAAGACGATGTCCTGCACGGTGCCGAGTGGTTGGCCGGCGCGGGATTCAACGGGCAGCCCGATCAGCGTCGAGGCCCGTTCGGCCGCCACGGGCAGAGGCGGCGCAGGGGCGCGCGCGGGCGGCGCGGCGCCCGTCGCCGGCCCGGTCGAACCGTCGGGCAGGAATTGCGCATTCTGCTGGCTGCATGCACCGAGCGCCACGGCCGCGAGCGTACACAGTGCCGGCACCCATATCCTCATGATCCGAGCCACTCGATTCTCACCATCTGACCAGCGGGGGCAGACTCATCAGGTAGGCCTCAGGGTCCGCATCGGTCTGAAATCCGAACCGCGTGCCGCGATCATAGACCAGGTTGAACTCCACGTACCGCCCCCGCTTGTACAGCAGCCGCTCGCGCGCGGCCTCATCGTAGGGGGTGTCTTTGCGGCGCGACACCAGGGCGGGGTAGATCCCGAGGAAGGCCTCGCCCACCTGCTGAACGAATGCGAAGTCGCACTGTGGATCCGCTCCGGCGAGCTCATCGAAGAAGATGCCGCCCACCCCGCGCGGCTCGTGCCGGTGGGGCAGGAAGAAATACCGGTCGCACCAGGCCTTGTACGTCTCATATGCATCGGCACGGTACGTATCGCAGGCGCGCCGCAGCGCCGCGTGAAACGCCACGGTGTCCTCCTCGAACGGGAACGTCGGCGTCAGGTCCGACCCGCCGCCGAACCAGCCGCGGCTGGTGTGCAGGTAGCGCAGGTTCAAGTGCACCGTGGGCACGTAGGGATTGCTCATGTGCGCCACGAGTGACAGACCGCAGGCGAGGAAGCGGCCCTCGGACTCGGCCGCACCGGGCATCTGCGCGCGCGCCTGTTCGGAGAAGGTGCCCCAGACGTGGCTGAAGTTCACCCCGACCTTCTCGAACACCCCCCCGCGCATCAAGCGCGACTCCCCGCCACCCTCCAGCCGATGGCCGCTCGGGCGGCTCCAGCGGCGCGGCTCGAAGCGCGCCTCGGGCTCGAACGCCTCGAACGCGGCGCAGATCCGGTCCTGCAGATCGCGGAAGTACTGCGCGGCCGGTTCCGCGAGCGGTGCGTGAACGGTGGTCATGCGGCACCTGCACTGCGGGCCGAGCGCTCGTGCACCACGTCGACGAGCCGGGCGACCGCCTCCGGATCGGCGTGCGGCCAGATCCCGTGGCCGAGGTTGAAGATGTGCCCGGGCATGTTGCCCGCCTCGCGCAGGACCCGCTCGGCCTGCGCGGCCAGCACCTCGGGCGGGGCGAAGAGCGCCGCGGGATCGAGATTGCCCTGCACGGCTTTGTCGGCGCCGAGGATCCGCCGCGCCGTGCCGAGCGGCGTGCGCCAGTCGAGGCCGATGACGTCGGCCTCGATCGGCGCGAGTTGCTCGAGTAACGCGCTGCCCTGATTGAGGTAGTAGATGAGCGGCACGCCGCAGCCGCGCAGCGCCGCGAGCGTGCGGCGCGCGGCCCGCAGCGCGAAGCGCTCGAACTGCGGCGGAGCGAGCAGACCGCCCCACGACTCAAACAGCATCAATGCCTGGGCGCCGGCGGCGGCCTGAGCGGCGAGATAAGCGGCCATGGCATCGGCCAGTCGATCGAGCAGCGCCCCGGCGGCTTCGGGCTCGGCGTAGAGGAACGCACGCGCCGCCTCGAACTCCTTTGACGGCCGTCCTGCCACGAGATAACAGAAGAGGGTGAACGGACCGCCGGCAAACCCGATGAGCGGTACGTTGCGTGGCGCGGCGGCGCGGATCAGGCGGATGCTCTCGAGCACGAACGGCACGTCGCGCGCAGGCTCGAGCGTACGTAGCGCCTCGACCGCCGCGCGCGTGCGGATCGGCTCGCGCACCACCGGACCGGGCTCGAACGTCAGATCGATACCCATGCCCTGCAGGGGCGTCATGATGTCGCTGAAGAGGATGGCCGCATCGAGCGCAAAGCGCCGCAGCGGCTGCAGCGTCACTTGCGCGGCGAGCTCCGGGGTGCGGGTGAGGGTCTCGAAGGACACCTTGGCGCGCACTTCGCGATACTCCGGCAGGTAACGGCCCGCCTGGCGCATGATCCAGATGGGCGTATACGGCACCGGCTCGCGACGGCAGGCGGCGAGAAACACCGGCGTGTCGGCCCTCATGCGCCGAGCCAGCGCGCCACCTGGGGCGCGAAGTAGGTGATGATCAGGTCGGCACCCGCGCGGCGAATGCCGGTCAGCGTCTCGAGCACCGCGGCGCGCTCATCGATCCAGCCGCGCTCGGCGGCGGCCTTGATCAGGCTGTACTCCCCGCTGACTTGGTAGGCCACCACCGGCAGGCGTACCGCATCGCGCACCTGGCGGAGGATGTCGAGATAAGGGCCGGCGGGCTTGACCATCACCAGGTCCGCCCCCTCGGCCACATCGAGTAACACCTCGTGCAGCGCCTCGCGACCGTTGGCCGGGTCCATCTGGTAGCTGCGCCGGTCGCCGAATGCCGGGGCGGATTCGGCGGCTTCGCGAAATGGGCCGTAGAACGCCGAGGCGTACTTCGCCGCATACGACACGATGGGCGTCATCGAAAACCCCTCGCGGTCGAGCATCGCGCGGATCGCTCGTACCCGCCCATCCATCATGTCGCTCGGCGCGACCGCATCGGCACCGGCGCGAGCGTAGTTCAGCGCCACTTGTGCGAGCGTGTGCACCGAGGAGTCGTTGTCGATCACGCCACCGGGGCGCACGTGACCGCAGTGACCGTGGTCGGTCGCGCCGCACAGGCACACATCGGCCCACACCTGCAGCTTCGGGCAGGTCGCCTTGATCGCCGCGATCGCCTCGGCGGCGAGCCCGTGTGGATCGAGCGCGGCGCTCGCTTTGGCGTCCTTGTGCTCCGGTGCGGCGAACAACAGCACCGCCGGCAGACCCGCCTGCTCGATCGCGCGCGCCTCCTGCACGGCCTCGTCCACCGATAGCTGGCACACCCCGGGCATGCTCTGCACCGGATGGCGCACGCCATGTCCGGGCACGACGAACAACGGATAGATCAGCTGATCGGGCGTGAGACGCGTCTCGCGCACCATGCGTCGCCACAGGTCCGACTGGCGGGTGCGGCGCGGTCTGACGGTAGGGAAATTCATGACGAAGGCCTCGATTCGGCGCGCAGCGCCCGTGCAGAGTCGGGGTCCGCGTCTGGCGAACCCGGGGACACCCCACGGCAGGCGAGCGCAAGGGCGCGCAGCGTGGGGGCAGAAGCGGTCACGGCGGCCACGCCGCGCGCGGCAAGCTGGCGCGCGGTGGTCGGTCCGATGGCGAGCGCGGGCGCATCGGCGAGCAGTTGGAAGAAGTCGCGCTCACCCAGCGCGTGCGCCAACTCGGTGACGGCCGAGGGGCTGGCGAAGGTCACCGCGCTCACGCCCCGACGGGCAATCCAGCGGCGGCACTCGCTGACGTCGAGCGCATTTGCAACGGTGTGGTACACGATGCAGCTCACCACCTCGGCACCGAGCTGCTCGAGCCCCCGAGAGAGCGTCGGCAGTGCGCGCGAGCCGGCCGGATGTAGCACGCGCTGGGAGCGAACGCCGACTTCGGCGAGCGCGCCGAGCAGCCCCTGCGCCCCGCTGGAACCGGTCAGATCGACCCGCCAGCCCCGCTCGCGCAGCGTCTCGGCCGTCGCGGGACCGACGGCGCCGATGCGCGCGCGCGGCGGTCCCGGTAGCGCATCGGCAAGCGCGTCCACGGCATGCACACTGGTGAACACGATCCAGTCAAAGGTGTCGATGGCTTTGCGCGCCTCGCACCAAGTGTCGGGCGCGGTCGGCTCGATGTCGATCACGGGCCAGTGCAGCGCCGCCAGACCGATGCGGGCCAGCTCGCCGGTCAAACCGCTCCCGGGCACCTCAGCGCGCGTCACGACGACGGGTCGGGCGGCGTCGCTCACGCGTTCGCGTCCTTTTGAGCGGCGCGCTGGGTGGCGATGAGTCGGCTCGCACCTTGGGCGATGAGCGTTTCGGCGAGGCGCTCTCCGAGTGCGCGCGCTTCGTCGGCCCCGGCGCTCGCGGTGCCCGACGCGGTGAGGCTGGTGCGCCCGTCGAGCGCGCACACCACGGCCCGCAGGCTGAGTTCGGTGCCCGCGAGCGTCGCCAGCGCGCCGAGCGGCACCTGACAGCCCCCCTCGATGCGCCGCAGCAGCGCACGCTCGGCCGTGGCCGCGAGTCGAGTCGGCCCATGCTCGAGCCTGCTCACCCAGGAGCGCGTCTTCGCGTCGTGCTCGCGCGTGCAGATGCCGATCGCGCCCTGCGAGACCGCGGGCGGAAAGTCCTCGGGCGCGAGCCGCTCGCTGATGCGCGCCTCGAGTCCGAGTCGCTTCAGGCCCGCGGCCGCCAGCACGATCGCATCGTATTCGCCGCGCTCGAGCCGTTCGATGCGGGTTGGAACGTTGCCACGCAGTTCCAGCAAGTGCAGATCCGGGCGCGCCCGGGCGAGAAAGGCGCGCCGGCGCAGGCTGCTGGTGCCCACCCGTGCCCCGGCCTCGAGCGCCGCGAGCGGCGTACCCTGTTGGCTCACCAGCGCATCGAGCGGATCTTCGCGCTCGAGCACGGCGGCGAGCGCAAGTCCCAGCTCGAGCTCGGTGGTCAGATCCTTCAGGCTGTGGACGGCCAGGTCGATGCGTTCATCGAGGAGTGCACGGTCGAGCTCCTTGGTGAAGAATGCCCGTCCGCGCACCGCCCACAGTGGCACCTGGGTCTGCAGATCACCGGTGGTGACGATGGGTACCAGCTCGACCGCCGGCGCGTCCGGCAGAGCGCCGATCAGCGCCTCGACGTGTCGCGCCTGCCACAGCGCGAGTGCCGAGGCGCGGGTACCGATGCGCAGGACGTTCCCGGTCATGATTCGGTCTCGATGAGAAAGCGATAGCCCACGCCCCAGACGGTGAGGAAGTGGCGCGGATTGGCCGGGTCGCGCTCGAAGCGCCGTCGTAGCCGCAGAATGAAATTGTCGACGGTGCGGGTCGACGGAAACACATCGTAGCCCCACACCCGCTCGAGCAGATCCTCGCGTGAGACGATCTGTCCGGGGTGCTCGGCGAGCACCTTCAGGATCATCGCCTCCTTCTCGGTGAGTTCCTGCGTCAGGCCGTTCCAGGACCGGGCTCGAAAGGCGCGGAAGTCCACCTCGTTCTGCCCGAAGCGCAGCACCGAGGTTTCCGCCGCCGCGCTGTGGTACCAATCCCAGCGGCGCAGGATGGCCCGCACCCGCAGCAGCAACTCCTTCAGGTGAAAGGGCTTCGGCAGGTAGTCATCGCCACCGGCCTCCAAGCCGCGTACGCGGTCGGCCGGATCGCCGCGCGCGGTCAGGAACAGCACCGGGGTGTTGTCGCCGCGCTCGCGCAGCGTGCGGCAGACCGTAAACCCGTCGAGTTCCGGTAGCATGACATCGAGCAACACCAGGGCGTAGGAATCGGCCTCGAGCTCCTCGAGCGCTGCGCGCCCGTTGTCGACCCGTTCGACCGCGTACCCCTCGGCGCGCAAGTTCTCGACCACGCCGGCGGCGAGGTGCGGATCGTCCTCGACCACCAGGATCCGGTGGACGGTTTCGCTGGGCGTGTTCATGCCGACTCCGCCGAGGCGGCCGGCCAGACCAACACGAAACGCGAGCCCTGGCCCGCCCCGGCGCTCTCGGCGCTCACCCGTCCGCCCATCAGATGCATCAGTCGCCGCACGATATACAGTCCGAGTCCCGTGCCGTGATAGCTGCCGCCGCCCGGCTGCAGTCGCGTGAACTTCTCAAACAGACGCGCCCCGTCGGTCGGCCGGAAGCCGATGCCCGTGTCACTCACCGTCAGTTCCACGAACCCCGCGGTGCGCCGCGCTGCAAACACGATGGTGCCGCCGCCAATGGGCGCGACCGCGGCGAGCGCGTTGTCGAGCAGGTTGCGCAGCACGACGTCCAGGGCGAGCGGGTCGGCGAGCACCACCAGTCCCGGGTCGAGCTCGAAGGCGATCTTGATGCGCGCCTGCGCGGCACGCTCTTCGGCCGAGACGCTCGCGCGGCGCACGGCGCTCGCGAGGTCGACCGGCTCATGGCGCAGCTCGACGCGGCCGCGATCGAGACGCGCGCTCTCGAGGATGCGGCTCACCATGCCTTCCATGCGCTCGAGATCCGCGAGCATCCGTTCGGTGAGCACCTGCGTTTGCTGCACAGATGCCGGGCGCAGCGCAAGCGTCTCGAGCGACAACTGCAGGCTCGCTAGTGGGGTCTTGAACTGATGAGAGACCATGGCGAGGAAGTTGTCCTGTTCGAGCATCACCAGCGCCTCGGCACGCAGTGCGAGTGCGATGACCACGATGCAGGCGCCAAGCGCCAACAGGAAGAACGCACCCTCCCAGGCGTACTGCTCGATGCGCAAATGCTCCTCTGTGAGCATCCGGTGCTCGGCGGCGGGACTCGGCCGCGCTCCGTCCGGGGTCAGTTCGATCATGGGCAACAGTGCCTGGACGCGCGCGACCGGCACGCCCGCAAGGAGCAGCGCGCGCGCTGCGCAGGCCTGCTGCTGATAGGCGCGCTGCAGTTCAGCGACCTTCTCCACCGCGTAGCGATGCTGATCGTAGATCCACCAACCGACCTGCACGGTGCATACGAGCACCAGCACCATGACGGTGATCTGCAGAACACGCGGGACTTTGATCGCGCGTTGCGTCATGCCGCGGCCGCGAACGCCAGCTGCAGGCCGCGGCTCAGCGTCTGTAGGTCCGCCTCCTGGTGCGCCAGTGAGAGGAAGCAGGCCTCATAGGCCGAGGGCGGGAAGTAGATGCCCTGCTCGAGCAGCGCATGGAACAACCGCCCGTAGCGCGCGCTGGCGACATCCTCGAGTGCAGCTGCCGTGCGCGGCGCCCCATCGGTGTGCATCGACAGCCAGAAGAGCGAACCGACTCGCACCAGATGTACCGGGAAGGGTGCGCCAGCGAGCACCGGCCGCACCGCTGCCTCGAGCGTCTCGCCAAGCGCCTCGAGTCGCTGCCAGCCGTTCTCGCGTGCCAACACCTCGAGCGTCGCGATTCCGCTCGCCATCGCTACCGGATTGCCCGAGAGCGTGCCGGCTTGGTAGGTGTCCCCGTCCGGGGCGAGCCGTGCCATGATGGCCCGCGGGCCGGCAAATGCGCCGACCGGCAGGCCGCCACCGATCACCTTGCCGAAGGTGGCGAGGTCCGGCGTGATCCCGAGCCGCTCGGCCGCCCCGCCGTGCGCCAACCGGAACCCCGAGATCACCTCGTCGAAGATCAACAGCGTGCCATGCGCACGTGTCAGCTCGCGCAGCCTCGCGAGGAACTCGCGTCGCTGCGGCAGCAGGCCGTGGTTGGCCGGAACCGGCTCGATGATCACGGCGGCGACCTGTGCGCCCTCGCGGGCCATCAGTGCCGCGATGGCCGCTTCGTCATCGAGCGGCAACACACGCGTGCAGGCGGTGAACGGCTCCGGAACGCCGGCGGAGGAGGGCCGCCCGAAGGTGGCGAGCCCCGAGCCGGCTGCGACCAGCAGGTGATCGGCGTGACCGTGATAGCAGCCGGAGAACTTCACGATCAGGCTCCGTCCGGTCACCGCGCGCGCCAAACGGATCGCGCTCATCACCGCCTCAGTGCCCGAGGAGACGAAGCGCACCTGCTCGATGCCCGGGTAGGCGCCCACCACCCGCTCGGCGAGCTCCACCTCCCCGGCGCAGGGGGCACCGAAGGTGGTACCGCCGGCGGCCGCCGTGCCGATCGCGCGGATCACTTCCGGGTGGGCGTGGCCCAGGATCAGTGGGCCCCAGGAGCCGACGAAGTCCAGATACCGCCGCCCGTCGGCATCGATCAGGTACTGGCCCTCGCCGCGGTCGATGAACAAGGGTGTGCCGCCGACGGCCCGAAAGGCCCGCACGGGCGAGTTAACACCGCCGGGAATGACCGCGCGGGCGCGGGCGTAGAGCTGCTCTGAGCGAGGATGGTTCATGACGTGTAGGGGACAGTTCGTTCGGACGATGATGGATCGTGCGGCTCGGCGCGCCGGTGCAGGTGCGCCTCGCGAAAGAAGGCCTCGAGCACTTCGGTGGTGGTGTAGGGTGCGGCGGCCCGCAGCCCCGAGATGGGCAGGTGTACCAGGCTGTGTGCCACGCGCTCGGTGAGTCGACGCACCGCGTCCTGTTGGGCCGGCGCGAGATCGTGTAGCTGGGTGCCGAGCACCCGTTCAGCCTCTTCCGCGGCGATGCGTTCGAAGGCCTCGCGCAGCTCGGCAAGTCGCGGTCCGATGGCGCGGCTCGCCATCTCCGCGCGCAGACGCGCGAGCTGATCATCGATGGCGGCGCGCACCGGAGCGAGGCGCAGCAGCTCGCCCAGACGTTGCTCTTCGACGGCTTGAACCAACTCGTCCATGCCGATGCGCTCGAGGCGCGCGCGCTGCGCGGCCTCGGGATCGAGGTTCGGGGGGACACCGAAGTCGATTGCGAGCGCTCGGTGTGCCGCGGGCGCCGCGAGCCGCTCGAGCGTCCCTTCGCCGAGCAGTGCGGTGCCGCCGGCGGCGGCGAGGATCAGTCCGGCGACCGGCTCGGGACGCTCCCGGAAGGTCTCCAGCGCCATGGCGCGGCCGGCGACCTCGGCAGCGAACGCTTCGGCCGCCGTGAGCGTGCGATTGACGATGAGCAGCGGAACGCCGGCGGCGGCAAGTGCCAGTCCGCAGCGGCGGGTCATGGGGGACACGCCAAGAAGCGCAACCGTCGGGCGAGCGGCGCCGAGGTGGCTCAACATCCGCTCGACGGCAAGATCGGCGAGCGATGGGGCGCGCACGCCCGAGCTCAGTCGCTGCACTCGGTTGGCGATGCCGAGTGCCTCGCCCAGCAGGCGGTTCAGCAGCGGGCCGCTGGTGCCGGCCGCACGCGCACTCTCCCACGCGAGGCGCAGCTGCGCGGCGATCTCGCGCTCCCCGGCCTGCGCCGAATCCAACCCACAGGCGACCAGCAGCACGTGCTCGATGGCCGACTCGCCTGCCCAGGCACGCAGCAGCC